>CAZVBC010000066.1:0-7489 GCA_964625155.1 uncultured Pirellulaceae bacterium
CCACTATTTCTTGCGCGGAGTCTCGCCTAAATCGATGACTTCAACCTTTCGGATAGCTACTCGGCTACCTGGATCGTGGTGCTGGAAGGCAAAATAGCCATCCTTAAACGTCTTATCAAAATCCAAATATTCGTAGAGTTCGTCTCCATTGACGGTTATCTTAATGCGAGTCATTTCTCGGCCTCGCCAAATATCGTCTTTGACTTCAATTTCGTAGGTAAACCAAGTATCCGGCTCAACCAGGCGCTTGTAAACGTGGCACATTCCATACAAGGAACCAGTCCGGATGGGATCGGTATGAGTACTATCAATTTGAGCTTCATAGCCGTCTGCAAATCCAGGGCGACGCGTCGTTCGAAAATAAAGTCCTGAGTTGCCTTTGTCGCTGATTTTGACTTCAGCTCGATAGCGAAAATTCTTGTACGGTCCCTTGGTGCAGACCAACATGGAAGCCGCCCCAGAACCATGCATCGCACCATCTTGAACTACCCAAGTGCTTTCACCTCGGCCCACTTCGACTTTTTCCCAGCCGTCCAGGGTCTTGCCGTCAAATAAAGAAACCCAATTCGAGTTTTGTGCATACGACTGCTCAACCAGTGCCGCGAAAATTATCCAGGCAAGTACGAGACTAAATCTTTGATACATGTCGAATCCTTACACGAGAGCGAGGGGACAGAAAATGGAACGGACGGGGGAATCCCATCCTCATTGGAGGCAGAATAACGCTGCGCCCCTCATCTTTCAAGGTAATCGATTTATCAAAGGGAGATGCGAGTTATCTATGAAGTCACGATAGGGACGGAGTTTTTCAGTTTCTTGGCGAAGTGGAAATCCCCAGGAAAAGTAGACAGAGGATCTCATAATTTAGGTGAGCAAGAATTACCAATTGAGGTGGTTTACTCGTAATCCAGCAACACAGGCAGAGGAATGAAGCTTAGGCCTTCTTTGTCATCAATCTTCCCTCATCAGGTGCTGACAACTTTTCTGCGCTATCGCGCTGGGGGATGCGTTTCTCGCACTACTGCGCCATGCAAGGGATGCAGAATCAAGATCGATAACCGCTCCGCCGAATCAAGATCCGATGTGCTCAACGTCGCATAGTCGAATTGCCCTCGGAGATCGGTATAGCCATCCTTGAAGAATCGAACTTGACCATCCCGATGCCGAGCGAAAACCTTGACGTAGGCACCTTCCAGAGGCTGGCGGCCGTTCTTGGCCAGCACTTGCACACGACCCTGTGGCTGGATGACCGAAACGCTCAGTGAATTGGCGGTCAACACCCCGCTGCGCGAAACCCCTTGCGCGGATACTTCGATCATGATGTTGTGGTTGAGAACCTCTGCGGGGAGATCCAGTTTCTTTGTGCCGCCCGAGCGATCCACGGCCAATTGCTGGACGTGATTGGGACGAATCACCGGTGTCCGGCTGCCATCTTGGACGACAAAAGGATTTCGACTAAAAAGCAGTTCGATATCCATCAGATAGTAGTTGACTTGGATATTCTCGACATTGCGGAATTCCACTGTGGCCACGCCGTCGACAATTTGCAGATCGAGCGCGGGGAGATCGGCGGCCAACCGCGATTGCTGAGCTTCACGGCGATCGACCAGCAGGCGCTGCGATGGATCATCCTGGCTGGTCAAGCTGACCGATTGCACGACCTCGCGCCCTTCGATGATCGCTTGCCGCTGTGCCACTTGTTCAACGATCTGAGCGAACATCTCGCGCCATCGCGGTAGAGGATGTTCGGCGTGCTCGCGCGCGACTCGGGCGGCGCGCTCGAAATCGCCTCGATAGAATTCGAGATAGGCGTCAAAGTAATCGTACTGCATGCGCGACGGAAGGTTCTCCGGGACGACACGCTGGAACCAGGACAATGCCTCGCCAATTCGATTTTGCAGCAGCATGTAGTAACAGATGGCCATCTGCTCATCTGCGTTCATGGCGTTCTTGTAAGCGACTGTAGTCAGCAACCGCGAATATTGCGCAAACAATGCGTCATTGAGGATCACGCGCCGCGACCCCAATTCATGGATACGGGCAACGACGAGCGGTTTGTAGTCGAAATGTTCGTAAGTCATCTGCTCGCGCGGGTCAACCACCAACAGTTTCGAGCGGAGCACAGGCCCAACCTGCGACTTGAGGTCGTCGCGCATTGCCAGCAACTGCGTCAATTGGCGTTCATCATTATGCCTGGCGGCGTACGCCCACAGGGATGCATCAAAGCGGTCATTCTCCGTCAAGAGTTGCGTGACGGAATCGAAGAATGATTTGTCCTGCATGCGGAACGCGATCATGGACAAATCGATTTGCTCAAGGTTGGCTTTGCGCAGAAACTCTACAACTTTGTCATTGCTGGCCCATCGGGAAACGTATCCCCATGTTGTTTCATCCTCGGTCTCGGGTCGATCCAGCACTTGCAAGGTACGGGCTTGTGTGCTGGTAATATGGACGCCATCGATCGACGACTGAGCGCCATAGTGCGCGAACTGGCCGGCGGATGGGAAGTAAAAATAGTAACCGATTTGCGCAGTGCTATAGGGTTCCAGTTGCACTTCATTTGCCCGTGTGAGTCTGCTGCCGGCAAGCGGTATCGAGCCGGCGGGCAATTGAGTCAGTATCTGGACGCGCCGTCGAGCGCTCGTCGGATTAGTTACCACCAGTGCCGCCCGATAGGGAATGCCCTTGACCAACTGCCGTGCGTTGACCGGCGGATTGGCTTCGACATCTGCTTCGGATTTGGCCAGGTAGACGTCTTGCCCCAACAGGACCGACGCGTCGACCTGCCCTGACTTGGCCGGTTCGATACTCTGGACATACGCGATCGCGGGCGTCGACGCGGTCAATGCCAGTCGTTCATCTTCAACGACCATCGATGGTGATTGTCCGTCGAGCGGAAGGTCGAGAACGGCCAGTGCGCACAAAGCTTCATTGATCGAATTGACCGGCAAATCCAGGTTGGCGGTAACGAATGGTCTGCTCGCATCGCGCGCCAGATAGTCTTGCCAGAAAGGGCCGGGCGGTATCAAACTCGCTACCTGCGCATCCAAGCGAATATGGTAATACTGGGATTCTGCCCATTGCCGCGTTTGGTCGAGCGGCTGGAAGAATCTCGGCGATTCACTCAGGCCACGGCCTCGTCGCTGTTGGAAAAAGAAGTCTGCCCGCCCGGACCGACTGGCAGCATCCTGCGGAGGGGCCATCCCTTCCGCTTCCAATCTTTCAGTACCTGCCGACCGATCCATCAGACGTTTATCGTCCACTGATTTCCTCAATTGTTCAGCAGCCCCACGCCCAGCCGCGCGCGGATCTGCTCCCATACCCATGCCGCCGCCCATGCCCATGCCGCCGTCCATTCCCATGCCGGCGTCCATCCCGGGCATGCCACCCATGCCTCCCACGGCAAGCGATTCGGCCAAAGCCGCTTGGGATACATCGCCCAGATCGAGCGCGCTGCCCCTCAGCGCGGCTGCGAATCGATTGCTCCGCCACATGGAATCCAGCGGATGAGCTTTGAGGTAATCGCCCAACCATCGCCCCATGCCCGCGCGGCGCGTTTCGAGCCGATCGGCCAACAGAATGCGTTCGAAAGTATTCAGCCGGGAGGCTTGCCACAATGTCGCATATCGGTCCAAGGGCCGTCCCAAGAGATACTCGTCCACCAATTGCTTGTCCAGCTTCTGCGCGATGAACGGTCGAATTACCGAATCAAAGAAGGCCCGATCCTTGCGATAGAGGTAAAAATTCAGTTCGTGGCATGCAAGCTCATTGTACTTGGCCAATCGCTCCTGCGCGTTCAGCTTATGCCATTCGCTTACAAAACGGAATTTCTCCCATTCTGGATTGTTCAGCAGAGTGCCATACAACCGATAGACATCGGCAATGGACGAATACACCATGACGCGACTGGTTCGAGCGTCGCCGAGTTGAGTCTTCTCCTTGGCGTTGAGATAGCGCCCCACCTGCGACTGCACCAAGTGCACATCCGATGAAAACGCTTCCTTCAATCGTTGATCCTGCGTCGCCAGAACTTGTTCTGCAAGATTCAATTGACGCGAATCGATAGCGGTCGGATGCGCAACGATGATCGACAGATGCGTGTGATCCCCAAGCTTGTCGATCGGGACCTCGAGATTACCGTCTTCGCCGACCGCCAAGTTTGCGGCGATGAGGACCCCTCGCTGAAGAAAATCAAAACTCGACGATTGGCTTGGAGCTATCCCGGCTTGGCCCATGGATTGGGGTTCAATCGCAGCGGCGCTGGGCGCCATCGCCGGTCCGGGTGGCAGCGCATCGCCGAGCGCGGCCTGCTGACTCTGATTATCGGTCGTCGAGATTTCCCAAGGATGGACCAACAGGCTCGGTTGTGGCAATAGATTGCCTGGGTACTTTGTGGCGTATTGCCGCTGGAGGATATAGCTGTACTCTTCATCAAGTCGCAATGAATCGACAAATCCGTTTCGCGGATGGACGCGAGGGCGAGCCGAAAGGCTGGGATGCCCCAGCGCAAGCCGTTGGCCCAATGGCGCTTCAGGCAAGAATGCCGTTGCCGCCACATGAACTCGAGTGAATTTGTCCGCGCCGGAGATCTTGATTTGCAGTTTGTTGCCGTTGGCCTCCGCGGAGCGGATGAAAACCGGGTGACGCAGATCGGCATCAAGCCAACGGTATTTGCCGATAAGGGCATCCGGCTGTGCGGGCGCATCTTCAACGGAGATCATGCACTTGGTCCCCAGGGCGTGGTCGGTCAATAAATAATCCCCTTCCGGCACAGCGGAGATTACCAGAGCGCCGCCATCAATTGTCAATTTGTCATTGAAGTTGGCATGCACGGCACCACGCCTTAATTCAACCAATGAAAACTCGTTGCGATCGGCAGTGGATGTCCCCAGTGGCAATTCGATTCGTCCTTCTTTGCGAACGTGAACGCGGCTCGGCCAATCGCGAAAGCCCGAGGAAATTGCAAAGGTGCGCTGTGCTACATCGAGGGCACTGGCCCAGATCGAACTGACATTTTCCAGCTTGCCCAATCCGACGCGACCCGATTCATTGGTCGCCAGATTGAAATTGATGGGGTTGGTGATCGAATTGAGCTTGGCCGAAACAGTCACTGGCAATCGCGGAATCGGTTCGCCGTTTCTGCCCAACACCAGCAGATGAAAACCATTTTGATCGCGCCGCAGGAAGAAATCGGCAATTTGGGTCAGTGCTTGGATGCCATTGCATTGGATCGATGTTTCCGCTGAAACACTCTGGCGCTCGTCGATACTCTGGTTTTGAACGCGGCCCTCCAATTTGAATTTGACGGTTGTGATGCCATTGGGGACCAAAAACCTGTGGGACAGTTCACCTTTCTCGTCCAAACTCAAGGTACCGGTCGACTGAGACGTCGAGATGCCTTCAGCGTCGGTCGCCACGATCGTCAATCGGGCTTCTTCCAGCAGCGAATTGGCCACTGGCCGTCCGTTGCAGCTCAACTGTGCTCGCACCAGCACGGTTGCTTGGCTGCCCGCAACCATCGATTGCGGTTCCACCAAAAATCCCGCGCCGAGCGTGTAGGTTTCCGCCTCGTGCGTGAAATTCTCGAAAGCGGCGAAATCGCCATCTACCACCAGCATGTTGCGAGCATTGGTGGATGACGCATACGGCACGACGATTTCGCTGTTCTCTCCCGCCTTGAAACTCTGGTCGCCGATTTCTATATGCGCTGATTTGGAGACTTGCCCCGACTCGTCAACGATCTTAAAAACGTGTCCAGCATCGGACAGATGAGCAACGCTGGTGAGACTTCCTTTGTGAATCACAGCTCGCGAACGCTGGCCGCCGCCCAAAAGATCCACGACCCACACACCGCGCCCGACCATCTCGTCGAATTGTATGGACTCGGCGTGGCGCAATTGCGACGGTTGGCTGAAATCCAGCTTTCGTTCTTTGTTGGCCACCAATCCATCCAGGTCGATATCCGTGCCGATTGGCTTGCCGTTAAGTCGATAGAAATTGCGTGTGTTGATTTGGTAGGTCTTGATGATCAACTGCGGAACATTTTTCAGCATAACGCTGAGTGCCACGCGATCCTGGCTGGAATAGCTTTGGGGATTGTCCGGCGCAAAACGCAATTCAACACGCTCGCGCAGTTCTTTCTGAGCTGCCGGCGGAAGTTTGGCGTACCAGGCTGCGGCATCGCCGATGCCATACAAAATTTTTGTTTCCGCGAATACGCGATCCAAGTACCCTCGCTCCAAGTATCGCGCGAATTCGCCCGTCGATTCATCGGATCGAAAAAAATACTCAAGATGCGCTCTGACCACGCCACTGTCGTCACCGATGGCCGGGAGTTGGACTTGTGGTTGCAATTGGTAGTTGAGCTGGGCCATCGGGACCGACCGATTGGCCAATCTTCGGAGGTCGTAATATCCGGCCTGGCGCGGCAGTGCTAAATATTCCAGGAACAACTCGCGGTTCCACACACCTTGCGACAGATTGAACCGAAGTTGGTTGCCCAGCACAAGCACTTTGAAACTGTTCTGAGCCGGTGGCAGCTTGCGAACAAATTCCGCCAACCGTTCGAGATAACTCTTCATCTGACGAACATCGGTCAGCGACTGGCCTTCGGCTGGCACTAATCTGGCGGCATAGTCGCGAACGAATTGCTGATTGTTATTCAACTGGGGCCGGAGCTTGAGCAGCTCGTCGAGCTGGTCGAGCGACAGTTGGCGGTGAACTGGCGCCCAACCAAAGCCGCGAGTGTCCTGAAGGGCCAGCTCTTCGGCAATTCGCTTGACCACCCCCGGCAGATCGGCCCGGTCCAATCTCTGCAAAACCGCTCGCAGTTGAATGGGCGACAACTGTCGATCGAGCAATCGTCCCAGAGCTCGCGTTTCGATCGATTGCAGACTCGGATCATTCGCAATCGCTGCATCCAGAATCCGCGCGGCATCGATTTCCGCATTGTTCAGTACGCTGGGCAGTTGTGCGGCGCGATCGCGGCTGGGCGGCGCGTGATCGTGCTGCAACCCCAGATGCCTGCGAAGGTACTCGAGTGTTCGCTGCGGATTCTCGGAGTAGGCCAGCAGCATCTGCCGCGCGTTCATCTTGGCGACACGCTCATTCTCTCCGAATTTCGTTTTCCATTGATCGATCATCCCTTGAGCATCCGCCAAGCGATTCTCGTTTTGGAAATGGAGTGCGTGGAAGAAAAAATAATCCTCGGTGCCTGGAATCAGTTCCGCCAATACCGCTCGCCGATCATTGGCCAGCGCGAACTTCTCGATGAAGCCGACTTCTTGTTGCGCCCAAGACTTGGAGACGCCCGAGAAAAGACCAAACAACGAAAGCAGGCAAATGATCGATGAGCGAGCCATAATGAAACGTCCATCCGGAGTGTGACAAAGAGCGAAACATTGGTTTTCCAAAACATACGCTTGGAAAACAGGCAACACCGCAAAAATCAGACTAAACCCACTACGACCGTCCCATTTTTTACTAATTT
>CAZVBC010000066.1:7589-23989 GCA_964625155.1 uncultured Pirellulaceae bacterium
GCAAGAACGAAATACTCCAATTATCCATGAGCCCAGTCGATGTCAGCCATCACCAGACCAACCACTAAATACTCTTATCGCGAGTACGAGTGCTTTCCGAATGACGGATTTCGGCACGAGATCATTGATGGAGAACATTACAGGAGTCCCGCACCAGCGACCAACCATCAAAAGGTATCACGGAGAATTCAATTCCAGCTCTACGTACAAATCGAACAAGCTGGACGGGGAGAAGTGTATAACGCGCCAACCGATTTGGAACTAGCTCAACACGACATTGTCCAGCCTGATATTCTGGTCGTGATGAACGATCGCAAGCACATGATTACTCCGAAGAAAATCAAAGGGATTCCCAACTTGGTGATCGAAATACTGTCAGAATCGAATCCCAAACATGATCAAGTATTGAAGATGGAAATGTACCAGCGAACAGGCGTTCCCGAGTACTGGATTGTTGCCCCAGACGAACATTGGGTTGAGCAATTTGTGCTCGAAGATGGCGGTTTTCGCTTGCTCGGTCGCAATTCTGAAACGGTTACTGCGCACACGATTCCCGACGCTACTGTCGATTTGAAGGAAGTCTGGATGCAATAACAATCGCCTCGGCAAAGCTCTTCTGCCCTTCTTTCGAAGATTTCGAAGTTAAAACAGGAACTGTTTCAGCTTCTTGGCGCAGTCAGTTCTATCGTGAAGTTGTTTTCTCCGCTCGCCTGAACTTCGACAATGATTTCACCTTGTTGGACGCATTGTGATCGTTTGGCTGTGCTGCGTTGCCTTATTCGTTCGGCATTTTTCTTACCCGATTTGTCTGGCGCGTCCTGATCGGCTCCTGAGCTGGATTCGTCACTCGACTCTTCTTCCTCCGGTCCAGAGTATTGCACGCGATGCTTGCCAACAATTGCCCCGTCAAAACGTTCGAACGTCGTTAAGGTGAAAGTCCCATCCGATCCAACCGTGGCAGAAGCAGACTTGCCAGTCTCGACGACATTCGCTTCGCCGATCGGAGTAAAGGAAATCGAGCCGACGGTGACGGCTCGACCGTCGCACACCACCTTCCCTTTAGCTGGACGAACCGGAAACTTGCTCGTACCGCAACCAAGGCAGTAACTCAAAAGCAAGATGGAAAATGCAATCCGAGCTGCCAACGATGGATTAGGCCTCAACATGTATTTCTCCGCGATTGACGGTGCAGTCGGTTGCTTGTCAGAAGTCTCCGCCGACGACTTCGCCGTTGGCGCGAGTTGCCAGCCCCTGGTAGATGGTCATATTGATGTTCTGAGTCACAAAACGAACCGAACCGTCGGTCATGACAAACTGAGCGCCACCAGGGTGGTAGCTGCCGGCATACTCACCGTCGTTACTGAAATGTCCCGCCGCGTCACGAGTATTGGCGTTTATGGGATCGTCGGTTTCCATGCCCACTAGGTATTCAGAAATATCTTCAGGCGGATTGCCGTCACTGCCACTAGCAAAGTTGTATTTCCGGTCGCTGCCTCGCATCCGATTAGAATTCGGTTCTCCACGCAATTCGTCGTGAACTTCAGCCACCAAGAATGTATTTGATGTGCCGTCGGTGATCTCGCCAAAGCGCACGCGGCTGTTCATGAAAAACATACCATTGCCACGATAGCCAACGTCAGTTGCTTGATCCAACTGATCGTTATTAAAGGTCGTGGTTCCGCAAACTGCATTGTAGGTACTAAGTTGATATCCATGCTTGGCTGGATTCTGCACACCGTCGGGATGGGATGGGCATTGAAAAACTGTTAGCTTTGTCGTACGCCCCGCGAGTATCTGTTCTGCCGAATCTCGAGTTCCAGTATCAGTTCCCATCACATGACTGACTCTGTTGAATAATGCCCCTTGTTCCAAGAAGGGCAAGATTCGAGCATGCCAGGTCCATCCATCTCCTCGAGGTGGCGACACGTCCACCCGAACGACATTGGCCGTCGGAAAAGATTTGTAAGTGTCTGCATAATTGTGCATCGCCAACCCGATTTGTTTGAGATTGTTTGAGCATTGCAATCGCCGCGCGGCTTCGCGAGCCGACTGGACGGCGGGCAGTAACAATCCAACCAAGACGCCAATGATGGCGATAACGACCAATAACTCGACCAGCGTGAAGGCTGGCTGCCGTCGCAGCGCAATTCGAAACATGTTTTCATCCTCGAAATAGATCGCAAATCATTTGAAGAGCAGATAAGAAGCAATCGGCTTGAAGTAACCAAAGGATTGCCTGAGCGCATTACAGATTAGTATTATATCGTCGTGGCCATTCTTTACCGCATGGCCGCACTTAAAGACGTCAAAATTTGCTGATCGAAGCGCGTTTTGCAACTCAGCGTGCCAGGTCGAACTGAACGGAGGTATAATGCTCCCACTTAACTCGAACTTATGATCTGCTCATGGGGAGATAGGCATGCCGGGAAAGAGGTTCGCGTTCACGCTGGTCGAGTTGTTGGTCGTTATCGCAATCATTGGAGTATTGGTGGGTCTGCTTTTGCCTGCTGTGCAAGCCGCCCGCGAGGCAGCTCGCAGGATGCAGTGTTCAAATAACGTGAAACAACTTGGCTTGGCACTGCACAATTACCACGACACACACCGAGTATTTCCCAACGGTGTCTTGGGAAACAATCTTAATACGCAGTTCTCCTATCCGCGTTTGACTTGGGCGATTTTTCTTTATGCGTATTTGGAACAGGGGAATGTCTACAGCCGCTTTGATTTCAATTGCAATCCTGCGCCCGGAGACCGTGTTATGGATTGCAATCAGAATTCCGTCGGACCTAACACACCGACTCAAGCCGTGTTATCGGTAATGCGTTGCCCCAGCGACAATAGTGCAGCCCTGTGGAGGAACACCAACAACGACCTCAGTTCCCACGCGCGCGGCAACTATGCAGTTTTCTTTGGTAACATTGATGGCGGATCGGCTCGGACCTTGACGGCGGGACACTTTCCAGCAGCGTTCGGTTATCGACGTGTCAGGTTCGGTGACATTACAGACGGGACCAGTAACAGTTTGGCTTTCGGAGAGATGCTCTCTTGGCCCAACGAAGTTGGTCCGTTCCGTGGCAGTTATTGGCGTGATTTTGCAGGCGCAGCTTGGATTTTCACACTTAACCCACCGAACAGTCCGATTCCCGATTTAATTCGCTCCAGCCAATGCGTGCAAGCCCAGGGGCACAATTTGCCTCAAGCCAATTTGCCTTGCTTGCCCTTTGATGGGAACAGAGAATCTGCCGCTTCGCGCAGTCGTCATACAGGCGGTGTGCACGTCGGTATGTGCGATGGCTCAGTTCACTTTGTCAGCCAAAATATCGGCCTTAGCGTGTGGCAGGGTCTCGGCGGAATCCAAGACGGAACTGTCGTACAATTGCCTTAATTCATCCCAGATATTTGAATGATCGTCCGCTGCAATCATTTACTCACCCGCTTTGACATTTCTGGTGGACACAGAGCAATGAATTTACGACATGTTTTGCGGCTGGCCATTATTCTGTGCTTTGTTGGTTGCATGGGTGAACAATTTCCGTCGGGCAGTCTCGAAGGAGCGGTCAGGGTGGGTGGAAAGCCACTTCCCCAGGGAACGTTAAATTTCACGCCGCTGGAAGATGGTCGCGGGCCGACTGTTACTGCGGAAATCAAAGACGGGCGATACGAAATTAAGCAGGTACCGCTCGGTCGAGTGCGAGTGGTGATCCACTCCATGAAAGAGACCGGACGCACCATCCACGACCGTGAAACTGGGACCGATTATCCTGAAATGCAAAGCCTGGTCCCGCGTGAATACCAGGTTTCTGGAGTCGAGATCGATGTCCAAGAGGGAGCTAAGACGCACGATTTCGAACTCTCGGCCAAATAAACTGAGCGACACGTGTGGCCAACACTTGAATTGGAGCAACGTGATCGCACAAAGCGGCCGCTGCCGCCAATTTGACGCATGGCCCGATGCTGGGAGCAGTTACTCAATCGAGCATGCGAGTGTGGGGGCGAACCTCTTGCCCAGCCGTACGCCCCGCGAGTATCTGTTCCCATTACATGACTGACTCTGTTGAATAATGCCCCTTGTTCCAAGAAGGGCAAGATTCGAGCATGCCATGTCCATCCATCTCGTCGATGTCGCGCACGTCCACTCGAACGACATTGGCCGTGCGGCAGTTAACTGCAAGAGCGGAAAACAATTGTACTTTGGGCTACTAGCGGCTGGCTGGTGCGGTTTGCTGCATCAGCTTAGTCAGCGACTCAAAGATTTTAGCCTCAATTCCCTTAGAAAAGGGTCCTGGATGTGTGCTAAAACGCATTGCACCTCCTCCTTCATAACCTCCTTCAAACAGAATTCGCTCGGAGGGAATGTAAGCGAAGACATCATTGCAATAGCCTGCGGCCCATAACGGCGTAGCTCCAAACTCGCGCTTCGCGCGGAGCGCGTAATCGACCACTGTCTCACCTGCGAATGCAGCAATTGCAAGCGAATTGCCAAATCGAATGACTTGCAATGGAAAATTATATGTCTCGCGTAATTCCCCGTTTGTTTCGAGGGTTTTGAGGAGTATCCTAGCTCGCCGTGCCGCAAAAGGATCTTTGCCACTTTGGTCCATCAATAATTGTTGTTTGCCCATACGTTCAAAAGCCAAGGGGACGTCGGCGATCGCCGTGCGCAATGGCCCTGTGATTGGTTGAGCTGCTGGCAGCAATGCAGCATCGACTGCTGTGGCCAGGGCGCGACCATGCAAACTGGACAGTTCTTCAGTCCCGCGTGGATATGCGTTTTGGTCACCTCCGCAACCAATCATGAAAAGAGCCGTCGACCCCTTGTGAGCAGCTTCAAAGTAGTCTTGAGCAAAACCGGCATAGTCGCTGGTGATAAGGTAATTGTCGCTCACCATCGACGTGTTATGGCAAGCGTAACCAAATAGGACGGCGCGCAAAGTCCCATCGAGATTATCAACGCGCAGGACTGGTACCACGTGATCAACTGGTCCTGCCGGGTTGGGGCTATTCGCAAATCCTGTTGCGGTCGGCAATCGCCGGTTCATTGCGAAACCACAGCGTGCTGAAGTATATCCCAGCTTGGCTGGCCGCAAGTCTCGAACTGCTTCATCGGTGACTTGCTTTAATTTCTCTCGCAAAGTAGCAAAATAGCGTTTGACGACCACACGTTGGTCATCGGACAGCGGATAGATCACATCCATTTCGAAGTCGTCTACGATTACTGGACCGCCGTGAGTGTGTGAGCAATTCATGAGAAAACCAGCGTTGGTCACTTGGTGGTTTTGACTTAGGGATAGGGCAATCTCATCCCGTAAGAATCTTGGGAAAGCCACGATGTCAGTCGTCAAAATAACTAAGCGAGTGCCTTGTTGATCCTCCAGCGCCAACGCCTTGGCGTACAGATCATTCAATACTCCTGCCGAAGTCTTGGTCCGTCCTCCATAGCCAGCCATCCAAATCGACTCTTCAGGTGTAATGACAACTTTGGCGACTCCAACTCGCCATGTATCCTGTTCCTCAGAGCGTACTGAGTGCGCCAGAATTATGCTGAAGCACAACGAGCATAGTAGTCGACTAAAGGGGAATGGTCGCCCGCGCATGGTGTTTAACCTCATTCGGAAAATTGAATTGCGGCAACGAATCAGTGGCGATTGATCGAGTAATTCGGATTGAAATGCGGAGAAATTGTAAACTCCCTATGATCGCTCAACAATCAACAGGACGAAACAATTGTCAGTTATGGGCGTGGAGAATTTGAAGCGATTTTGTTTCCTTGCCAACTCGGCGGGATAAATTCATGCCAGCGGAAACCGTCGGGTAGAAACTCCGTTGCGGAGAATTCTAGATGTAGGATGCGACGATGACGAAGCGTACCTTCAATGGACGAACCGCTGGCGTGGCTAATTAATGGCCGCATTGCCAAGACGTCACCCGCACATGCGTATATGGTGACTGCTGTACCAAAGCCTGCTCCGGTGCAGTCACTTGCCAAATGTGAACCAGGAATCACGCGCAGCGGCCCATTTTCGTCAGTGACTTCATCAAGGTGAATTCGTAGAGTTAACATTTGACGCAGTATTTCATCGCAGGCGATTACATGGGGCACGCCAGCTTTGATTGTTGGCCTGGAGAATTTTGCAGACTTGGCCGAATGATCTGCTACAGCTATCGATGTATCCTTGTGCCATGGCAGATTCCAAGTGCGCTCAGGAGGCTTATCGAAGAACAGAGCTCGAACCAAACCGAGACCATCACCAAGGTGATCGCGAAGCAAGGTGATCAGCGGATCGACTTGCCAAACTGAGGTCACTAGGGGAATGGAACCAATCAAATTCCTTGCAGCATAAACATGTCCTTGACTCGATCGAGCTCGCACAGACTGCGATTCATCCGCAAACGCTCCGGCGAATGTGACAAGCAGTTGATGGATGGAATCAGCCTGAACTGCTTGATGCAGGATGCAGAAGCCGTCTCGATCCAGATTCCATACCGCGTCAGGCATCTTAATAAGTTTTATCCTATGTAGAATCGCTTGCGGTAATTACGGAACATCCAGACTAGCACCGGGACCGAACAGTCAATAAACTACCATTAACCCACACGCTATAGTCTAGTGGACGCCTTTGTCGTGACATTTGCTTGGCGTTTTATCGAATTGAAAGGATAGTTTATGGTACGAGAAATTCATCGCCCCGGGTTTACGCTGGTAGAGTTGTTGGTGGTAATTGCCATTATCGGAGTTCTGGTGGGCTTGCTGTTGCCTGCGGTCCAGGCAGCCAGAGAAGCAGCTCGTCGGATGCAGTGTTCCAACAATCTCAAGCAATTGGGGTTGGCTTTGCACAACTATGCAAGCGCCAACAATGAAACTTTCCCACACCGCATTGGTGGCATTGCTGAAGGAACGATTTCGGGTTTGTCACCCATGATCGGTGCCTTACCACGCATATTACCCTTTATCGAACAGAATTCGCTTTACAACCTAATTTCGTCACCTGGCACGTTTAATGGCAGGAACTATAACGCGTGGGGAGCGATGCCCAGCGATGCCAATTACACTCCTTGGCAGACGCGAGTTGCAACGTTCGTCTGCCCTTCTGATCCTGAATCGCAGGCGCTTGACAGAAACATTCCACCCAAGAGCTATGTTTTCAGCCACGGCGATTTCGTCGGCTGGTGGGGCGAACCTGCGACTCGTGGGCCGTTTCATGTCGGAGTTTTATACACTTCATGGATTACATGGAAAGATGCTGGAAAAGTCAAGTTTTCGAATATCGTCGACGGCACTTCAAACACGATCGCAATTTCTGAGAAAGCGATTCCCGCCGCCTCTACGCGATCGATTCGTGGTGGAGTCGCGATCAACAATCCCGCAGTCAGTAAACCTAACGGTAGTCCGGTGCTATGCCGTAATTCTGTGGGCACCGGCGGGCAGTTTGCTACGAGCGCTCAAGTTGGAGCCTTCCGCAGCACGACCAATAGCTGGAGTTGGGCAGGGCGCGCCGAGTTCAGTACGATCATGAACCCAAATGGCCCATCTTGTGCGGAGCAAAACCATGATTGGACTGGTGTCATGTGGACCGCCAGCAGTTACCACACAGGTGGCGTCAACTCGGTCTTCATGGACGGCTCTGTTCGTTTTGTCTCAGATACCATAGATACCGGAAATCTTGCCACTCGACTTGGTACAGTCAATCAACCGATTACTGGTCCATCGGCTTATGGTATTTGGGGCGCGCTCGGTTCGAAAGATGGTGGTGAAGTTGCCAGCATTGACTAGTGCTTAATTCAAGTTTAACGGTACAGATCGCTCTGCAGTCGTAGTGAATGCCGAGCGATCGAACAAATGGCTGACGATCATCTCCCCTCGATTAATCAAACTTGAAATCATGTTTTGTCGACTTGCAGTTTCGAATTTTATCATGGCGATTTGTTTTGTTGTGGGTTGCCAAGAGAGTGGACTCGACGGATTGGTTCCAGTCTCTGGAGCGGTGACCTACAAAGGCAAGCCTATTGAAAACGCTGACGTGGTTTTCAACCCAAGCGGTAAAGAACGTGCAGCCTCCGCCAAAACAGATGCCAGTGGAAAGTTTCAACTTACGACATTGAATCCACAGGACGGGGCTCAGCCAGGCTCATACCAAGTTACGATTTCGAAAAAGGAAATGATCGACCCGATGTCTGCTGAAGAAGCCGAAGCTTGGTTCCATAAGCATGCAGGTCCGCCTCCACCTCGCAAGATCAAGAACGATCTGCCAGAAAAGTACGCCGACGAGAAATCGTCCGGCTTGTCGGCAACTGTTAAGACAGGCGATAAGAACGACTTTCATTTCGATCTAAAATGACAACGGACAAACCGATTTCGCGGATCAAAACACATGCGAGTTGTTTGTTAACTGCACCTTGCTATCTCGCTGGTGATTTGCCGTCAGCAAAAACTCGACGCAACTGTACGCTTGATGCGTTCCTTGAGAACATGCTGGGTTTCCAGACAAGTCTCTTGAATCGGGTTGAAGTGGACTCGTTTGTCGCGATGGCAGTTCTCATAAAATCTTGCGGAACGATCGGAATGCCTGCTGGCTTGAACGATGTTTTACCTTTTTTTGACGGACATGTGATAGTCGAATAACGCCTCTGGCTGAGAACAGTTTGTGTAGAATCGCTGGAGTGCGTTGCTGAATTGCTCGTCAAAACAATGCGACCGGCGGATGATGAATCGCTTGAATCCAGATGAAATGATTGAGATTGACCCCAAGGTCGATTTCGCTTGCAAGATGCTGCTGGGCAATGAACAGTATACTCATCTTACTGTTCACTTTTTGAATGCTGTACTCAAGCCAAGAGTTCGTATCAAATCGGCAATCATCAAGAACCCGATTTCCGACAAAGAACACGACGATGACAAGTTCTCAATCTTTGATGTACTAGCCACGGACGAAAATGGCTGGATCTACGACATTGAAATTCAACGCTTCCTGCAAACTCATTTGGCCAAGCGGGTAACATACTATGGCTCGCTGAAAATAGTGGATCAATTGAGAGAAGGGCACGGATATGGCGGACTTTGTCCTGTGGTCGTGATCTGTATCTTGGATGCGGTGATGCTACCGCTGGAGTTGCCCTACCACAATGAATTTCGTTTGCGCACAGCGGCTGGGTATGAGCTAACGAATCTTTACCAAATCAACGTATTGGAGTTGCCTAAATTTACTGTTGCAGCCGATAATGAACTGATCGAAGATCCGCTGGAGCAATGGTTATACTTTTTTCGGCGTGCCCAAGGATCGACTCCGCGAGAGTTGCTAAAGCGGCTCACGGATCCGACTTTTGCAGAAGCACTGGAGATATTGCAAATGGTGCAAAGAAACCCGGACGAACGCTTGCGCTACGAGAGCCGACTCAAAGCCGAACTCGATCGCATTACTGAGATCGAATCTGCTGAAGAACGCGGTTTAGAACGTGGGTTAGAACGTGGGCGAGCAGAAGGTGAAGCACTCGGCAAAATTCGAGCTCTACAATCAATTCTAAATTGCTCAGAAATTACGGATAAGGATTTTGCAGCGTTGGACGAAGCGGCATTAAATGCTCTGATTGCCCAGTTGCAGAAGCAGATTCGTAGTCGGATCTGATTGGGTCAGTAAATCTCTCCTGCATGGATCAAAATCAGCGCGAAGTACAGTGTACTGACGGCACGCCGACCCTTGTTTCTTTGATGTCACCCCAAAGTCCGAACGGCTTCAATGACACGTTGGATTTCGTCTTCGTTCAGTTCCGGAAACGCCGACTTGCTATGCGCCAACGGCTGGTGTTAGTCGCGCATTTCTGCTGATGAATATTCCGGGCCCAACCAATAGACGAGGCAATTGACGTAATCTTGTGTCCACTGCGAATTCTCCAAATTATTCAAGATTTCTTGATGGATTTATACTTCGCTTTGCGCACTACTGGTTGTGGCAGGTTATTGGCTCAAGACTCAGGGAGATCAAACGATGCATTCGACATCCAATCAGTGGGCCCGAATTGAAGAGATTTTCACGGGCGCGGTACAGTTGGCCGATCGTGCACAGCAAAAGTCCTATGTAGCGCTGGCTTGTCAAGGTGATCCGCAGTTGGAGCTGGAGGTTCTCGAATTGCTTGACTCTCATGCCTCACCCAATGCGTATCTACAACAGCCCCCAGTGATCGACAATACGGACGATCTAAATCGATTCGATCATCGCAATGAATCACAAATTGGGCGGTACAAGATCCTGCAAGAAATTGGAGAAGGTGGTTTTGGCGTCGTTTACATGGCCGAGCAGGTCGAACCAGTTCGCCGCAAAGTGGCGTTGAAAGTCATCAAGCCAGGTATGGACAGCCGCACAGTGATCGCCCGGTTCGAGGCTGAACGACAAGCTTTAGCAATGATGAACCACCTGAATATCGCCCGCGTGCTCGATGGTGGCTCGACCTCTAGCGGTTACCCTTACTTCGTCATGGACTTGGTCAGGGGCATACCCATCACGGAATACTGCGACCAAGCGAATCTACCCACAAAGCAGCGTTTGGAATTGTTCATTTCTGTTTGCCATGCCATTCAACATGCACACCAGAAAGGGATCATTCATCGTGATATCAAGCCATCGAATATCATGGTAACGTTACATGACAGCCTGCCTGTGGTCAAAGTGATCGACTTCGGCGTCGCCAAGGCGCTCAATCAACAGTTGACCGAGAAGACGCTCTTCACCAGTTACGGCGCGATGGTCGGGACGCCGCAATATATGAGCCCCGAACAGGCAGCGATGAGCGGACTGGATGTGGACACGCGCAGCGATATCTATTCACTCGGCGTATTGCTGTACGAATTGTTGACCGGACGTACTCCGTTCAGCAAGGAGCAATTGAATAAGGCAGGATTCGAAGATCTCAAGCGGCTCATCTGCGAAACGGAGCCTACCAAGCCGTCGATGGCGCTAAGCACTTTTGACGAGCCAACAGTGACCAAGATCGCTCACCATCGCCAACTCGAGCCGCAGGCGCTCAGCCGAATACTTCGTGGCGAACTGGACTGGATCGTCATGAAGGCTCTCGACAAAGAGCGGACAAGGCGCTATTCGACCGCGTTTGAACTGGCCGAGGATTTGCAGCGTTATCTCGCCAACGAGCCGGTAACCGCCTGCCCACCTTCGATCGCTTATCGAACGCAGAAATATGTGCGGCGTCATCGAGCATTAATGGCCACTGCCGCCACAATTCTCTTGGCCATATCCGCCAGCGCAGTCATCGCCGGCCGGGGTTGGGTGAATGAAAGACGTATCCATTCTCAACTGCAGTTCAAACAAGACGAATTGCTGCAGCAGATTACCCATTCAGTTGTTTCAGCCGAAGCAAATCAACTAGAACAGGCGATCCAAAACCTGCTCCCCTTGAACCAAATGGGCGAGGCAAAAATACGAGAAGTGGTTTCCAAAGAAAAACTGACCTTCGCCCAACAGGTGAACACAAAAATCGCCTTGGGTGAACTGAAACCCAGCGAAAAAGTCGGAGACTTCCTGCTGGAGAACATTGGTGCCATGGATCGAGGGCTGTGCCAAAGTCTGGTCAGCGTACTGCGTAAGACAGATTACGATCCGCAGTTGTTGACAAACTTTGCACGGCACGCCGAACAAGCTCGCGATCTACCGACAAAGTCTCGTATTGCAATCGTGGGACTATATCTGCGCAATCCAGCGATCGCCAAGGATATGCTGCAGTTCGGCGTCGATCCTATTCAACGCTCCCACTTCTTGCAGACGTTCTCGCGTTGGCACGGAAGCTTGTCAGAATTGGCTCAGTATACCAAGTCGCTCTCGGATTCTGCGTTTCGATCGGGATTGATTCAAGCTGTTGGTCTGGTCGAGGCCTACGAGATATCTCAAGCGGATCGAGATGCGTGGATACCGCTATTACGACAGTGGAACGAATCTGCCAGCGATCTAGTAACACGCAACTCGGCCCAATGGCTGATGCGTCGATGGTCGATCGAACTTCCACCACCGACCGCAACGAAGCCGCGTGCGACCCATGACTGGTTCGTCAACGAGGCTGGCATCACCATGCGCCGCATCCAACCAGGCCGATTCACCATGGGCGACTGGGAAGGAATCGTTCACGTCGATTTCGTAACACAGTACGAGGAGTCGCCGCGCCAAGTTGAGATCACTCGTCCGTTTTATCTTGCCGACCGAGAAGCGACCGCTGCACAATTTCGCCAGTGGGCAGCTACCAAGGCAATTCTTGGCTCCGAATCAACAACTGACGACTTCCCCACAGCGGACTGGAGCCGCGGTTTAGCCATGCAGTTCTGCAATTGGCTTTCGGAAAATGAAAAACTTCAGCCGTGCTACCGCCTAGAAACTACTGCGGAAAGCAAGAAACACATGGACGGTTGGCGGTTGAATCCAGATGCCAATGGTTATCGCTTTCCGACGGAAGCCGAATGGGAATATGCTTGCCGCGCCGGAACCATCACACAGTTCTCTTGGGGTCAAGACCAGAAGTTTCGATCTCTCTTTGTTACTGAGGACCCCCATCCCGTTGGAATAACATTGCCCAATCCATGGGGACTGTTCGACATGCACGGCAGTTTGTTAGAAGCTTGTGAAGACACGTACGGGCTCTATTCTCAAGTACTCGGTTTGAAAAGCTTACACAAAGATCCGCTGAATCTTGCGACAGGCGAAAATTTCGTGATTCGTGGGCGCACTTTCAAAACTCTGGAGCAACGTTCGTCGGTGCGAGAGCAAATGGAATTCCTCGAATACGTATGGTTTACGGCCGGACTGCGAATCGCGAGGGATGCAGAATCGTTGCCGGAAGTGGTTGTGCAACCACAATCCGACGAGTCGCGTGCAGCTGAGATCACACGGTGCCTGGCACTGAACGTGGGAAGGTCGCAGGCAACACATTTCGCAGAGCGCGGTATTTGCCAACTTAGACTTGGGCGAAAGGAGCAGGCGGCACAAGATTTTAAGGAGCTGTTGAGCGTGATGCAACCTTATGAGGATTGGGGTGCCCTGCGCACGCAATTCCTGGTCCACGTCGCACAGGATGAGGAGTTAGTTGGATATCTTTCAAAACTATTACCCAATGATCTCCATCTTCAAATATGCCGTGCGCGCAACGCCGGATTTCGCGGCGATTGGATTGCGGCTGCAAACATTGTCAAACCACTGCTAAAGATACGGGATCAACGACAAAGCCGCTGGCGCGTGATGGCTGACGATCAAGAATGGCACGAGATGGCGCTGTACCTGCTGATGGCTGGGCTAGAGAAAGAATACCGTGAGTATCGCAGTTGGATGATCGAAGAAGTCAAGCGGAATCCTGAAGATATTCGATTTCATTGGACGGTGTTGAAAGCGGCGACTCTCCGTCCCATCGAGTCATTGGACGAACAGCAAACCGTGCATAACATTCCGTTGAAGGAAGAGGCCGATTGGGGTGGAGCAATTCGATTTGCTCCATACGGTTATGCACTTTATCGCGCAGGCAATCCACAGGACATGATCGATGCATGGATAGGAAAGGACTTTGTCGAGCGACCGGGTCAACCTCGTAGCCGAATATTCCTAGCAATGGCAAAGTGGGATCTGGGCGAAAAGGATGAAGCAAGGAAGCAACTGACGATCGCCCAGGAATCTGTCCGCAAGCTCGACGCATCGATACGTAATGGCTGGAAGAATAATTTCTGGTGGATGGATAACAACCTGTCCGCGCGAGTTCTCTTGAAGGAAGCGGAGCAAAAAACCACACCTTAATTAGAATTCAGCACGCATCGTACCCAATGTCGAACTGGACCTGTGAGCGAGGAAATTGCGGAAGTGCTTCGTATTGCGATGCGACTCCTCGCGAATGCCAATCATTGTCTTCCAAAGCGAACAGCGAGATGACCGAAGTAACGCGAATACTACGAGCGATAGGCGATGGGGACGGCGAAGCGTCAGCACGAGAGTTGTTGCCGCTTGTCTACAACGAACTGCATCGTCTAGCGGCCACGAGGATTTCGCATGAGAAGCCTGGCCAAACTTTACAGACAACCGATCTCGTTCACGAAGCCTATCTGCGATTAGTGGGCGATGAGCAAGTTACTTACAAGGATCGTGCCCATTTCTTCGGTGCCGCAGCCGAGGCCATGCGCCGCATTTTGATCGAACGGGCCCGCAGACGCCAAGCCGCCAAACGTGGAGGTGGAATGCAGCGAGTCGATGCCGAGCCCAATCAGTTGGCGGCAAAGGAACAAGAGGATCGCATATTGCAACTCCATGAAGCACTTCAGCGTTTGGAGCTGATCGACGATCAAAAAGCTCAGATCGTCAAACTCCGGTTCTTTACCGGGCTAACAAACCGCGAAGTGGCTGATATCCTCTCCCTTTCCACTGCCACTACCGAACGCTATTGGAATTTTTCCCGTGCTTGGCTACAGCGTGAAATGTTAACTTAGTCGTCCTTAAACGATCGAAATGCCTGTCAGTTTGAAAGATGTTTTGCCTTTTTTACGGACTCGTGATAGTCGAATAACGCCTCTGGCTGAGAACAGTTTGTGTAGAATCGCTGGAGTGCGTTGCTGAATTGCTCGTCAAAACAATGCGACCGGCGGATGATGAATCGCTTGAATCCAGATGAAATGATTGAGATTGACCCCAAGGTCGATTTCGCTTGCAAGATGCTGCTGGGCAATGAACAGTATACTCATCTTACTGTTCACTTTTTGAATGCTGTACTCAAGCCAAGAGTTCGTATCAAATCGGCAATCATCAAGAACCCGATTTCCGACAAAGAACACGACGATGACAAGTTCTCAATCTTTGATGTACTAGCCACGGACGAAAATGGCTGGATCTACGACATTGAAATTCAACGCTTCCTGCAAACTCATTTGGCCAAGCGGGTAACATACTATGGCTCGCTGAAAATAGTGGATCAATTGAGAGAAGGGCACGGATATGGCGGACTTTGTCCTGTGGTCGTGATCTGTATCTTGGATGCGGTGATGCTACCGCTGGAGTTGCCCTACCACAATGAATTTCGTTTGCGCACAGCGGCTGGGTATGAGCTAACGAATCTTTACCAAATCAACGTATTGGAGTTGCCTAAATTTACTGTTGCAGCCGATAATGAACTGATCGAAGATCCGCTGGAGCAATGGTTATACTTTTTTCGGCGTGCCCAAGGATCGACTCCGCGAGAGTTGCTAAAGCGGCTCACGGATCCGACTTTTGCAGAAGCACTGGAGATATTGCAAATGGTGCAAAGAAACCCGGACGAACGCTTGCGCTACGAGAGCCGACTCAAAGCCGAACTCGATCGCATTACTGAGATCGAATCTGCTGAAGAACGCGGTTTAGAACGTGGGTTAGAACGTGGGCGAGCAGAAGGTGAAGCACTCGGCAAAATTCGAGCTCTACAATCAATTCTAAATTGCTCAGAAATTACGGATAAGGATTTTGCAGCGTTGGACGAAGCGGCATTAAATGCTCTGATTGCCCAGTTGCAGAAGCAGATTCGTAGTCGGATCTGATTGGGTCAGTAAATCTCTCCTGCATGGATCAAAATCAGCGCGAAGTACAGTGTACTGACGGCACGCCGACCCTTGTTTCTTTGATGTCACCCCAAAGTCCGAACGGCTTCAATGACACGTTGGATTTCGTCTTCGTTCAGTTCTGGGAACATGGGGAGCGAAAGGACTTCGTTGCAAGCTTTTTCTGTTACGGGCAAATCCCCTTGGTGATATCCTAGCCAGCGGAAGGCGGGCATTAAATGCACTGGGTGCTGGTAGTGGATGCCACACTGCACTCCAGCGTTTTTCAATCTTTCGATCATGCTTGCTCGTCCGGAGGATCGCGCGACATAAAGATGCCAAGCATGTGTACCGTACGGTGGCTCTATCGGGAGGATTAGACTGCATTGTCCAAGTGTTGTTGAATAACGCTTGGCTATTTCTTGGCGGCTGGTCAAGTCCACCGGCAAATGGCGCAAGCGTACTCGCAAAATGGCAGCCTGCAATTCATCCAGTCTACAATTTAATCCATCGCAATGGGCAACGCGATCGTCGAGGAATCCGTAGCGAGCTATTTGACGAATACGATGTGCTAAGTCAGGATTGTTTGTCACGCACATGCCCCCGTCGCCAAATGCTCCTAAGTTCTTTGTAGGATAAAAGGAGAAACAACCGATTGCACCAAACGAACCCACATGCCGGTTCCTCAAATAGGCACCGTGAGCTTGTGCACAATCTTCAATGACCGGAATATTCCGTGCCCGCCCCAGGGCCACCACGTCCTTCACCGGCAGAATCTGTCCCGTGATGTTGATCACGTGGCTTACCAGGATCATCTTCGTCTTCGGAGTGATATTCTGCTCAAAGAGTCGCGTGATGTCCGACAGCT
>CAZVBC010000067.1:0-23919 GCA_964625155.1 uncultured Pirellulaceae bacterium
CAAACCAACGCACGAGAACTCTGGCCTCTGCGTTGTCAATAGCCGCTACTCCGTTTCCTCTCACGCCCCCGACTCCTTCGGTAATCGTAGCCGTATGATTTTGTGGTTGATTTTTGTCGACGGTGGCGACATATTCTTGATTAGGTGCTAGCAGGGCGGAGACGGCGGTGAGTTGTGCAAAGCTGTTGCTGGGATTTGTGCCGAACCGCAACATTCGAGGTTGTAGAAATTTTTTTTGTGATGTTCGAGCGGTGTCGAAATTGAGGTATCTGACTACACTGATTTGTAAGTTAGATTCGGATGCGGCAAGTGGCGCTGCAATTTGGTGTACTAAAGGTTTCAGATAGACTTCGTGGCAGAAACATGTCGGAAACGTGGCAGCTACACAACTTAATTACGAGCCTGGAAAAGAGTGGGTTGTTGGACAACTCACAGCTCGATCGTGCATACCAACTTGCAAGGTCTCCATTGGCCACGGTTAACCGTCTACTGTCAACTTTGGTGCGTTGGCGATGGTTGACTGCATTTCAGGCCCGGCAATTACGCAGAGGTCGATGGAAAGGCTTCCGACTTGGCCGCTATCGTATCATGCGGCCACTTAGTAGTGGCGGCGTGGGAATCGTATTTTTAGCTACGGATACCTTTTCCGATCGAGAAGTGGCGATTAAAGTTCTGCGGTCGCAACATCGTGCCAAGGTGCGTTTTTGTGACCGCCTGCGCCTTGAGGCCCTAGCCTTATCATTGTTGCAGCACCAGAACATTGTGCGTGCGGCAGATCCCAGCTTAGGCTATTACACG
This sequence comes from uncultured Pirellulaceae bacterium, assembly GCA_964625155.1. Taxonomy (GTDB): domain Bacteria; phylum Planctomycetota; class Planctomycetia; order Pirellulales; family Pirellulaceae; genus Aureliella. Next base: position 799 of record CAZVBC010000067.1, read on the forward strand.
CGGGAACCAGAAATCCGAAATTCTGACCTTCGAGCTGGTGGATCGCTACGAGACTGTCAGCCATACAGGCGAAATAATCATTCACCTTTAAACGAAACGATTCGAAATCAGTCGCAATTATCAGTGGCCAAGTCGGCTCCTGAGTGCCTGGGAGACCTAAACAGCCAACGATGTACCTATCTGGCGATGGAGTTGGTCAAGGGACCAACGTTGCGAGAATTGTTGGTGGCATCGCGCATACTTCCGTGGTGGCAAGCCTGTGACTTCATCTCACAGGCAGCCGAGGGGCTGAGATATGCCCATCACCATGGATTCATCCATCGCGACATCAAGCCGGATAATTTAATCGTGGCACCTGATGGGACCGTAAAGTTGCTGGATTTTGGTTTTGCCAAATACGTAGGTGATCTTAAAGAATTTGAGACACCACCTGGTCACCGCGTGGGAACGGCGGGGTATATTGCGCCCGAATTGCTACTTGGTCAACAGGAAGCCTCAGAATCGACCGACCTGTACAGTTTAGGATGTACTTTCTACATCGCCTTGACGGGCAAGCACCCGTTTCCTGGTCGCACTCGCGAAGACCGCGTGGCCTCGCAACTGGACGGCAGATTTCGTTCAGTGCGTTACTTGAATCCTGATGTGCCTGTGCCTATCGTTGACTTAGTTGAAAAGATGATTTGCAAATCGCCTGGCAATCGCATACGGGCGATTGACCAAGTCCTTGAGAGGCTGCAACCTTTCGCCAAGCAGGATTCGTTTGATCTTGGTTTCTGTGAACTCTTGCGCATGCGTGACAAGGCTCGTCGCGGCCGGACACTCAAACATCGAAATGTCGAGCAACAGCGATTCATGTCCGATGTCGCTCGACATTTGTCTTTTGAGGATTCAGGAGACTGACAAGAGGACTCGGCGCGGATGTCCGCGCGATCTCGCAACGGAGAGTTACTAGTTCATGGACTATTTCGCAAAGGTCGGCGAACAGTGGCGCGAGCGTGCGAGTGAGCTGGCTGAATGGACCATGCGGCACTTGGTAAATCGCACCGACGTTTGGGGACGTTACCTTTCACAACGTGCTCGGCAACGTGAAGATCGGCCCACTAATCACGCTGTCACCGTGCCCTTTCGCGACGAGCGTGGTAAAGTTTTGTTGACGGTGGCTTCCTTACAAAAGCACTATCGAACTCGCGATATCGGAGGCGTGCTCGGCTTGCACAGCACTAGTGCTGAATTGACTTCACGTTGGTTCGCAATTGATATTGACCGACATGATGAAGAGGAGCTTTCGGTTTCAGCCGAGGGGAACTTTGCCGCTGCCAAATTCTGGCGCGAGCGATTGGCAGAGCGTGGTTTCGATCCGTTGGTCATGGACTCCAATGGCAACGGCGGCTTCCATGTGTTGGTCCTCTTATCGGCCCCCATGAGCACGCATTCTGTCCACCGATTTGTCAAAGAATTGGTGGCCGATTATCAACGGCGTGGCCTAGATGTTATGCCACAAGTATTTCCAGGCAAGCCGCAATGGCATCATTATGGCGATTGGTTGAGACTTCCGGGACGTCATCACACCGTCGGGCACTATACGCGAGTTTGGAACGACGAACCGTGGGCGGAACGTGAATGGCTCGATGGTCACGAAGCGATCGATCGACTCTTGTCAGCCCGTACGGCAGACACGGCAGTCTGTCAACGAAACGGTATTGAGCCACGCAAACAAACAATCTGCCTCGATTTTGACTGCGTCATCCACTCATACGTTTCCGGTTGGCGCGGGATGGAGGTCATCAGCGATCCGCCAATTCATGGCAGCGACGAAGCCATTCGACGACTGCGCCGCGAATACCGAGTCGTAATTCATTCGGCGCGGTGCGCTACTCAAGAAGGTCGTGACGCGATCGAAGCCTGGCTAAGAAAGTACGGTATCGAAGTGGATGAAGTTTGCGAACATAAACCTGCAGCGACCGTCTATGTGGACGATCGCGCAATTCGCTTCACTGGTGATTGGACCGCAGTGACCGATCAAATTCGAGACTTCCGCAAGTAAACCGAAAGTTCTGCGGCTATCGGTTTTTTACAGGGGGCGTTTCGACTTGGACGTGCAACTCTCGCAATTGTTTAGTCTCGACATCGCCAGGAGCCTCGGTCATCAGATCCATTGCCCGTTGCGTTTTGGGAAAGGCAATGCAATCGCGAATGTTGTCTAACCCACCGAACAGCATCACGATGCGATCAATTCCCAACGCGATACCACCATGCGGCGGAGCGCCATAGCGGAGTGCGTCCAGCAGAAAGCCGAAACGATTCACTGCCATTTCCGGCGTGATACCCAATAAATCGAAAACGACTTGTTGAGTATCGCTGTCGTGGATTCGAATAGTTCCTCCACCAGCTTCGTAGCCATTGATCACCAAATCGTAGGCTTGGGCGCGGCATGCATCGGGAGCTTGCTGTAACTTGGCGAGGTCTTGAGGACGCGGTGCCGTGAAGGGATGGTGCATGGCGACCCACCGATTTTCCTCTGGATCGCGGTCGAACATGGGGAATTCGACCACCCAGGAAAAATGCATTTGTTTGGGATCATACAATTTCAGCTCCGCCGCCAATTTTCGGCGCAATCCGTTTAAGCCTTTGCAGGTTACGTCCCACGTATCCGCCAGGAGCAAGAGCAAGTCTCCCGGCTTTGCCTCGAAACGTCCTTTGAAACCGTCCAGCACTGCTGGCTCGAGATTCTTGCTGATAGGCGACCATAGACTACCGTCTGGTTCGCAACGGAACCAAGCTAGGCCTTTGGCAGCAAAATCATGTTTGACGAATTCGGTCAGCTCGTCGATACGTTTGCGCGAAAACTCTTCTGCCCGACGCTCGATTTTCAAGCCTCTAACAAAACCACCCGTTTCGATCGCACCGCGAAAGACACGAAATTCGGTTTGACCAGCCAAGTCACTGCAATCAACGATCTCCATGCCATAACGCAAATCCGGAGCATCGGAACCAAAACGCCGCATGGCTTCGTCGTAGGTCATGCGTGGAAGAGGAGTTTTCAATTCCATCCCAAGAATTTCTTTAGCCAGTTTTACCATCAGCCCGTCGATCATTGTGACAATATCGTCAGCGTCTACGAAGGACATTTCCAAGTCGAGTTGGGTGAATTCTGGTTGGCGATCAGCTCGCAGGTCCTCGTCGCGAAAACAACGTGCGACCTGAACATACCGGTCGTATCCTGCAACCATAAGGATTTGTTTGTATAGTTGAGGTGATTGAGGCAGTGCAAAGAACTTGCCCCAATGAACGCGGCTGGGTACCAAATAATCACGAGCACCCTCGGGCGTGCTACGTCCCAAAATCGGTGTCTCGACGTCGATAAAACTGTGGTCAGCGAAATAATCACGCATCCTCTTGATTATCTGGCTGCGCAACAGCAACGTATTTTGCATAGCCTCGCGGCGCAAGTCGATATAACGGTACTTTAACCGCAAGTCTTCTCCGGGAAGTTCTTCTTGATTGGGAAAGAAGGGAGGAGTTAAGCACCGGTTCAGCACGCGGACTTCATCGGCAATTAGCTCGATTTCGCCCGTATTTAGTTTGACATTGTCCTTGCCTTCCAATCTGCGATCGATCCGGCCGCTGACCAGAATCACGTCTTCGCCTCGCAACGACTTGGCCACTTCCAATGCCAATGGACCACTATCTGGATTAACGACCACTTGGGTCTTGCCATATCGATCCCGAATGTCCAAAAACACCGTCTGGCCGTGATCACGTGACGTATCTACCCAGCCGCACAAGGTAGCCCGCTGGCCGACATGTTCCAATCTGAGTTGTCCACAGGTGTGGGTTCGCAACAAGGTCTAACACTCCTCGTAAGTTTCTAATCCAGCCAAAAGGCGTTTTTCTTCGCCAGTGTCGACGGGAATCCTACTTCGTTTATGCAACCAAGATGGTCCGGTTTGGTACAAGTAGAACCGAAAGCACAAATTCTAATAGAGAAATGGCTTACGACTAGCGGTTGGCAGGAGATGTTTGTTGCTGGCGGACACGTCGATTAAAAATTGCCGGATCAAATGGATCACTTGGTACTACCCCACCAGATTCTGCCGGAGATTCACCTAAAATCTCCCTTAGCCGAGCATCCAATTGGTCAAGTTCGCTGGCTGCTGGCGGTTGGAAATCACCTGCCGCAGCTTGATCGGAACTCGCACCAATAAAATCTTGACCGCCATGTGGTACTGCACGCAGATTGAGACTGCCCGGTGCAACTGCCTTCAGTCCGTTTGAATTTGATGTTGGGTACGAACGAGAATTCTGCTGCACAAACCCCGGCGAGGGCCAGGATTGTTGACCGTTGGCGGTGACGACTGGATTTTGAGCGAAGTTGATCCAAGATTGTATGGCCAGTAGGATTGCGGTTTCTGCGGGCGCGATCGCGGGCTCCTGCTGCATACTGTGAGCGTGGGTCGCTCGTTTGACAAGTTCCGTTTCCATGGGATCAGTTTGCGAAAGCAAGGCCATCACTTGCCTCAAATTCTCACCTGTAATGCGGGCCGCATTTCGCCCCTTAGGCTCAAACAACTTGAGACGATTATTCGAGTTGAATCCATGACAGGCGGCTTGCGAACAGCGATTGATCAAGATCGGCTGAATACGTTCCGAATACTGTGAGACGACCAAAGGATGAATGCTCGGACTCGATTGCGCGCCAGCAGATTGCACGAAAGCTTCGCTGCCCGAATGCAATGCTTCGGTTTGAATAGAGTCGGTTTTGGGGGCAGCGGCTGGAGCCAAGCCGACATATTTTCGAAACTCGGCGTCCGCTAGCAATTTTTCCCGTAACTCAATTCCCAGTTGCTTTACCCTCGGATCTTTAGCCGCAACTTTCGTAACTTCCAAATAGTGTTCAGCCGCATGTGCCAGTAATCCTGCGCGGAGGCACCAGCGCGTCAACTGGAAATGATCGCCAACTTCGAGCCGTTTATTCCTGTTGCGTTTGTGTTGGTACACTTCTTCTAAGTCACGGCCAATAAACGCGATTTGACTGGTTGCATGAGTAACCTTGGCGTTATTAGCTAGCTCAATTTGAACTTGACCACCAAGCTGGCGGACATGGCCGATATGGTAAGTATCGTGTTTTAATAAAACGACGCCCGGGCCGTCAAAATAGCTCGCGGTTCTGTCGTCGAGTTTTTGCGCCACGCAAATTGTGGCGGTTAGCCCGACAAGGACGCACGTGATTTGCCCAATGGCACGTCGACAAAAGTAAAATGCTGGAATGTGGTATACCATGGTGCGGCAAAGGTACGCGCGAAATCCCATTGAGGTCAAGGGCAATTCGGACTAACCAAATGCGTGAATATTTGCGAGCTATGATTCAGGCTTGGCGGCTTGGCGTCCCAGCCAACGAGCGGAAAATAAAGGCCGATTGGTGGCTCGATTGAAAGTTATAAACAGACTCAAGCGGTGGGGCAGGGGCAAGTGATTCGATTGAATATGCGTTTTACAGGTCGCGTTCAAGGTGTCGGATTCCGTGCTGCGGTGGCCAGACTAGCTCACTCGCGGCTAGTTGTAGGACGCGTATGCAATTTGAGCGACGGTAGCGTGGAACTCTTGGCTGAAGGCGAGCGTGAAGACCTGTCGGAATTCCGACATTCGGTCCTTCGAGAATTAGATCGGTTTATTGTCGATTTTTCCGAGGACTGGACGGATGCCAGCCAAAACTGGAGCGAATTTGCCATCGATCGTGATAAGCTCGTGTAAAGATCGGAAGTTATGGACCTTTGCTTGCGGATTTTGGGCGAGCGACGCTGCTGCGGAGTTTTCATGCGCCGCCGCATAAAATCCACAAAATGGTTCGCGAATTCGTGGCTCGAAAAAGCTCGACAGGAGCCTCGCTCTCCCGACCCAGATTTTCAGTGACCACAAGGAATTTAAGGAGGTTTAGAGCGGTGGCACACGTACCTCTGCGCGGTTGACAGCTAAACGACTGCGCCGAAACAACTTAGGTGGAGCTGTACAACTAAGATGAATCTGCCCAGATTGCTCTAGCAAAAAGCGGACTGGATGGCTACGCTTGGCCATCGCAAGGAATACTGAGATTGAAAAGGTAATGAGCGTATCGTTGCCAGGTACTAAAGGTTGATTTTAAGATCCAGAACAATTTGCTGGTTGATTGGGCAAGGAGGCCGTCGTGCAAACGATCAAGACTGCCGTAGTCGTTGTGCTGCTCTTAGCGGTTTGTTATGGAGCGATCGTCGCATTAAACGCTCCTGACCCCAAGCTACCTCCTGAGCTGGAGCAATGGGCGGAACAAGGTGAGTTGGATCTGTCCATGGATCCTAGCGCAATGGTCGCTGTCGAGATGCCCAAGCCTGCGATTAGTCAGAATTCAACCTTCCCTATTGCCACTCCATCAAGCTCGTCATCTTCTCTAGGATCATTACCTGGCGATTCAGCAACGTTGCCCAAGTTTGACTTGAGTGGGGCGCAAGTTTCGGCGAATGGACTAACAAGCCAGCGAGCTGGCAATTCACAATCGCTGATTCCTGAATTCCAGGGTCCCGACGGTCCGATGGTTTCGCTTCCCAGTTCTCCTCCAGTCAGCGCGCCGAATATCAGTGCTACAGTGAACGCTGGGCCGGCGGCAAGCGGAGGAGCAAATAGTTTGCCGCTCAACACTGGCGATGTGCCGACTGCATTGGCCAAACAGGAAGGTGCATCTCCAACTGGTTTGTTGGCTGGTGCCAATTCGCTGCCTCAAGTCACCGCTCCCGCACTCCCGAGTTTGCCACGCGCGCCTGCTTCACCAGTATCATCGGAACTGTCGGTCCCCGGCTATTTAACGTCGGCAAGTACTTCCGCCAATTCGAATACTGGGTTCAGTGCAAGTGCGCCGTCCAACTCGCCCAATCAAAGTACCAATTCAGGAAGTCTGGCGAATACGCTTGGTGCTACAACTCCACCTTCGTTGGGAGGAGCCAGTGGAACCGATAGGAATGCGGCAGCTAGTGCGTCAACTGTCAATTCGCAGATTTCCGGATCGCCGACGGCAGTCGTTGACGAAACAAGAAAACTCCCCACTCAGCCATTCCGCAATGCGCGTGAGCAAGCGCTGAAGCAGGTTAAGGATGGCAAGCTGAAAGATGCTCTATTTACTTTGAGTATGTTTTATGGCAGCGTCGAACTGACTCGCGATGAATACTACGACATGCTCGAAATTCTTGACGAGTTAGCTAAAGAAGTCATCTACTCACGACGTCATTTGATGGAATTGCCTTATCGCGCCGTACCGGGTGACACTGTGGAATCGATTTCCATCAAGTACGGAATTACGCGAGACTTGTTGATACGCGTCAATGGCATGGACAATTCAAATGTAGTCCTGCCAGGAACCGAACTCAAAGTACTACGTGGTCCATTTCGTGCTCAAGTCGATTTGACGCGCGGCGAGCTTACACTGTTTGTGGGCGAGTTGTATGCGGGTAGGTTCCCGATTTCTGTTGGTCAAGACCCGGTTGCTCGCGAAGGTTCGTTTGAGATCGTCGACAAACGAATCGATCGACCGTATTATGGTGCAGGTTCCGATATTCCAGCCAATGATCCTCGTAATCCCTACGGAGGATATTGGATTAACCTTGGGCAAGACATGTGCATCCATGGTACAGCCGAGATGGCGACTTCCGAGCTAAGCAAGGCCGGTTGTATTAGCCTGGCGCCCATCGATGCAGCCAATGTTTATGCAATTCTTGCACAAGGTGCCAAAGTACGCGTGCATCGATAGGAATTGAATGAATTCGCCATATGATCGCCAGCGATTGATCGGTTTGGTTCGCGAGCTAGCGTTACGGTTCGGTACCTTTACGCTGGCAAGTGGAAAGACCGCGAACTTTTATCTCGACTGTCGTCAGTTAACACTCCACCCACTGGGCGCGAACCAGGTTGCTCTAGGGATGTTAGAGCTGCTGAAAGACAAGATGCCAGATGCGATTGGAGGTATGGCAATCGGAGCCGATCCGATTTCGGCCTCCACGATTACTCTCGCGGGGCAGCGCGGCGTCGACTTACGTGGCTTTATCGTGCGCAAAGAAGCCAAACAGCACGGCATGGGTCGGCAAGTCGAAGGACCGGTACAGCCCGGCATGAAAGCGGTTGTGGTCGAAGATGTTGTGACCAGTGGCGGCAGTGCACTCAAGGCGGTCGAAGCGGCTCGTGAATTCGGGCTGGAGGTCGAGTCGATCTTGGCAGTAATCGATCGATTGGAAGGTGGCCGTGAGGCGATTGAAGCACAGGGCCTAAAACTTAAAACATTATTGACCGTGCGCGACTTCGGAATCGAGTAGACCAGCGTCAATCGAGCCCATGGCGAGCGGCAATAGAAAAGTTGCCATGACACGGGAGTGCTTGCCAACTTCCGCAATTGTGTTTTAAGCGATGCAGCGCAAGCTGTGCCGGTTATGTTTCCTGCCGCTCACCTGTATCTCTGCGTAAATGAACATTTTGAGCAAGCATCTTTAACCATCTGTATCGAGTGGCTAAGTCTCACTCCCAGTTGGTTGTCTGCAAAGAGCTGAGAGAATCGACATGGAAACGTCATTACATCGCCAATTAAAGATGCATATGGCTGCATCGGCTGATCAAACGGAAATTGCAGTGGGTGATTTTCGGATTGATGCGATTGGTGCATTGGGTGAATTGATCGAAATCCAACATGCATCGTTAGGTGCGATCCGTTCAAAAATCAGCAAACTTCTCAGTTTAAGCCCTACTCCAATTCGAGTCGTCAAGCCAATTGTGCGTAACAAATGGATCGTCATGCACAGCGAACCAGGGGGCGAAGTAATAAGACGCCGATTAAGTCCGAAAAAGGGAGCGAGGCTGGATATTTTTTTTGACTTAGTCCATTTCACCGAGGTCTTTCCTGCACGCAGATTGAGTTTAGAGGTTGTCGTTTTGGATATTGAAGAACATCGAATTCCACGGAAAAAGACCTGGCATCGAGGAAAAGACTACCACATGCTTGATCAGACGGTATTGGAAATCGTCTCGACGACGAAGCTCACAAATGCTAAAGACCTTTGGCGGCAAATCGATTCTAAAGCTTTGCCAAACCAATTTGATACGGCTCAGTTAGCTTTGGCGATCCAGCGACCTCGATGGTTTGCCCAAAAGGTCGCCTATTGCTTGCGCAAGACGGGCACAATCAAGCACATTGGCAAACGCGGCAATAGCCAGCTATATCGTTCCCGGTACAAACACGGGATTCTTGTGGAATCCCCTGCGCTGATGCCGATGGATAGAAACAACCGCCGTTTGGTGCGAGTCGCTTGAGGCTGAGCCGGCTGTACAAATTTAACGAAGCCACAGGGAATCGTAATGGATTGCATTCACTGGAGTCGAGTGGGATTGCTAGCATTGGGGCTGGCGTGTGTTGCTGGCTGTCGCGGCTATCAATATGGGCATTTGATCAAGAACAACCAACCGGATTTGGTTGGCAGCCATTCCGCTGGCGCGGAAGTCTACAACCCTTTGATCGACGAATCGGTTTCCCGATTGCTTGGAACACAAATGGCGACACCTCATCCGCCCATGATCGGCTCAGATGGATTACCTGTCTGCCGTACCGTTTGTTTTGTGGGTGTGGAGAACAAGAGTTCAGAAGAACTCGGGGACTTTAAGGACCAGATCTATCAACAAATTGACACTCAGATCAACCGTTCTGAGTCCTTCCAAGCGATCAGCCGCCGAATGGTCGATTCCGCTCTTCAAGAAACTCGCTTGCGACCAGATTCACTCCTTGTCCCTTCCAATATGCAGTTGTTTACTTCGGTACTACAACGCGACGGACAACCGGTCGATTATTTGCTTTATGCAACGCTGACCAGCGGCACGACAGAACGTAATAGTTCGACTCAGCGAGATTATTTGCTGACGTTAGAATTGATAGATACGCGATCGGGAACCTACACTAAGGAACAAGCGTCAATACGCAAAGGTTACCATCAAAGCTATCTTGGCAAAGCGCTCAATTACAATCCGCTCAAAGCCTGGAAATGAGTCGTCGGAAGTGCTGCGACACGGTCGCATCTGCTACCGATAAATGCTTAGTGCGAGCGGCAAAAAAGAACTTCCCAACGCTCCGGTGGGCATGCGCCGGCCCACGACCTGAGTTAGTGGAACGGAGCAAGCCGCTCGGTATCTTTCTTGCCACCGCTCGCATCAAGTCAGTCCAGAAGCTGGAGTATCAATTTGTGAGTTGGTACTTTTTGTGCTGGATTCTCGCATACTGCAGCATGCTAGGCGGTTGCTCGACGCATGCCCATGCTCTGCGCCAGCCCAGAGAGTTGTTTTACGAGAACCAACTGGAAACTGCGTACGCCAAACTGGACAAACTCAGTGGAAAACGCCGGGGTGACGCGACTGTCATTGAGTTGGATTTGGCCGTCGTGGACCTATTAAGAGGCGACGCCAAAAACTGTGAACGGCGGCTGCGCGCGGTTCGTGATCAATGGGATCATTTTGAACAGGTGAGTGCTACCGAAACCATTGCGTCGATGCTCACAGACGACCAGCGTCGAGCATATCACGGTGAAGACTATGAAAAAATGCTGGTGCGAGTCTTCTTGGCGCTAGCCAGTTTGATGCAGGATGGCACGGATGCTGAAAGCTATACTCTCCAAATGCTATCCAAACACGATCAACTTCAACACCGTGCAGCCAGTCGCTGGGGGTTGCCGGGGCGAGACGCCTATCGACCTCCTCCCATCGGTTTCTACTTACGCGGCGTGCTACGTGAAGCTACGCACGTTAACTATGACGACGCCTTGCGAGCTTATCAATCGACGGCCGAGTTACTTCCGGAACCTTCCTTCCTTCAAGAAGACATACAACGAGTAACTCATGGGGTCCATAGCCAACCTGGTAACGGAGTGTTATATCTTTTCACTCTGATCGGACGCGGACCTCAGAAAATCGAGGTGGCCGAAGAAGCAACCAGTGACGCTCTGTTAATCGCCGATCGTATCGTCTCTGCAGTCGGAAAGTACTCCGTTCCACCCACACTGGCTCCCATTAAAGTACCGCGTATTACTAGCCCCGCAAAGCCATTCGATTGTTTGCAGGTAACTTTGAACGGACAGGTTGCAGGATTTACCCAACCGTTGACCGACGTCCATCTTTTAGCAACTCAAACCTTTGATGCTAAAGTACCCGAGATCATGGCCCGCGCTGTCGCGCGACGCGTGATCAAGAAAAGCGCGCTCTATGTTGCTAAAGATCAACTGAATGCCTCCGCACCACTTGCTTCGTTAGCCATGGATGCGGCTGGAGTTGCTTGGGAAGCGACGGAAGCTGCCGATACGCGATGCTGGGGATTATTGCCGCGAGAAATACAGATCTTGCGAGTCGAATTGCCCGCTGGTGTCCACGAAATTCAAATGAGCCCGACTATTTCAGGTCGCTCTAGCAAAACTGGACAATCATCGCGTGTTCAAATCGCTAACGGACGCAATACTTATTTGCTATCTTACTGGCCCAATCTCAGCCCGATTGGAAGTACGCAAGTTAGCCATTCGGGCCCAAAATAGAGGGAATTCCACATTGCCTTCGCAGCTCTAGGCTACTCAGCTTTCAACTCTTGACATCTGCCATCGCTTGTAATTGTAAGACCGAGCGATGTTGCTCTTTTTCGAGATACTCTCGCCCGTATTTTACGTTGACATGATCCCAAGGAAGTTTGGCACCAACGGCGTAGGGTTCGTGCACTTGTTTTTCGACGTCGATACCACAATCCGCAAACGCTTGCCACCAGCGCTGTGCATCGAGCATTTCCGTCCATCCATCCATGCGAGCACCTCTTTGCCAAGCTAATTCGATCGCATCGCACGTGCGACGGTCACCTCGGCTGAGCACGCCTTCAAGCAGGCTGGTATCGATATCGTGACATTTGATATTAATGGCACGAATCTGCCGATGCTGCCACAATTGTTTGTGAGCCCATTCGAAATACTCGCGCCGTTGCATACCATTCCATTGATACGGCGTGTGCGCTTTGGGTACGAAATTTGACACGCTTGCCGTGACCTTGGGGAACCGCCCGCGCACTTCCTTGCCAATGCGCGCGATCGTCTCGGCCATTTCGACAATCCCAGTTAAATCAACCAAGCGCTCGCCGGGTAATCCACACAGGAAATACAGCTTGACGCTCTCGTAGTTATTGCGAAACGCGACTCGGCAGCCTTCGAACAGGTCATCGTTCTTAATCTTCTTACGGATCTGTTCACGCATATCATCGCGGGCGACTTCGGGAGCAAGAGTTAAACTGGAACGACGTTCATTTCCGACTAGGTCGGCCAATGTCCTAAGTTGTTCGTTGACTCGCAAACTCGGAACGGAAATGTTGACTCCGAGCGGGTTGAACGTCGCCCGCAGGCGTTTGACAAGCTCTTCAAAATGTGGATAGTCGCTACTGCTCAGCGACAGGATGCTGATTTCGTTAAATCCGGTTTGGCGGTAACTTTCCAGCGCCGCATTGACAATCGTATCAACCGATCGAATGCGCAAGGGACGCTTAATTACCGTACTCTGGCAGAAGCGACATTGCCATGGGCAACCTCGCATGATTTCAATCGCGATACGATCGTGAACACATTCCACAAAGGGAACTACGGGGCGAGTGGGCAGCGGTATCGATTCTAAATCACGAATCACCGATGGTTCAATCGTCTCGGGGATATCTGCCCTGGTACGGTGGAGCGAAACGATGCGTCCTGCGTGATATTCAGGTTCGTATAAGTGCGGAACATAGGCATACTTTAGGTGCCTGGCGAGCTGTGCCAGCGCTTCACTTCGCTGTTGCTTGCCCCCTTCACCTTGCAGCCATCCTCCCTGCTCGCGGCATTGCTTGCGCAGAGAAAGCCACAAATCGCAAATCTCCGGCAATGCTGGTTCGCCGTCGCCCGTAACAAAGCAATCAACAAAGGCAGCCATAGTTTCCGGATTCTGCGCACACGGACCACCTGCCAAGATCAACGGATCCGCCATCGTGCGCTCTGTTGCTCGCAAAGGTATGCCGCTCAAGTCCAGCATCGTCAACACATTCGGTGACGAGATTTCGTACTGCAGTGAGAATCCAATGACATCAAAATCCCTAAGCGGAGTAAAAGTTTCAAGACTGTAAAGCGGGATTCCATATTGCCTTAACAACTGCTCCATGTCGGGCCAAGGAGTAAAGCAGCGTTCAGCGGCCCAATCTTCGCGAGCGTTCATCAGCGAGTACAGCACTTGCAATCCATGATGGCTCATGCCGATCGTGTATGCATCGGGAAAAGCCAAGCACAATCGCCCGTCGACCGCATCGTGCCGTTTGATTACTGCGTTGCGCTCGCCACCAACGTACTGCGCGGGCATCCGCACCTTCGCCAGGACATGTCGCACCAGTTTGTCCTTAATCGCGTTGTTGACCACGTGGCCTATCTCCTGCGCCAAGAATTGCAAAAACAGCTTTTGTTATTGATTGCCCCATACATCAAACAACCAACTTTGGCAGGTAATTGTAGTCGAGTGTCCAGCCAGGCAAACCACAACTAGTTAATTCCCAGTGAATAGTTGCCAGATTCCGTATGTGGAAAAAGCCCGATCTTCAGTGTCCCCGCGCAGGCTCTATACCTGAGCCTGCCCAGTCATGGGTACAAAGGCGACTGGGATGATGTAGGACTCGTTCAATGAGCCGTCCACACTTCGCTCGATAAGTAACAGTCGTTGCTCGACACGCCCCACCGGAATTACCATTCGACCTCCGCGAGCCAGTTGATCGACCAGTGGCTGCGGCACGCGAGGTGGCGCCGCCGCGACGAGAATAATGTCAAATGGTGCAAATTGAGACCATCCCTCATGACCGTCGCCAATGCGTATATGCACATTGTGATAGCCAAGCTGCGACAGTCGATGTTCAGCCTCATGTGCCAGGGCGGGGACGATTTCTATGCTGTAGACTTCGTTCACCAAACTAGCCAGCACTGCGGTTTGATATCCACAACCGGTCCCCACTTCTAACACGCGGTCGGTTGCTCGCGGGCGCGACAATTCTGTCATCAATGCAACGATATAAGGTTGGGATATTGTTTGACCATGACCAAGTGGCAAAGGACAATCGTTGTACGACGCATGAGTGATTTCCGGCGGTACGAACCGATGCCTTGGAACATGATTCATCGCCTCAAGCACAGGTTCACTTACAATGCCTCGTCGACGAAGTTGCCCTTCGACCATCGCTTGCCGCTGTGATGTAAATTCATCTTTCTGGGATGGTATCGGCACATCTTGTGGCATCGAAGAATGACTCACTCGTTAACCATTTTAACGTGCTCTGGGGACAGATACCGCCTCTGCATATTTCAGCTCACCGGTCCTTCCATCGAAATACTGAAAGACGATCTGAGGGTGAGGGTATGCCACCCAACGCGTGCCTCCCAACTGCTGCGGTAGGTTATAGACATTGTTGATCTGCGCCACACAATACATTGGATAAAGTCTTTGCAGGCGTTCCAGGTCTGGGTGAATGTAAGTCGACCAACGAATATCACAAACTCGCGGTCCCGATTTGTACAAACCAGTGGCAGGGCGTCCGCCTTCATCGAATGCGGGGACATGGTTGACTGAGTTGTGCGGACCAGACGCAAATTCCCAAATGTGGTCAGTGATCTTGATCGCAAAGCTGTTATGCAAATCGGCTGTCAAGATGAAGACCGGTTTCTTTAGCGCGTCCCAAGCCCGGATCATTTGCTCGCGTTCATCCAATAGGGCCGTCCAGGCATCATCTTTACCTTCGGCAAACTCAAATCCACCTGCGCCATCATGAGGAATCATGAAATTATTCGATGATACGATAAAGAAAAAATCAGCATCGCTTCGCGCCATGGAGTCCAGCAACCATTCCTTTTGATGTTTGCCGAGCATGGTCAAACCGGCTTTATCGGGATGTTTGGGGTCATGCATTTGACGATACGTCTTGAGGTCCAGTAGATAGTATTCGCAATTGGCGACCCTGAAACTGCTGTAGTTCCGTCGCCCAATCGAATATGTGGCGGCTCCGTCGGCAACCGCCGGAGGGTTGATCCGCAAACGGTGTTTATCCAACCGCTCAACAACTTCGTAAACTCGTGAGTTCGGGTCACCCAGTCGATCGTCGTCGAACTTCATATCGTTTTCACCAGCGGTGGTCGTTCCCCAGTGGACGTGTAAGGTCGGCAACTTTTCGACGTGCAATGCTGTAAAATCACTCAACGTGTCGGTCAATACGTCGCTCCCTTTCTTCAGCGAAGCTTGTCCGAAGTGAATCGGCTCCGTGGGAGGAACCGGGTTGGCCCATCCCAGATAATCGTGCCAAGCTTGAATTCCGATGTCGCGAAACACGGTACGTCGCTCACGAAATCCGACAGTGGCACAACCACGTATATCATTGACCAATTCATGGTCGTCAAACGTAAAGTAATTGGGGACGCGCCGGTGCCATTCCATTAAGTTGGGTGCTCGGTGCATGTACAGTTTGTAGTTTTCCCAAACACCTGCGATCGTCGGTGCCAAACGGACGACAGCCGGATCCTGCTCGGGCGTCACACCGACCTGGTCTCGCCATTGGGCGGCCGAATAACTTCGCACTTCTTCGTACAACCAATCGCCATTCATGATGGCAAAATGAGTGAGATCTGCCTCTTGCCGCACTAGGGTATCGTAGGTTGGCAGGCTATGGCCGATTCCATGTTCGGGATTTTGATTTGCACAGGAACCGAACGCAAAGCGAAAATTAAAGAGTCCTTTCGGATTGTGCTCTGCATGGTAGTGCTGTGCCGCTGACGGCAACGTTCGAAACGAACCTGCCTTGCCAGCCGGTTGTCCATCGACAAGCACTTGATAGTAATAACGGGTATTTGCTTGCAATGACTCCAGCGTAAACCAACTTGTAAAATCGTGTGCTAGCAGAGTCGTTGTCGATGACGATGACGTGGATGCGAGCCGCTCGGGTTGCGTTCCGTAACGCACTTCCAGCTTTGCGCTGCGCGATGTACGTCCCCAAACGCGAACGCTCGACTCGGTAACAGCCCCCAGAATCGGACCGTGAGTCAGTTCAGCCGATCGTGCGACAAACGGAGACACCAAAACCAAAACAATACAAATTCGCCGTACGCAGAATTGCACGGGCTTGCTCCTCTTACCACAGACACAAATGTTGCGATCACTAATAGAGTTTAGTTGCACAGCGTCGCATTCGACCAGCCGGAACGCGTTGGGCCGTTTTAGTCGCGAAAATCTGGCGCTAGCTCACTGCGATTAATTGTTCCGCCAAAAGCGTTGCACTTTATCGAATGCGGTGCTGTCCAATTGGTTATACAGAGACGCAATTGTAACAATTTTGACGTGACGCAAGGCTCACAACTCAAAGTCCTCGTTGGACGATTTTTCACTGTATAAAGGCATGTGTCGATAGTAGACTTCGAGAATCATCGTGGCGAGCGATGTGCAATATAATCGACCACCTTTGTCTTGGTGGCCTCCTCGACCTGCTACGTGGGTTAGCCAACTACCAGCAGCGTGACCGTCTTTGACTTGAGCTTTGATCAACTGGTCGCGTAGGGCAGTATTCCACTTATCCCAGGCAGCGCCTCCATAGTGCCGCATGACCTGAGTTGCATAGTAAGTGTAGTATAGATCCGAAATCTGCGGACCACGAGCAGATAAGAACTTGACTCCTTCCGCGATGCCTGGATCAGTTTTGGGAGTTCCCAAGTACATGCGGCAAAGTAAGCCGACAGACGTTGTTGCTGCGCGTCCTTCGATTTTAGTGGTGGGGCGATCGTATCCGTAATACGCACCTTTATTCATGCTGACGCTGTTCAAAAACGATTCGGCCATGCGAATGGTCCGCTGCGGGATCACCAAGTTTCCCATGGCACCACTTTTCAGTGCCATTAATTGCCAACCGACTACTGAAGTGTCACCAGGTTGTTTGGGGGCATAACGCCATCCGCCTCCCCTGGGATCTTGTGAGTCCACAATGTAATTCAAAGCCAGTTGAGCAGGTTGCAAAAGATCGGAATCGCGAGTCATCGCGTAGGCTTCGCAAATTGTAATGGCCGCTAAGCCGTGTGAGTACATCGAACCTCCTTCTTCATGCCAAGATCCGGCTGGGTGTGCTCCGGAGGTTACCTTCATCTTGCGAATCAAAAATTCGAGTCCGCGTCGGACAGTTGGTTGGTATTCGCCATCCAAATGTGTCTGGCCAGCTCCCAAAAACGGAAGCAAGGCCAGCGCTGTCGCGGCATTAGTCGCAGTGGCCAAACGTCCATCGTCTTTACATTGACCTCGACAAACCGCCGAGTGCGCAAACGTCCAGCCACCGTTGCGTCCTTGATGCTCTGCGAGCCACTTCAGTCCCATTGATACGGCCTTTTCACTCGCTGCAGATCCACCGTAGCGTTCCAATAACATACCTTTGGACTGCTTGGATCGACTGCTGAGAGAGGACATAAGCTGTATCGATTCGCTGTTCATCAGACTCGACGAAGGGACGATCTGTTCAATCAGATTCTTGATAGAATTGTCAGCTCTCAAATTCCCGAACTCGCTGATCTGCAAATTCGCAACTTCGGGAATCACGTCTGATTGCTCAGGCAATGATGTCGCCGCCGACACGGCTTCTTCGGCGGCAGGTTCCGCAGCCTTGGTGGCACTGACATCGAACTCCTGAAGGCCCTCCGTAGCGCTATCACCTCGCTCAGCGGTCAGCACACTTAAGATTTTCGTGACCGGCTGCATGTGAATGGCTGCCAAGAACACAATGACGGCGACGTGTACTAACAAACTAATTAACCAACTAGGAGCCGCGACAAACCAAAACCGCTTTTTTGACACTAATGACAGGACTGATTTTGCTGGCGGAAGTGTGTCCTCGCCGATTTTCTGATCGGGTGTTTGCAATAGATCGCAGGAGTTCGATGGCAATTCGCCGACGAACACTTCATCGCGCTCGCAACCGACGACTGTATTTAATCCACTGACTTCGATGCGCAGCGCTGGATCTAATTCCTCCAATGCCGCTGGATGCGATTCATCTGCGAGATATACAGTTTCAGAAATCTCATCGCTTGGAGAAGGAAGAGGCTCGTTTTGAGATCGCACAGGACTTCGGACCATCTGGGCGACCACAATCGGCTTGTCAATGGCATCAACCGATTTCCATGCTTTACGCTCGTGCATGACCGGCAAGCTTCCTTTTCGAACTGGTCAGGGGCTTGTAAAGTGGCCTTATGTGTAGGATTATGCAGCGCGTAACGATGCCTCGATATATTGCACGCATTGCGTCCACCCATGATTGATTCTAAGCTTGCAGTTGATTTTTTCCAAAACTGGCTGCTGCAATTTTAATAATTTGTTGCAAAGTTTGTCGCAGTTACGTCGCAAATCCACACCATCTAGGTACCTAGGAGTATTGCGTGCGCACTTCCCCAATTCGAGCATTTACCTACGTGTTCGACTCGCCCAAGTGGATGCCCAACTTGCTATGGCTGACTTTAGCTGCGTTGACTCAGAATATGGTTGTGGGAGCCATTTTCTTACTGGGGTATGGAACGGAATTAATACGATTTCAGTCTGGACGATCAGGTGTGGCGGCTCCCGATATCGACATAGACCAGCTGGGAGACTACATCAACAAGGGTATTGTTCCCATCCTCGTTTATATCGCCTTTGCCTTGCCACTGTCGTTACTGGTTGCTTTTCCTCCGCTGATTGCAATAGTGGCGTTTGGGGCATTGGCCGAGGCCCGAGAGCCTGCGATCGGCGGCGTCATGCTCGTTATTGCCGGTGCTTGTACGGTAGTTTACTTAGTATTGGCTGTGACGGCAGTGATGTGCTTTATTCCGGTACTGATTCGCAGCATGGTAACTCAAAAGTTTCGCGACTCATTTGACTTCGGATGGTGTTGGAATTTCATCAAGATCATGTATCTCGAGGTGCTTGCGAGTTTATTGATCTATGCAGTTCTTTCCATCGCAGTCAGCATTGTTGGGTTGATGGTATTCTGTATCGGCGTGCTTCCAGCCTCAGGCTTGTGTTCAGCCGCAATTTTGCACTTGTTTGCGCAGTGGTACGAAATCTATCTTGACCTTGGAGGTGCCCCCATACCAAACCAAGACGATCTTGTAACCGCGCATGTCGTCTAACATAGAGCTCAGACTTGTTGTGCTATGCTGCAAATCTGCGTGATGTTTTTTAGTTTTCAGATTGTCGACTGCTGATAATCGTCTGCTTGCTGTGGCTCTGGAAATCCTCCACACTATCTCTTTCTGGAAAAGTAGAGTCACATGCCTCACAAGGTGTCGGAGAAAAATATGTTTGCACATTTCCATCGTCGGTGGGTCATTTGGACATTGGTTTTCGCTCTCACAAGTCGATTGTCGGCAGCGGAAATTGGTTGGCATGCCAGTGGTAAGGGTGGAGCAGTGGCGGCTGGCGGTGCTGGGGCGGTGGCGGCTGGCATCGGCGTGTTGCGCGATGGTGGCAATGCAGCCGATGGTGCTGCGGCAACGATCCTGGCTTTAGCTGTTACCGATTACGGCATGTTTGCCATCGGCGGTGAAGTGCCCATCATGGTCTACGATGCGAAAAGCAAGTCAGTGCAGACAATCAGTGGAATCGGTGGTGCTCCACTGAACCCCGACGCCATGAAGTGGTTTTACGAAAATGGCATTCCACACAAAGGGAGCATGAAAGCCGCGCCAGTTCCGGCCGCTGTCGATGCGGTCGTTACGCTGCTTAAACTATATGGAACGGTATCTTTCGAACGAGTTGTAACTCCCATGTTGTCGCTGTTGGACGAGGGTAAACAAGATTGGCATCCGCGGCTGGCCAAGACTATGCGCAAACTGGTCGAAGCTGAACGAACAACGACCGGTGCACGCGAAACTAAACTCACCGCAGTGAGAGATCGCTTTTACAAAGGGGATGTCGCTGATGAGCTCGATGCCTGGTACGTCGAGACCGGTGCTTGGTTGCGTAAAGCGGACTTGGTGGCACATGTAACCCGGGTCGAAGAACCCGTTTCGACTCAATATCGTGGTTACACAATTTATAAGTGTGGACCGTGGACTCAAGGTCCAGTTCTCTGTCAGAATCTTGAGCTGTTGGAAGGCTTCGATTTGAAGTCGTTACAGCACCTGTCTGCCGACTTTATTCACACTGTTACCGAAGCCATGAAATTAGGCTATGCCGATCGCGATGAATACTACGGAGATCCTCGGTTTGTCCAAGTTCCCATGGCCCAGCTTCTTTCCGAGAGTTACTCGCTCGAACGCCGCAAGTTGATCGATCCGCGAGTTGCCTCATTGGCGCGTCGACCGGGTGATCCAATGCGCGGGCGAGCTCTGCTGGCTCCTACCCAACCTGCTAACGAAACCGAATCGATACCCAAGCAAGACACTACGACTTGTGTCGTTGCCGACCGCTGGGGAAACGTGATCGCTGCGACACCAAGTTGCAATATGCTGACCAACAAACCTGGCAATCCGGGTGTGAATACGGGCAATCGTGTGCGCAGTCTGAATACGGCTTCAGGACATCCCAACCGAGTCGAACCGGGCAAACGTCCCAGAATTACATTGACACCGACGTTAGTACTCAAAGACGATAAACCAGTGATGGCGATCAGTGTGGCTGGCGGCGACCTGCAAGATCAAACGACTCTCAACGTACTGATAAACCATATCGACTTTGGTATGTTGCCCGCAGCCGCTGTTACTGCTGCACGGTTCAATACCAGTCACCATCAAGACTCGTTTAACCCCAATCCTGACCGCGAGAAGGCATTTGTGGAAAAAGGGGCGTTAACGCTGTATGAGGAGATTCCTGAGACAGTGCGCACGGAGTTAGCAGGCCGAGGTCACATCATCAAAACATCAAAAGGACCAATCGCACATCCTGTAATGATCTTGATCGATTCAACCTCGGGACTGTTGCATGCTGCCGGCGATCCGAAAGCCAAACGTCACGCTGCGGCCATTGATTGAGCGGTCATTTGGAATGTGAGCATTTTGAGTCCTGGAATGGGCTGAGATGTTGTGGGCTCAGATGGATGCTCTCGGGTGGGCGCGTTGGTAAACTTCGCGGAGATTCGCGGTCGACAGGTGTGTGTAGATCTGTGTGGTAACGAGACTCTTGTGCCCCAGCAATTCTTGAACGCTGCGAATGTCCGCGCCGCGATCCAGCAGATGTGTGGCGAAACTGTGTCGTAGCGTGTGGGGAGTTGTGCGTGCATCCAGCCCAGTTTGCTTGATGTACTTTTCCAACATGCGGGCCACACTGCGCGTGGTCAGGCGTCCGCCAAACTTATTGACAAATACAGGAGCTTCGCGGCCTCGAGGCTCCTTTTGCGAAAGGATTCGGCGAGGAAGATAGGATTGTAACGCGTCGATGGCGTAGGTCCCCAGCGGACTTAACCGCTCTTTGCGTCCCTTTCCTCGTACTCGAGCGATTCCTTGATCAAAATCGAGGTCTCCTTCATTTAATCCCACCACTTCACTGACGCGTAAACCTGCGGAATACATGGTCTCAAAAATTGCTTGATCGCGAGTCGCCATCTTGTCGGTAGTTGGTGCGTCCAGCAGCTTGAGGACTTCGTCATTGGTAAGGAAGTGAGGCAGCTTTCGTTGACCGCGTGGATTCCGCAACGGTTTGGCCGGGTTAGACTGTGCAAGCTGACGTCGTTGTGCAAAACGATAAAAGCTTCGCAGAGATGCTAGCTTGCGTGAAATGCTGGTACGAGCGTAACCTGCTTCGTGCAACGCCGCGACATATCCACGCAGGTCGCGAGGAGTGACGTCGTCCGGCAAGCGGTCACCCCCAAGTTCATCTTCCAGGTAAGACGCTAGGTCCATCAAGTCCTCTCGGTAGGACTTGACGGTCAACTCAGACGAATTTCGTTCGTTCGCTAAGTATCGAAGGAATTGTGCAATCTCGCTGCGCATCAAACTCGCTCACTCGATTTCCCAGCCCCGCGAACTCAGGAAGTGGCTCGAGTAGATCGCGCCACGATGATCGTACGCGTTATTTGCTGTCACCGTTGGTCGGTAAAGAAAACCGTGGCTGCAATCGCGAATTCGGCGATAAGATCGCTGGTCCCTTGCTTTCAACTGGCTGAGCATCCGTTGCCGACTCGCGAATTTTCTTGCTCAATACTGCTGCGTCATACCATGAAAAACTCAGTTGCGGATCTGCCGCGTATCGTCCAAGCATGCGCAAAGTCTCAGTGCGATTTGCATCGTCATACAAGAAGATGTAACGCTCTTCGCCTTTCACTAATGCCAGTACGTTGATCTCCTTACTCATGCCCGATGCCTCCGTGCCACGCACTTGAGTGCCGTCTGTCCATCCACTGTTCGATCGATTGCTACCGGGCGAGCAGCATGGTCGCAGACAGTCAAACGGTTTGGTCGTGTAGTTTTCTCTTCGCAAATACCAGCAACCGACAGCATTGTCAGTTGAGCCACCTGGGGTGCGAACTACCGCTGGTATCGGACAATGGGCCAGCGAAAGATCAAGCGGCTTTCGTCTTGTCCGCCGCGGCTGGCGAGCGTTTCTGTGAGATGAAAATGGCAACACAAACGTATAAAGTCTTCACTGCGTTGGAGATAGGCTTGCCACCCTCCGAAGCGCGCGTCGTCTCGGAAATAAAAATACTCCGAAAGACGTTCGGTGAAATCTTCATCATGACCATTATAACTGGACATGTGCTCAATGATGGCTTCACTTTGTAACGCCGCTTGCGGACGCTCGCGACTCGGAGGATCTGGTATAAATCCGCGCGGGTCAGGCCAGTCTTCGGGCAAGTCGTCCGCAGAAGCCATTTCTTGCAACGTCTCGCTGCCTTCGGTAGTACCAACCTCTTCCGCATCACCGTTATATGCCGCAGTCTTGACATCGGCCATATCGTGCGATGAGTCTACTGGTTGCTGGTGATCTTCCGGCAGAATCGCTGGCGCAGGCAATTCTGGCGAAGGTGCATCTTCGGCAGCATTTGGCCCTCGAACTCTCTCGCGGATCGGCGCGATCGGCTGTGGCTCGGTGGGCAAATCCGGTGTTTGT
>CAZVBC010000068.1:0-23657 GCA_964625155.1 uncultured Pirellulaceae bacterium
GAGAGGATGCTCAGCGCGCTCGAATTTACGTTCCGACGTGCGAGCTTGAGCGCTTTGATTGTCAGCCTAGTGGATGGTTAAAGGGGGAACCGAATGGCGATTGGCAAGGCTGTATCGAAGCGATCGCGCAACGTGCTGCGCAGCTCTATGCCAGCGGCTGGAGTACTGCTGAATATTTGCCAACCGACAGTCGCAAGATGTTCTCCTTGATCTGGAGAACCTATTATCAGCTCTTGGAACAGGTGGTTAAGTCAAAGGACCAACTTTGGACTGACAAGCGGATTGTCGTACCAAAGAGAGCACGGTGGCGATTGGCGGTATCCCATTTTGCTCCATGGTGGTACCGTCAACTTCCCGACCCTTGTCAATCGCTGAACTTCAATCGAGACGAAATGTTGCATGAGCGAACAACAAACAACTAGTTCCGTTTCTGCGACAGCCATCGTCGTCGGTGGAGGCTTGGCGGGCATCAGCGCTGCTCTCGCATTAGCTAAGCAGGGATTGGCAGTAACTCTGTTAGAATCCAAGCATCGACTAGGTGGTAGAGCTGGTTCGTATTTCGATCCTGTGACCGAAGAATGGGTCGACTATTGCCAGCATGTTGGCATGGCCTGTTGCACTAATTTGCGCCAGTTGATTCAGTGGCTTGGCCAACAAGAGTATTGGCAGGTGCAGAAAGAACTTCATTTTTTCGGACCGGATGGGCAATACCAGAAACTAAAATCAATTCCCTACTTGCCTGCGCCGTTGCACCTTGCCAGTTGGCTTTGGAATTGGCCAGGGCTCGGGATGGTCGATCGGTTGCAGGTAGGCCTGTGTCTAAGAAAATTAGATGGCATTCGCGCTGACGATCAGACACATCAGCTTTCTGCTAACCAGTGGTTGGTTCAACAAAAACAATCGCCAGTTGCTGTGGAGAGATTTTGGAAAACTGTTGTTGTCAGTTCCCTGGGAGAGGAACTGGGACGTGTCAGTCTGGCTGCCATCGCGAAGGTTTTCCAAGATGGTTTTATGCGACATCGTGAAGCATTTCATTTACTTGTCCCCGTGCAACCACTCCGCTTGTTATTTGGAGAATTAGCAATTGAGCGACTGCGCGAGTCAGGCGTCGATGTGCGAACCGGCTGTACTGTACAATCCTTGCTGCGAAATGATGCTGCATGTCACGGCGTTGTGCTGAGTGACGGTACTCAAGTGCGAGCAAGGCATACCGTCGTGGCGATCCCCTGGTACGCTTGGCGCACGCTGGTCCCTGCAGAAAACGAACGCTTGTGCAGCGATCCGCTGCATTCCGTTGCTTATCGGGCAAGTCAATTGGCGAGCTCGCCGATCAGTGGCGTGCATACTTGGTGGGATCAACCATGGCTGGACGTTCCCCATGCCGTGCTCATCGACCGGTTGTGCCAATGGGTTTTTCCAAAACTTCAGGCACCAGCATTGTCCAAGAAAATCCAGGAACATGAGTTCGAGACTTGTCAGCCTCACGGACATTATTACCAAATTGTCATTAGTGCTTCGCGTCAGTTACCTGACCGAGCGAATTTATCGATGATGCTGCAATCCGACCTGTCAGCGGTATTTCCCCAAGTCGCTCGTGCAAAGTTGTTGAGGTTAAAGGTAATTAGTGATCCTCATGCAGTATTTTCTATTAATACTGCCGCAAATTCGCTGCGTCCTCAGACTTGTCTACAGGACGACTCGCTACTGGTGGCCGGCGACTGGGTGCGCACGGGCTGGCCTGCTACGATGGAGAGTGCTGTATTAAGCGGATTTATGGCGGCAGAGGAAATACTAAAAAGTTATAATATTAGTATTCCGGTGCAGGCCAATCCGCTCGCTCTCAAGAGTCGCTAGGCCGCCTGTGGCATGTTGACGCATGAATGGCGTTCGATTTGCCTTTGTGGTAGTTTAGTGGCATTCGGCAGGTCATTGAATTCTTGCCGAGACAAAAAAAGTTGCCGAATTCTCTTTCACTGGCACGGCAACCGTTGTAGTTAAATGGAGTCTTCGGGCACAATGGAACGCTTACAGCTTAGTGAGGTAGGACACTAAGTACCTAGGGTCCATTCCGATTGTCGCACTTCCTTCCTGTTAACCCCATCCGAACGAATGAGCATGTACGCGGAGAGCAACTTGATTTCGACACAAGCATTGAGAGCATCGTTATTTTCATTGGCCTTGCTGATTGCACCGGCTTGGTTATTGGGTCAGGAACAGGCACAAGATGCTGTGGCCACACCTACGGCTGCGCAGGCTGGCAATGAAAATGCAACACCCGAATCGGCACTAGGTGCTTCGCCCGAAGCATTAGGTGCCGCGGCGACTAAGAAACACCATGGTGGCGAGGCAAGTTTGATCATGCCAGATCTTGGCAAGGTCACTTTCCTGGGGCTGGGAGGCAACACACTATTGTTTGTTGGGCTGATCGTATCAGCGCTTGGATTGGGATTTGGTTTGCAAATCTACTCTCAGTTGAAAAACCTGCCAGTCCATCGAAACATGTTAGAGATCTCTGACCTGATCTACGAAACGTGTAAAACGTATTTGGTTACGCAAGGAAAATTCATTCTTCTGTTGTGGATCTTCATTGCGGCCGTGATATCTGCTTATTTTGGCTGGTTAGCAACTTATGTTGACCCAGTTACGCAAGTCGAATCCGTGGGATTTCCCATTTCCTTGGTGCTGGTCATATTGGCATTTTCGTTGGTCGGGATTGCTGGCAGTTATCTAGTCGCTTGGTTTGGAATTCGTGTCAATACTTTTGCGAACTCCAGAACAGCATTTGCCAGTCTTGAAGGCAAGCCTTACCCGTGTTACGCGATACCGCTCAAGGCTGGTATGAGCATCGGTATGATGCTGATCTCGGTCGAGCTGTTGATCATGCTCTGTATTCTGTTGTTTGTGCCGGGAAATTATGCTGGGCCATGTTTTATAGGCTTTGCTATCGGAGAAAGTTTGGGAGCTGCGGCGCTGCGCATTGCGGGAGGGATCTTTACCAAGATTGCTGACATCGGTTCTGATCTGATGAAAATTGTGTTCAAGATCAAGGAAGACGATGCGAGAAATCCAGGGGTGATCGCCGATTGTACGGGTGACAATGCTGGCGATTCTGTAGGTCCAAGCGCTGACGGTTTTGAAACGTACGGTGTTACTGGAGTGGCTTTGATCAGCTTTGTGCTGTTGGCAATCAACGAGGATCGCTCCGGAGCAGCCTATGAGACGTTGCAGGTGCAGTTGTTAGTTTGGCTGTTCGTAATGCGCATTATGATGGTGGTCGCCTCGGCCGCTTCCTACTATATCAACGAGTCGCTGACGCGAAACAAATACGAGAAAGCGGATCAAATGGATTTCGAGATGCCATTGACTCGCTTGGTCTGGATTACGTCTTTCGTTTCGATTGCCATGACTTATGTCGTATCGTATTTGATCATTCCTGATCTGGGAGGAGACAAAAGCCAATGGTGGAAACTGTCTTCAATCATTTCATGCGGTACTTTGGCTGGCGCCTTGATACCGGAATTGGTAAAGGTATTTACGTCGACTCATTCGAAGCACGTTAAGGAAGTGGTCTCATCCAGCCGCGAAGGTGGTGCTTCGCTGAACATTCTCTCAGGATTGGTGGCAGGCAACTTCTCTTGTTATTGGCTGGGCGTGGGCATCGTCGGCTTGATGGCGATATCTTATGCGTTTTCCATTATGGGGCTGGGCCAAATCATGTTGGCGCCTGAGGTGTTTGCGTTTGGTTTAGTCGCGTTCGGTTTCTTGGGGATGGGACCGGTGACGATCGCTGTCGATTCATACGGGCCAGTTACCGACAACGCCCAATCGGTCTATGAACTGTCGTTGATCGAGCATGTGCCGAACGTCAAAGACGAGTTGAAAAAGGACTTTAACATCGACGTGCAGTTCGACAAGGCGAAACATTTTCTCGAGGAGAATGATGGGGCAGGTAATACCTTTAAAGCTACAGCCAAGCCAGTGTTGATCGGCACGGCAGTAGTTGGTGCCACGACGATGATTTTTTCCATCATCATGGGACTAACTGGTCAATTGCAACATGACATTGAGAAACTGTCGCTGCTCCACGCACCGTTTATGCTTGGGTTAATTTCCGGCGGAGCCATTATTTATTGGTTTACTGGAGCTTCAATACAAGCGGTAACGACGGGTGCATATCGAGCCGTAGAGTTCATTAAGGCAAACATCAAGCTAGATGGAGTGGTCAAAGCGTCGGTTGAGGACAGTAAGAAAGTCGTGGAGATCTGCACGATTTATGCCCAGCGAGGTATGTTCAATATCTTTCTGTCCGTCTTCTTCGTATCTCTGGCGTTTGCGTTTACCGATCCGTTCTTTTTTATTGGCTACCTGATTTCGATCGCCATCTTCGGATTGTATCAAGCAATCTTTATGGCCAATGCCGGTGGAGCTTGGGACAACGCGAAGAAAATTGTCGAAGTTGAACTTAAAGCCAAGGGAACTCCTTTGCATGATGCCACCGTGGTTGGAGATACGGTCGGTGATCCGTTCAAAGACACGTCGTCGGTTGCCTTGAACCCAGTAATCAAATTCACCACGTTGTTTGGTCTGCTGGCAGTAGAGCTAGCGGTCAGCATGAGTCACCAACAGTGGGCTAAAGACATTGAAGAGAGTATTGGATTGCCGTTAAACGCAATGCTCGCGATTTTCTTCTTTGTCGCGGCCAATTTCTTTATTTACCGCTCATTCTATGGCATGCGTATCGGCGATGCTCAGGTAAAGTAGTCGACGTACTGCGTCCCGAGTCGCTGGTTGCCTTGGAGTCCCCAGTCCTATCGGACTGGGGCGAGCGGCATTGTTAACGAGGGCAATCAGCGATGAACGTGACTGCAAATTTGCTGATCGTATTTCAGTTAGTTTGGGGCGTGTTAATCTCAACGAATTGCGCGGCAGTTTCTGTCGAGCTTGAGTTGCTGGACGATGGGACGAGCAAATCGATTCCAGGGTTGATTCAGATTCGCGATTCAAACGGAGTTGTCGTCCCATTACCTAGTCTTTTGTCGCGAGGGTACGGGCTGGAGAAAAGATCAGCGATCCACGATTGGTGGGTCGTCAAGCAGCCCGTGACTGTCGAGTTGGCAACCGGCCGATATAGCATACGAGCCTTCTCGGGTCTAGAGACTGAATTGACGGAACGGCCGTTCGAAGTTCGGACAGCGGCTTCGAAAGTCTCTTTGCGGATTAAGCGATTCTTCGACGCCCATCGCTCGGGACTTCGCAGTGCAAATACACATTTGCATCTAAAGCAGATAAGTCGCGATGAAGCTGATCGATATTTGGTTGAGGTTCCCTTAGCCGACGGCCTCGATTTGTTGTTCCTGTCGTACTTAGAGCGCGCGGTTGCGGACTTAGAGTACACAAGCAACAAATACACGGACGAAGACTTGGTAAGACTATCGGCCAAGGGTGTTCAATTTGGTAATGGCCAAGAACATCGCCATAACTTCACAGCCTCGGACGAAGGTTATGGTCATGTGATGTTGTTGAACATTCCAGAGCTAATTCAGCCGGTCAGCATTGGCCCTGGAATTACGCTCAAAGGGACCGATGGTCCTCCGTTGCGAGTTGGTATGGAGCGAGCGAAGGCGATTGGCAGCACGTTGATTTGGTGC
Source organism: uncultured Pirellulaceae bacterium (assembly GCA_964625155.1). GTDB lineage: Bacteria > Planctomycetota > Planctomycetia > Pirellulales > Pirellulaceae > Aureliella. The sequence goes on from CAZVBC010000068.1 coordinate 5,649, forward strand.
CACAACAACTGGGGGTTGGAGGATATACCAAGTTGGATCGCGGGACGGTTGCATGCCAATAATATCTTTGATGGTGGAAGCCATGGCAGTTACGAGCACAGTTTTTATCGTTACTTGAACGTTGGCATTCGCGCACCGTTTTCAACTGGGACTGATTGGTTCATGTACGATTTCTCGCGTGTGTACGTGCCAGCTACAACAACTCTCTCGGCAAGTCAGTGGCTGGACGTATTTCGAAAGGGTCAAACTTGGATTACCAACGGGCCGCTACTGGAATTTAAAATCGCAGGGAAATCAATTGGTGAAACCGTCGAATTGGCTGAACCAAGTTCGGTGGCGATAACTGCGCGAGTGATGGGACGAGTTGATTTTGGACGCGTTGAGGTTGTGCAAAATGGGCGCGTAATTGCGCAGACTCAAAGCCATCCTGTGGGTGGCCATTTCGTTGCGGACTTTGCTGAAACTATTCCTATTAAAAATACTTGTTGGATCGCCATACGCACACCTCCGCCACCGTTCGATGGTGGGCCGACATCCCAAGAAGCTGTGGCCAAGAATGAGTTGGGCTGTGACCTGTTTGCTCATTCAAGTGCAATTTACGTTCAGGTTGCAGGCCAAAATCAATTTGATCCGCTTACTGGCCAGCAGCTTTTGGAGGAAATGCTGACAAGCCGGAAGTTCATCCTGTCACGAGCCAAATTTGCTGATGATCAACAGCGAAGCGACGTGATCGCCTCGTACAATCAAGCGATCGACGAACTACAGCGACGCTTGAACAACAGCAGCCGCTAAAGTACCTGTCATCCCACGATCTTGAGTCTTATCGACTCGACGACGAATCTTGAGCTGCCAAGGCCGTGATATGTTGTAATACGGACTCTGGCATGTGGTCCAAGTGATAGCCCCCTTCGAGCAAACTTACTACGCGTTTGGCACTGTGAATGGCCGCAATTTGTTTGACCAATTTGGTCAGCGTGGCGAAATCCTCTTCAACCAAACACAATGCTCCAACTGGGTCGGCATGATGTGCGTCGAAGCCTGCGCTGATGAGAATCAGTTCCGGTCGAATTTTCTCAGCCATTTGTTCGAGTGCGCGCGAAAATCGGTCTAGGAAGTCTGCTAATTTGATCGAAGCTGCAACCGGTTCATTGCGAATCCATCCCAGGCCTGGCCCGGAGCCGGTTTCTGATTTGTCTCCCGTTCCAGGATAAAATGGGTGTCGGTGTATCGAAAAGAAGCCAATTCGCCCATCTTTCCAAAATGCATTTTGGGTGCCATTTCCGTGATGGACATCCCAATCCACAATAAGGACGCGATGTAGGCCGGACGCGATCGCGGCGTGAGCGGCGATGGCAACATTATTCAGCAAGCAAAATCCCATTGGCGCGTCCGTCAATGCGTGGTGGCCAGGCGGTCGAATCGCGCAGAAGGCCGTCGTGTCCTCTCCTTTAATCACTCGCTGTACAGCGTCCACTGCGGCTCCGGCAGCCCGAGTGGCGGCGTTCCATGATCCATGGCTGACAACCGTATCGGCTTCGATACGCCCTGCATCCGCCTCGCAAAGCTCTTTGAGTTTCTCAACGTAAGGACGCTGGTGCACGGGAACAATCGTATCCAGCGTTGCCGAAGCCCAGGTGGGGCAAGTGGCCCGGTGCGGCCACTGATGTTGGCGCAATAATCGATTGAGCAGAATAATCCGATCAGGACACTCCGGATGGCGGCCTGTATCGTGTTTGGCAAAATCATCATCCATGTAAAGTAACATAAAAATCAATCCTCAAAGCTCGAGAAAAAGGTAGAATCGTTGTAGTTATTCATTTACTCACGAGCCATTATTATGGGCCAATTTGAATTCGAATACTTGGGACCATACCACGTCGAGGCCATTCTCGGACGCGGCGGTATGGGGACTGTCTATAAAGCTCGGCACGCCAGATCAGGCGAACCGTTTGCCGTCAAAGTTATTGGTTCCTCAGTCGCTGACCAGCCACGTTTCCGGCGCCGTTTTGCCACCGAAGTCGAAACTTTAAAGCGGCTGAAACATCCTAATATTGTTCAATTGATCGGTCATGGCGAAGAGCAAGGAATGCTATTTTACTCAATGGAGTTTGTGGACGGGCACTCGCTACATGACCATTTGCGTCAGCATGGACGCATTCCCTGGCAAGAAGTCGTCCAAGTCGGCATCGATATGTGTGCTGCATTAAAGCACGCGCATGATTTTGGGATTATCCATCGCGACCTCAAACCTGCGAACCTAATGGTGACCAAGGATGGGTCGATCAAACTGACGGACTTCGGTATTGCCAAGCTCTTTGGAGCCGCTGACATGACGGTGGCTGGCTCGGTGATAGGTACCGCCGATTACATGCCTCCAGAACAAGCGGAAGGCAAAGGAGTAACAGTGCGCAGCGACTTGTACAGCCTCGGTAGTGTGCTGTACTGTTTACTGTCCGGACATCCTCCCTTCGGCGGCAAGAGTGTCCCTGAAGTTCTCTATGCCGTGCGATATACGTCTGTGCCGAACCTGAGCGAAAAAGTCCCGGAAGCACCTACCGAGTTGGTCGAGTTAGTCTGCGAATTGCTGGAAAAAGACCCACTCAAACGGCCTCCGACTGCACTGGTCGTTGGGAACCGACTTAAATCCATGCAGGCTGGGCTAGAAAACAGCAGCGGTAATCAACCACAAGATGCCACGCCGCCCAATAAGGTTCTGGTCGGTCGAGAGCTGTCTTCGCTCGATCTGACCGACGCCGACGACCCAGACTTAAACTATACCAAGCCGACACAGAACACGAAGGAAAAAGGGACTGTTGTCGCACCTGCGTCGATTTTCCCCAAAGAGTCAAAAAATGCCTCAGTGCCCACATCCAGCAGTTCGCTCGAAGAATCAGTAACTCATCCAACCGGCGCCGGAGCTGGTCAAACCGGCTCTGGCAAGCCGAAAGGCCCATCGCACTTTACAGAAATCGACTCTGACGAACCACGTCCGTATCTTTCCTCAGCCAGTGACGCAGACGTACAGAAAGGTTCCGATTGGGCGCACATTGCGTCGGTGGTAGGTTTGGTGCTGCTATTGATGGCGAGCATTGGATTTGGATGGTGGATGATGCGCCCTCGGTCACCGGACACATTGTATGACCTGGTCATTGCCGCTGCTGACAGTGGCGATGATAGCGAGTTATTGGCAATTCAGGATATCGTGGAAGAATTTGTGGAGCGATTTCCCAATGATCCTCGACGAGCGGAATTGGAGTTGCTCGGGAACGAGGCAGAACTTATTCGCTGGACGCGAATCTTACGCCAACGAGCTAATCGACGTGGTGGTGCAGACGAGATGTCCGCAATCGAACAGGGATTTCTCGAGTGCATGAATGCTCGTGGTCAAGATCCTTCGCGGGGAAAGGAGCTTACAGCAGCTTTTATAGGAGTTTTTGGACAGGCTGCTTCTCTTTCGCAATCGGATCAACGACTCGTACGCCTAGCCAAATATTCACTTTCACGTCTAGATCTCGTGAGTGCTAAACCAATTCCGGCCGCGTCGCGAGAACTGGAAGATTTAATTCGCCAAGTGGAAGGGACCGTTCCAAGTCACAAATTGTCAGAGTTTTACGCACATCTCAACAAACTCTACGGAAACAAACCTTGGGCGCGACAACATCTGAACCGGCTGCAACAGCGTCTTCAATCAAAATAACTGGCGTCACTTAGAATATTTGCTAAACAGCAAAATTGTTAACTAGTCATCAATTCGCGATGCTAGTCGTACAGCAAGACGCTTTGGCGACGAGTTTGAAACTGTTGCTCGTCTGCTCGAAAGATTCTGTCGATCTCATCCCAAGTTTTTCCGCCCATGATTGCCTGAAGGACTTGTTTGTTGGTAAGAAGCACGTCCATGCGCTCGCATTCCCACTGATCGCGATGAAGGTGACGCAAGCCGATCGCGAGACTGATGCCCACGCGCAAGGCATCTAACTGGGCTGTGTCAGTGACAATCAACTGGATACCTGGACAACTTTGATTGGCAAACTTGCTGGCCTTAGGAGCATCGATCCTCGCGATCGCTCGGCAGCCTGGAATTCCCTGAGAGTTGAACCATTGCGCCAAGGTTTGCGCGTCCAGCCACGGAGCCCCGATCCACTCAAAGGGACGTTCGGTTCCTCGTCCCACGGAGAGATTCGTCGTCTCCAGCAACCCGATGCCAGGGTAAAGTCGTGCGGCCAAAAGATTGCGCATGTTGGGCGATGGATCGACCCACCATAAACCGGTGAATTCTCCTGTCAGGTCGCGATGCCAGTTGCGCACAGGCACAACGATCAAATCAAGATTTAAGTTCAATTCTTTGTGAAACAACAGGGCCATTTCACCGCTCGTCATGCCATGTTGCACTGGCACGTTGTGACAGGCAACAAAACTCTCTCGACCCTCATCGCGTAACGAGCCTCGTACAGTTGGTCCAATCGGATTTGGGCGGTCGAGTACGATCAGTGATTTACTGGTGCCAGAGAGTGCCAACATACATTCTTTCATGGTCGCGATATAGGTGTAAAATCGCGAGCCGATATCTTGGATGTCGAATACCAGGCAATCGATTTGCTCCAGATGTTCAGTTTGAGGTCGCCGTGTTTCTCCGTACAAACTAAAGACCGGCAAATTGAATTCTGGGTCGCGCGAATCGCCAATCTTGCTGATATCCAGCTTGCCTTGGATACCATGTTCGGGGCTGAACAGAGCCACTAGGTTTACACCTGGGGCCTTCGCCAAGATTTCTACAGTGCGTTTGCCAGAAGCACTCTGTCCAGTATGGTTGGTTATCAAGCCAACTCGTTTTCCAATTAGATCTCGATATCCGCGCGAACTAAGAACGTCGATTCCCGGCAGCACCAGTGTCTGGGAATTCTTTGCCTGATTTTTTTCAGACGACGCGGTCGCTGCGTTTGTATTCAGATGCTCAATCGCGATTGCAGATACTTTAGCAGCCAACCGATTCACGTTTCCCTTACCGTCTGGATGCAAGCGGTTGCTGAGGAAAATGAAAAAGTGATTCGCATCTGGGTCGATCCAGAAAACCGTGCCGGTAAATCCTCCGTGTCCAAACGCCGACGAACTGAGGCAATCGCCACTGTTGTAGCTATAAGTACTATGATGGTCCCAGCCAAAAGTGCGAGTAATGGTACCAAAGCCGTCACGTTGCTCGACTTGCCGTGGCATTGTCATCCGTTGCACGGTATCTCGCTGTAAGATTGTTTGACCTTGAAATTTCCCGCCCGCCAGTAGCATCTGCGCGTAGATCGCTAGGTCATCCAAAGTCGAGAACAGTCCCGCATGTCCTGCAACGCCGTTTAGCAGCGCCGCGCGTGGGTCGTGTACGATGCCTTTGAGCATATTGCCATCTCTCGGTTCCGTGGGAGCCACGCGCGCGAGTTTGTCACTGGTTGGTTGGTAGCCAGTATCAAGCATCTTCAGCGGCTGAAAAATTTTTTGCTGTGCAAATACATCTAAGCTCTGACCGCTGACCTGTTCAACGATCTTTCCCAGCAACAGAAATCCTACGTCGCTGTACACAAACTTCGTCCCGACTGGCGAGCGTGGAGCCATTGTGAACAGGCGCCGCCAGGCTTCGACAATTCCATGTTGATAGTCCCCCAAGGCGTTGTCGGGAATTAAACCAGCTCCGTGGATTAATAGGTGACGTACCAGCACGGTTTCTCGACCGTCAGCGACAAAGTCGGGTAAATACCGGCTGACGGGAGCATCCAATGCAATCTTTCCCTGTTCAGCCAGGATCATCGTACTGGTAGCAGTAGCGACGGGTTTCGTCAGCGAAGCTAGATCAAAGACCGTATCGAGCGTCATTGGCTCGACCGTCGGTTCGATCTGGCGCGAACCGATCGCTTCTCGCATTACCCATTTTCCGTCGCGCCAAATTCCTATGACGGCACCTGGCAAATCTCCGGCTTGAATGGCCTCGTTAACTACGTTTCTAACCTGCGTTTGCCAATCTGCATTGGCGCTTAAAGCTGTTTGTGCAACTTCGGTTGTCAGCGTGCCCTGGCCCGTCTGAGTAACTTGGCCGATAACGAGGTCGTTTAGGATTAGGCTGAGAAAGCCCGACAGAATCAAAGGAACTAGCTGAGCAGTACGTGCGGGGATCATCATCGTTGCCTTTTTGGTCAACAGGTTGTTACTGACTTTGCAAACGCCTTTCGAAGGTCATCACCGCGTAAGGTCAAAGCGCATTGACGTAAGCCTGTAGGGTGTTGTTCGTTGAGAAGTGATCTCTTTCGATTAGCCAAACTTGTTCGTTCAGGAAGACCGAAAGGGTAACCAGAAATTGTTTCATATTCCAGGAACCAGCCGATCGATAACGGACAAAGTATCTCCATAAGATACTCGAGGCGAAACCCGGTGGTAGGATTTCCGCACCTGGGAAGCAAGACTTTGTCCAAAATGCCAGAGTCTTACATCCCAGCAGGGCACATCGTCAGAATCAAGGGACTTGTTCGACCCAGTGATTGGCAAGCAGGCCGGTTGGCTGGGAGAGTTCGTAAGGCATGCGGAGATTCGGTGTTGATCCATAGATCGGATCGACAAGATACGCGCAGGGACGACGCTAGTTGAGATTACTTCAATTTGCGCGATCGGGATTTCCCTTATGTCACTCGAGTGGTTACAAGCCATGCTGGGCGTGCTATTTCTTGGCGTTTGGTTGATCGTAGGGCAAATCATTGCCATGGAGCGCAAATGAATTTACGGCACGCCTAAGTGACAGACTTGGCTGTAAGTAAACCAGCGTTGGCAAAACCTCGTACCGAGGTCGTTGCAAATGACTGCGGTTGTCGGTGACACTGCATAGTCGACCGGCGCTTGATTGCTGCTGGACGGTTAGATGCCAAGTGCAAAAACCGACTGCGCGATCGAGTCCAAGGGTGCTTCGCGCGGAACAATGGTCTCGCCGAGATTTTGCGAGGTTGCCAATTCTTGTGTGCGGCGTTGGTACCATATTCGGAAGCAGTCGACAATTGCCGCGTCCCACTGAACAGCACTGCCGGCTTGAATGATCTCGCAAGCCTTTTCGATAGGCATGGCGTTGCGGTAGGGACGGGAACTGGTCATCGCATCAAAGCTGTCAGCGACTGCCAATACTCGGGCCATCAAGGGTGTCGACTCACCGCGTAGCCCGTGTGGGTATCCCCGACCATCCCAGCGCTCGTGATGGTGCAACACGCCCGGCAAGGCAAATTGCAACTTGCCCATCTGCTCGACTATTTGATGGCCAATTTCTGGATGCTTCTTGATGATGCCAAATTCTTCATCGGTCAAAGGTCCGTTCTTTAGGAGGACGTTATCGGGTATGCCAATTTTTCCGATATCATGCAGAATGCCAGCGATATAGATTTCTTGACAGCTCACTTCCGACAACCCAAGAGTCTTGGCCAGTTCATATGCCAGTCTGGCTACTCGCTCACTATGCCCTTGTGTGTATTTATCACGCGCGTCAATCGCACGACTCATCGCTCGCAGGGAACCGACTACTAGTAACTGGGTTTCAATCAAATACTGTAGGTTTTGAGCTTGCGAACACAGTAGTAACCCAGCATCTTCAAGCAAGGCCATTTCATTGCTGCCGAACTCGTATCCCAAAATCTTCGAGACCTCCTGGTGATCTTTAGCGTTTCGATTAATGGCGGCTAAGATCCCCAAAGGTAGATCTTCAAAAATTAACGGCACAACCAAGAGTGACTTTACGGTACCTTCCAGAAGCTTAGCTTGGTTCAATACGATCGGTGACAAAGTCGCGCTGAGTCCCATTTGCTCCAGCAAACTTCGAATTTCCTCAACTGACTGAGTCGCTGGTCCAAACTTGGTATCAGGCAGCCTATGTGACTCTCCAACTGTTGAGTTCGAAGATAATAGATATAGTCCTTCGGCTCGTAACAAGCCCCGCACGGGCGCTAGTACTCCTTGCACCAAGGAACGAATACTGTGATTGTCGCTGGAAATGGCTACCGATCGAGCTAGATCTCTCAGGCGACGTTGATCTTCAAAGCGGCGAGCGGATCGATTGGAAAATGCTTCGAGCTGCACCTTCTGCATGTTCGACTTGTGCTGCAATACGAGTAATTCACATGCCATCGAAACTAACTTGCACGCCACGTCCGGTGAATGTGGGAGGACGCAAGCAAAGATAGTACCCGCTGGGCTATTCGGCAGCGGCGACACAACCAATGTGCAGCCGTCACCAAGATGGTAGGAGAGTGTTGTTCTTCCTAAACGAGCCTTCGAAACTGTATCTTTCAGGAGCAGGTGGTCAACCGGCGGTCCATCGCGCACAGATGGGGCAATCAGTGCAAGTAACCGCGCATCGTTCTCAGAACTGATCGCCACTGCAGGAACACTTAGGCGTTCTGCAATAAACGCTAAATCACGGTCCCATCGACTGGTTGGCGACTCGGTCACGGTCTGTGAGTTCGCTAATGGTCCCATGGCAAGCGATAATTACTTGAAACATCCATCTTGCTTTCAGCGATTGCTGATTCGTCCTGCATTATTAGTAAATATTGTGACCAGATTTCAGTTTCGTTCTGCACTGTCAATTACGGGTGCTAGCCACTGTTGTTCATGCACTTTAGAACTCTCTTATCGGTCGAATCGAGAGCACCGTAGTTCTACGAATTGCGAGAAAGAACCTTTTGGTCAGTTGATAATCGCTGGATCAGCAGTATTGAAGCAAAGTTGGTTTCGAATATTCCTGTAAAGAAAATTGGAGATGCGTCTATCTGCCGATGGCAGAATCGTGTACTCCAATACATATTCGCCAACCCACCTGCCAAGCAATTAAGTAAACGTTGCAATTCTAATCGTAACGGTTATCTGCCAAACAGCTCCTGCTCCTTAGGTAGGCTAGGAACGTGGAAACAGATGCAAGTTTCGCTGTGGTCGATAGCCTTCAAGCAGCAAATCAGGCAGCACTCGCAATTGGATGCCGCTGCTCTCCGGCTGTTTCACAGCCTTTGTTACATCCAATATTTTGGCACTTTTTCCGATCGTTAACTGGATTGTGGTTAAGCAATGAACTTTTGGCGACGCCGACCCCGAGTTGGTCCCTTTGTCGAAAACCCGCCGAAAGAACTGAATCGAAGTTGTCGAACAACGTGATCATAACGATACGCTGCCAGTTACCTACGGTGTTGCTTCCGCAAATGGTAACTGAAGTTGATACGCATCGATACAACTCAAGTCAAATCACTAATTGCGCTCGTACTGTCCTGGAACGACTCTGTGGGCACATCCATGCGCTGCAGAATAGTAACCAGCAGATGACTTCGACGTGCGTCACTATCGACTGGCCGCGAACGAATAGAATAAGGAGATTCGGCGTCCGAAACTTCGTACTTACCAGTCTGTGGCACAGCACCGGGCGAACTGAATGACGTTTGCTGGGCTGGTTTGTATGAGCCAAGTGAAACGCAAGAAAACCACATGTCCGGCAACGAGTGAATGGATGATTGTGAGGTCAATTTCCGCGACAGTTCGCGAAGCCGACTAGATCAAAGCGATGAAGCTTGCCACAATAAGGGTGTTGGCTCCCTTATTGATAACTTTCGGAGGCACCCAAGTGATTACAACACATGCAGTCGCATCTAAGAATTATCGACGTTTGTTTTTTGGACTCACGTTTTTCCTGTTGATTGGGCAATGTTGCTGCAACGTTTTAGCACAGGCACCATCTAAATTGCGAAAGGGGAAAGTAGTGAGCGGTGACCAAGAAACGCAAAAAGATCTAAAGATCGCTACCTTTGGAGGCGGTTGCTTTTGGTGTGTCGAGGCTGTGTTTGAGAACCTCAAAGGCGTCAAGAATGTCGTTTCGGGTTACTCTGGCGGGCGAATTCCTAATCCTACGTACGAGCAAGTTTGTACAAAGCTGACGGGCCACGTTGAAGTTTGTCAGATTCACTACGATCCCAAACAAGTTACTTTTGACGAATTGTTAGAAGTGTTCTGGAAAACACACGACCCGACGACCAAGGACAAGCAGGGTAACGACGAAGGACCACAATACCGTTCTGTCGTTTTTTATCATGATGACGAACAAAAATCTATCGCCGAACAGTATTTGAAAAAGCTGGATGAATCTGGGGCATTTCCAGCAAAAATCGTAACTGTGATCAGTCCGTTGATCAACTTCTACGAAGCAGAGCAGTATCATCAGGATTACTTTCGCAAGAATCCATTTGCTGGCTATTGTATGGCGGTCGTCCGTCCGAAAGTAGAAAAGTTTAAGAAGGTATTTAAGGAAAAACTCAGCCCTCCGGCAAAGTAGGCATGATGCTCGACAAGGAAGAACTGCTCACCAAACTCAACTCCCAACAAACAGACGCTGCTCGGCACGGGGACAGCCCGTTACTGCTGATTGCCGGTGCTGGTACGGGTAAGACTACGACTTTGGTGCATCGTGTAGCCTACCAGATTGCCTCTGGCATCCAGCCGGCACGCATTATGTTGCTGACGTTTACTCGTCGATCAGCTCAACAGATGCTTGAACGTTTGCAACGCATCTCGGGAGACTCGATCGACGTTTCTGGTATTTGGGCTGGAACATTTCATGCGACAGGCGTCCGACTGCTGCGCATATTTGGCGAAGCAATTGGATTATCTAATCGCTTTACGGTCCACGATCGATCGGACGCCGAAGATCTGATGGATGGTTTGCTGGCAAAATTGAAAAAGGAATTGGACAGCGAATTGCAGTTGCCCAAAAAAGGGACTGCGCTCAGTATCCACAGCTTTCAGGTCAACAGCCAATTACCTTTGGATGAGGTGCTCGATCGGAATTATCCCGACTACACCGACGTAACAGACCAATTGAGTAGGTTGTTTGCTCAATATCAGAATCACAAACGGCATCTGGGAATCGTTGACTATGACGACCTGTTGATTCACCTACGAGATCTGTTACGGCATGCCGAAGTGGGACCGCGTATTCGCCAGCGATTCGAGCGTGTGTTGGTTGACGAATATCAGGACACGAACCCGTTGCAGGCCCAAGTCCTTTCTGCGCTCTGTCCCACAGGAACGGGGCTGACTGTCGTTGGCGACGATGCTCAATCGATTTATTCATTCCGCGCCGCTACAGTGAAGAATATCCTGGATTTCCCTCAACTGTTTCCTGGTGCCCAGATTCTCAAGCTTGAGCAGAACTATCGCGGCACCCAACCACTGCTGGATGTCTCCAATGCATTAATGGCCCATGCGGCTGAAGGTTTTTCTAAGTCATTGTGGTCAGATCGCAAGACTGGAATTCGTCCTCAATTAATTTCCTGCAACGACGAAGTCGAGCAAGCTGAGATGATCGTTCAGCGGATCAAACACCATCGCAAGGGAGGCATCCCCATTGCCTCGCAGGCGGTGCTGTTTCGTGCAGCCTACCAATCGCTAGCGCTCGAAACTGAATTGAATCGAAACAAGATTCCGTACGTGAAGTACGGTGGTCTAAAATTTGCCGAAGCTGCTCATGTCAAAGATCTCTTGGCCTACTTGCGATTGGCGGAGAATATCCGCGATTCCGTAGCGGCGATTCGCATTCTTTTGCTGTTGCCAGGCATCGGTCCCAAAAAAGCCGGCCAATGTGTCGAAATGTTGGATGTTACTTCCACCGGACTTTCGATTTGGCAACAAGTCAAAGCGCCATCCAGCGCTAACCATTTGTGGAAAAGATTTGTCGCGTTGCTGACGGAGTTAGAAGGTGAGACGAGACTCAACCTCAAGAGCCAATTAGAACGTGTGTTCGAATTCTATTTGCCGCTGATGGAGGATCGCTACGACAATGCGTCGTTGCGCAAACGGGACCTCGAACAGCTAATTACGATGGCAGATCGATTTGATTCTCGCCAACAAATGTTGGTGGACCTCGCGATCGACCCTCCGAACAGTACCGAAGAAATTGAGTCCGATAAAGCCAAAGAAACTCCGTTAGTACTCAGCACGATTCATTCAGCAAAAGGGCTCGAGTGGCCGGTGGTTTTTGTGATGAATGCCGCATCCGGCATGATCCCCATGCCCAAGGCTGCTCAATCAACCGAAGGCTATGAGGAAGAGCGGCGATTGTTGTACGTTGCCATGACACGAGCCGCTGACTGGATGTATGTCAGTTACCCGCAGCCCAGATTCGATTATCGAGGTGGTTGGTCAAACGCCACAGTCGGCGGCATTTCAGAGTTCATCACTCAACCGCTTGTCAAAATGTTCCAGCAGCAAACTGTGCGACGTTGGGCCGAGCCAGAGCGTATCGTGGCGCACGGCCCTGCCCAAGTTGGCGCTGAGAATCAAAAAAGAGGCAAAGGCCGTAGGATATCAACCTCTACGAAATCGAATTTAAATTTCTAAGTTGAGCAAAATGGACGACGCAAGTTGATCTGCCTGAAATCATGGCAACTTCGCAAGTAGAGTCGAATCAACCACCATTTGCCATTACAACCTTGTCGGGCTCCTTCGGCGATAATCGCAGAATCTGGGCGGGTTGATTCGTTTCGAGCTTGAATTCCTGATCTTGTACGGAATCATGTTGGTGGTGACGAATCGAGATCCTGTATGCTCCCTCAGGCATCTGGCCAATTTCAAATCGTCCATCTTCATCTGTGACAAAGTATCTTGATTCAAAGCCGGAAACGTGCCTGAATGATCGGTCAACCTTTAAGCTAATCCGAGCATCGTTCAAAGGTTTTCCTTGCCAGGTAAGCACGGTGCCACACAATTTGGCTGAACCACTGACAAAGTTCATTTGTGCGGTTCCGATATAGTCCGTCGTCGTGATGACATCCACGTGAGTTTTGCGATACTTGTCGCGCGGAATCACCACTTGGTATTGCTTGCCGATCGGCGCAATTAACTCGAACTCGCCTGACGCGTTAGTATCCGTTTGGGCTTGTCCACGCAAGCCGACGTGATGGACAACTTCCCGCAGGGAGTAAAAAGATCTGCTACTCAATTCGTCTAATGCGACAAGTTGTGCGGGTAGTGGTTGACCGTTATGCGTGATTTTACCCACAATCTTCATGGCGGCGTGCAGACGAATCTCTATTGCGTTCAGTGGCACAGAGCTGTGCAGGCTTCTGCCGTGGAATGCTCTACCTCCAATTGTTTTCGTCGCTGAAATGTAGAATTCTGAGCCGATTTTCGCGAGCGGATTGATTCGGCCAAATCCTGAACTGTCTGTCAATCCGGGCTGAGCTACGCTGGCCAATTGTTCAGGAACCAGTTGATTGTGATTCTGGGTCCATGTCGCAACTCGATGCATAGTGAGGCATGCACCGGACACCGGTTGGCCCATCGCGTCCACGACTCGAATGAGGATCGGTTTCGGTCTCTGGACGAGTATGGGTTCGATCTCGGACGGTTGGTTGGGGAGTACGTTAATCGAACGTACTTTTACAGGCTTGCGATTCTCAGCGGGCCCGGTATCTGTCCAGCGAAAACGCGTTGAAGGAGGCAGATCGATTCCAGGCAGGTCTGTGGCTGCATACAAATCAATCTTTCCTTGAGGCACTCTAAGCGTGAACCGACCATCATCCGAAGTTAATTCGCCAACAGCGACGTCTTTTAGCAAACCTACTGTGACTCCAGCAACAGGTTTGCGGTCATCTTCAGTCAGAACTTGCCCGCTCAATAGAACCTCTCGACTCATTCTCAATTCTAGTGGACGAGGTTTCCGCAGCTCTGAAGCTGACAATCTGATTGGGTCGCCGTAAAAATTCTCTCTGTCGGCTGCGGTCACCGCCAGTTGGAATCTCGATTTAGAGTCGATGCCCGGTATTGGATCGGTAACTTGCGGTAGCCAGACTTTGAATTTCCCTTGTTCGTCAATAGGAATTGTTTCCATGCGGTTGGCAAGCAAATCTTCCACACGCACTTGACAGGCTGTGCCGGCTGAGCCGTCTTCAATCACCACTCGCCCTTCCCATTGGTTTGATTTTATCGCTTCGATTTGCGTTTCCATGGTGAGCGGTCTGCGCAATACTTGTATTTCGTATTTCTCTTGCGCGGAAATCGAATCGAGTGTGCTGAGTTTGTCGGCATCCTGTGAAGACAATTGCTGTCGCATTAACGCAAATTTTTTCTTGAACCTCCCAGCTAAATCGGGCAACATTGATGGCTCAAACGTGTGTACAAGCGTGTTAACGGTCGTCGATTGTTCTTGTCGAATCGAAATTTGAACGATGTGGTCTTTCGGCAGCTTGGGCAAAATGCACTCGCCGTCGGTATTTGTCTGCAAATTCGGCTGGAAGAACAAGTGCATTAGCAAATACTGTTGGGACACGCCGTTTTTATCGATTGACGTTATGTTGTTTAGTGCAACATGGGCATTTGGGATGCGGCGGCGATCTGGCGTGACAAATGTAATCTTGCCAAGCGTTGTTGAAAGCAACTTGAGGTTTTGTTTAACGCGCGCCTGAGAATGATCCGCTGATACAAATTCTTCAGCGAACTCGTCGGTCGGCGAAACAGCTAACATTGCCAGACGACATTGTGGATCGCTTGAGCCGTCGGCAAGGACTCGAAGGTTCGGCACAGAATATCGGCCACGGGCATCGGTGCGGGCCACATGCCTGATTGCAGACTTTGAATCAATACCCGCTGTCCGCTTAGAAGTTTTGAGAGCATGGGCTGTAAGTATGTTCGCGTCAAACACGACGATGATCGCGTTATCTACAGGCTCTCCTGCAGACGATTGAACTACGCCACTGAGTTGTGGCGATGTGAGAGTAGCATGTGGTTCTGGTTCCGTGGGAACACCGAGTTTTGAAATCGCCGCGTAAATACTTGGAACGATCGATTCTGAGCGATTCTCCTTAACCTGGCTAACCGACCTGCCAGCATTGGAGGCACGCGCGTCGATGACTGCTACTGAGGTTGTTTTCGCCACTTGATTTGGCAATGGATTCGGTTGGTCTGTGCTAGCGCTTACCACAGAAGCAACATCCTCGTCAGAATCCTGGTGAGAATTTGTCGCCACACGATTTTTCGGAGAAGCCGAAGATTCTACGGCTTGTGATAACTCGCGCGACACATGCCGAATCATGGGTGGTTCGGCCATGACATTCGCTCGAATGCTGGTCATGGCTAGCACTATGGCAATGCAAGGCACTAGATACAAACCCGTTCTTTGGATTGCGGATAGCCTTGTGACCTCCAACCCACTACGAATATTCGCGAGCCTGACGAGAATGTCTGCTTTGGTGGCCAGAGGCAATAGCAGTTGCTGGCCGCGTCCAACTTGCAATGCTAACGCCATTCTCGCCAGACAATTCGCATAGGACTGGCGATTCTCCAAGAGGCTGCACGTTACCAAGTCGCATACTCGTTCGCAGGCCGCTCGGTGCATGCGAACTATCTTCCAAACCAGGGGATGGGGCCAAACAAGGATCGATAACAACCTAAAAACACAGTCCCACTGCAAGTCCTTTTCGGCAATGTGAACCATTTCATGAGTCAGGGAAATGTAGATGTCCGTACGGTTAGCATTAGGCTTGGCCATTGCGAACGGTAACAATACAGTCGGACGAAATGCGCCCGTCACGCTTGGGACAGGAACAGTCGACAGGACAATTCGCGGTAGTCGTTTCAGATTCAGTTTTTTCCTCACTTTGTCAGCTACTTCAAGCATCCCCGACGTCGGATGCAAGTTAGTTTCAAAATATCTTGAAAGATAGTGAGCTGACACGAACCAGCGCACTAATCCGAAAACCACTCCGACACCCCAGACTGAGATCGCCAATAAATAAATCGAGCCCCAAGCGTTTTTTCCCAACCAAATTTTTGGGCTATTTACTGCCGTCGCGCCCATTTCGTCCTCTGTCGTTGTTGGTATGGACGAATATCGATGAACTTCGGCGGAATCAGTCGCAAGAACTGAGCGATGCTGCAATGTTGCATTCATTGCCAACACGTTCGTGTCATTGTGCAACAAGTCCTGAGGTGATGTCTCAAAGTAGTTTCCAATCGACTCAGCGCCGTACAGGTTTGAACTCGTACTGCCACTGATGTTGGGATTCCTGTTCATTGAAGTTGGAAAACCCAAGTTCGCCCGATTGCCGACATCGATGTTCAAGACTGGCGCAGCGAATCCGAACATTATCACGGCAAAACAAGCTGCAGCCATTGCTCGCCACCACCCCACAAGCCAACGTGGATGACGCTCTCCCAAGAAACACTGACCGCTCCAGCCCACGACCAAGAGCAAGGTGATCTTGAGAATGTACAAACACAGCCAAAATTCCTGCGACATGTTTAGCTACCTCGCTCCGTGTAAGAGATATTGTGGCCACATACGTAGCCTCAGCTCCTAGTGTTGCACGACAGTTATCCAGCCGACGCATTTGAAATGCTGTTTTAGTCAGGTTTCTTTCGCCGCTTAGCCGATTTGCGTTTTGGATTCTGTGCCGGCGATGTTTCGTTCGCAGCCTCGTCATGCAGACTGGCTGCAGCCCGCAGCTCCGCAAGTTGATGCGGCGTCAATTTCTCACGCTCGGCGAGTGTCAACATGAGCTGAGTTGCTGAGCCGCCACAGAATGTCTGAATTAACTCGTTGAGCATTCGAGAAAACACGGATTGCTGCCGCGTTTTTGCTTTATAGAGAAAAACCTTCCCCATTTTGCGCCGCGAAACGTGCCCCTTGTCGACCAAAATCGTGAGGTACGATCGCAACGCCGGGTTTTTAATTGGCTCGGGAAACAACTCTTGGATCTGTGCAGGCTTAAGCTCGCCATGTTTCCATAGTACTTGCATGACCTTCAACTCGCCGCCGGTAAGTCGCATGTTATTCACTCCCCATGCTGAATGTGCAGAATGTACTGCATGTTGTAGTGGTCGTCAATAGATGTGCAGACAAGACTGCATGTCCATTACCAAATGCTCGTAAGCCAAAACCGGGTTGAAGCGATTTCGTTCCAAGTCCCACTTTAGTCGTTCCAAGTCCCACTCAAGTCGTTCGACTCTCCGAGTCGAGCCGAGTCGAGGGAGAGGCCCTCTGAACATAATGCTCCGCGAGATTTTCGTCTTTTTGCTCACATACCTGATCGATCGACTTGGCGTGCTGGAGAGGTGAACCGGCTGAAGCCATGACTCGGCCAGTCGCGAGACGACCATGCTTTACCTGTTCATCTACTGTTGTCCATCCAGGGAGCTAACAGATTTTTTTGATATTTTTCCATTTCTATTGCAATGTTACAGGGGCGATATTAGGGATTCGGAGGGCTCAACGGATTCAGCTCCTGCAGAGCCAAATGAGCTGCGGAACGTTAGAGACCTTGCTGTCACGTTTGCGCGATCCCTGATTCATAACAGTGGAAAACGCTAGGGATTCTCTTGGTGAACCCGGCCAATTGGGGCTGGTTCAGTAACTTCGATTTCTTCTGACCTAAGTACCTCCTAAAACGTCAGGAATCGGATACACTAGGGGGATGTTGGACAATCCCTGAATGTTCACGTACTTTAGTCAATCTATTGGATTGAGTTACCTCCACGTGAGTGCTTCGTGCCAGTTTTGGGAATGTCGTGATCGCCCATTGAGTTAAATCTTACCTGTGAGCGTGTAGCGAGTCAGAAGATGAGCCGAAAGCTACAGCGAGAATATTCGGCAGTTCGACCATCACGGTTGGTTATTGAACAGCTTGAAACACGGCAGTTGCTGGCTGGAATAAATGTGTGGGTGTACAGCGACTTGAATGGCTCTCGGTCGTACGAAACAGCCATGGATTCCCCTGCTGCGAACCGCTTGGTCTACATCGACCTCGACGAGGATGGATCATTGGATCCACGCGAGCCACTGTCGGTCTCCAATTCAAAAGGGATGGCTGAATTCCGTGACATTGCCCCAGGGCGTTACCAAGTTGCATTGGTAAATTCGAATCCTGCTCAAGTACAGGTCTTTCCCATCGCGGTCAACGCCGCAGCACAGATTCGCAATCGGCAATCGGCGGCCCAGCTTCTATCTACCAGCGACTTGAGCTT
>CAZVBC010000069.1:0-23492 GCA_964625155.1 uncultured Pirellulaceae bacterium
GTAGATACGTTTGATTACAAACCAGCACTCGCAAAATACGGAGGTCAAACTTTACCAGCGGACAAAAAATTCATTAACTCCGGTGGCCGCAAGATGGGCTTCTTGACGCCTGCTTGGCGCCCCTTTCGACCTGGTGGAGAGAGTGGCCAAATGATCTCCGACTATTTCCGCTGGTACGCCAGCACGCTGACAAACTGGCAATCGTCAATTCTTGCTACACGGACAGTCATGCACACGGCTCGGCGCTTGTGGCGATGAATACCGGGAAAACATTTATCGGACGACCTTCGCTGGGAGCCTGGTGCACTTATGGACTTGGCACCGAGAATCAAGATTTGCCGGGTTATGTCGTCATGCTCGACAAGCGCGGCGGACCGATTAGTGGCCAGCCAAATTGGTCCAGTGGCTTTATGCCGGCGACCTATCAAGGGACTTTGTTTCGCCCCGTAGGTGACCCGATCTTGAACCTGCGTGGTCCACAGTACGTCGATCGAGCCAGTCAGCGCGAACAACTCGACATGCTTGCCAAGCTAAACGAAGAACATTTGGCGCGTCGCCCCGGCAGTCACGAACTGTCAGCTCGAATCAACTCCTACGAGTTGGCTTTTCGCATGCAAGCAGAGACCCCTGCAGCCGTGGCACTCGAGGAAGAGACAAGTTCCACTTTAGACTTGTATGGAATCGGTCGCGAGCCTACGAACGAATATGGTCGCAATTGCTTGGTCGCTCGACGGTTGATCGAACGAGGCGTGCGTTTTGTTCAGCTTTATTCTGGTGGTGGCCATTTAGAAGAAACCTGGGATGCACATGAGAGTATCGAAAAGAACCACGGGCGGCATGCCGCCGAAGTGGACCAGCCCATTGCTGCACTGCTGACAGACCTTGAACAGCGCGGTCTGCTCGAATCAACCTTGGTTGTGTGGGGCGGTGAGTTTGGCAGAATGCCCTTCAGTGAAGGTCAAAATGCTCCTGGAAGGAATCATAATCCCTACGGATTCTCGATGTGGTTCGCTGGAGGCGGTGTGCGGGGTGGACTTCGTTACGGAGCTACCGATGAGTTCGGATTCGAAGCTGTTACCGATCGAGTCCATTTACATGACCTGCACGCGACAATTCTGCACCTAATGGGACTCGATCATCAGCGATTGACGTACTTTCATCAAGGCCGACAAGAGCGTTTGACAGATGTCGCCGGCAACGTTGTTCACGGTATCATTGCCTAATTGGCCAGCGTCACGATCGACTAGCCAGATCGCGTTGGCGAAATGGCACTTACAGCACTTTTCGTTATCTTCAGCAAAATGCGGGCGATTTAGATATGAAGCGACGTACTTTTCTAAGTGTGAGTGCAATCTGCGGCGGTGCAACGACGTTTGCTTTAGATAGGCTTGATGCGTTTGCTGCTGATACGGTGGATCTGGAAGAAGTGGGAGTCGCCCAGTTACAGACTGCGATGCAAACTGGCGTGGCAACCGCTGAAAAACTTACGCAAGCTTACATCGATCGAATTGCTAATATCGATGGCAAACTGAAGTCGGTCGTAGAGGTCAATCCGGACGCATTGCAACTGGCTGCCAAGTTGGACAAAGAGCGTGCTATGGGAATGGTGCGAGGACCCTTGCACGGCATTCCTATCTTGATAAAAGACAACATCGATACCGCCGATCGCATGCAGACGACTGCTGGATCCTTGGCATTGGTCGACCAGCCACCCCCGAGTGCTGACGCGTTTGTAGTGCAACGATTACGTTCTGCGGGAGCTGTGATATTGGGCAAAACCAATTTGAGCGAATGGGCGAATTACCGTTCGACGACTTCGTCCAGCGGTTGGTCTGGACGCGGCGGTCAAACTCGAAATCCCTATGTCCTCGATCGTAGTCCCTGCGGTTCGTCATCAGGATCCGGCGCGGCCATCGCAGCCAATCTCGCTGCTGTTGCAGTGGGTACAGAAACGAATGGTTCCATTATCTGTCCGTCCGCCAACAATTGCCTCGTGGGTATCAAACCGACACTTGGCTTGATCTCGCGCAGTGGGATCATTCCTATTGCAGAAAGCCAAGATACGGCTGGCCCCATGGCTCGAACTGTCACTGACGCAGTCTTATTGCTCGGCGCAATGGTAGGAACCGACGTGCATGATTCTGTAACATCGTCGGCCTCGAAGGGATTAGCCGATTACACTAAGCATTTGAAAAAAGACGGACTCAAGGGTAAACGCATTGGCGTCGCGCGAAATTATTTTGGGATTGCCAGCCGTATTGACGCGATTATAGAGGATCAGCTCAAGATACTGCAGAACAGTGGCGCCGAGCTGATCGATATACAGCTTGCGATGGCAGGCTTGGGGGATTCATCGAGCCAAGTCCTAAGTTTTGAATTTAAGGATGGAGTGAACAAGTACTTAGCCAATCGCCGCAGCTCCATCAAAAATCTGGCTGAATTAATCGAGTTTAATGAACGCCACGCAGACAAAGAGCTGAAGTATTTTAAACAGGAACTGTTCTTAACTTCGCAAGCAAAAGCCGATTTGAATAGTCGGGCCTATAAGTTGGCACTTCTGCAAGCCAAGACGATTTCACAGGACTCCATTGATACCGTCATGGCCCAAGAGAAATTGGATGCAATAGTTGGGCCGTCCAACGGTCCAGCATGGCCAATTGATCTGGTCAGTGGCGATGGTGGTTCACGAAATTCGTACGTTAGCACCACAACTCCTGCAGCAGTTTCTGGCTATCCAAACATTACTGTCCCCGCCAGTTTTCTGACAGAATTGCCCATCGGAATTTCCTTCTGGGGGCGTGCTTTCAGTGAGCCGGTCTTGATCGAAATCGCTTATGGCTTTGAGCAAGCTACGTTGGCAAGAAGAAAACCCAAGTTCCTGCCAACCTATTCCTAGGACTCGCGAATATCCTCGCGGACTACTCGCCTACTGCTGTAATCTTCAGTTTCAATGTGGAAATCAGGGGACCGGTAGGTTCTACGTAAAGTCCATAGTGGCACCAGTCAGGTGGCTGGAATGCACGATCGCGATTTCCTGCCGGCATTTCGTAGTATCGATTTTCTGTTCTCAATCGGAATTTGCCACGGAGTCGATATATTGTGCCGGGTTTAACCTCTGTCGATACAAATCCACTGCGTCGCATCAGCCCAAAGCCCTTTACTTTATGCTGCGTCATCCAAGGCGAAGCGAATAAATCGGGAGGTTCCTCCAGCCAAATTCGTCCTTGGCCTCCGGCGCAACTGGCCTCGATCATGACCACGCCTAAATTTGGATCAGTGTTTCGGGGCAATTCAATAATACAAACTTGCTCGATTTTTGGTACCAAACAATTGAGCGCTGTGGCCTTCCCCTCCACTTGCCCCTGCCAAACGAGTTCGCTGAGTCCATGATTGGCAATCCAACTTCCAAACGGCCATGTTGCACTGAAACCTGGCGGATTGGTGACGGGCGTATGATCCAGGTCAATTACCCAAGCACCGAGAGTTGGAATCCGTTTGGGCAAAAGTCGTATCCGTGTTTCTGCCGCGTCGATGGCGTCCAACTCCAGGTTTGTTAAGTCATCGATCGACTCGATCGCCGTACGGCTGATGTCCAAGTGTTTCAAACGACTGAGACTTGAAATGGACTGCAAGTTTTGAATGTGAGTTTCACGTAATCTCATCGTTTCAATAGAAGTACTTAGGAATCCTGGAGGAGGATCGCCAATTGGCTGTGCAGAAAAATTGACCTTGCGGAGATTTGTCAGTTTGTCCATAGCAGGCCAAGTTTGCATTCCGCATCCTTGCAAGTCGATTGACTCGAGCATAGGGAAGGAATTCAATTCCGGCGTCGAAACAAAATTCTGGTTACGAATACACACCGCAATTACGTGCTGCTCACGAGTTACCAAGGAAAACCGGTTTTGAGGTTGCTCGAACAAATCACCTTCATGACTAGCAATGATTCTCAATTGGGCTGGCTCGATTTCCGCAGCCGCACACAAAAGAGCCAAGCCCGTTTGCTCGTCGGCGACAAGTGCAGCGATCGCTTCGGTGGTCGTTGGTAACGGCTCGGAATTCCATGCCAGAAACAACAACACTCCACTGCATCCGAGCACGCAAATTCCGAAACAGGCACAACAAATGACAAGCAGTTTTGCGATCATCTGAGATGTTCATCAATAACTAAGCAGGCAGGAGAACTGTACTCATAGCAAAAAAACGCAATGCAGCTTGAGCTAATCTTCTGGCGAGGGCGGCACGCTTGGTCTGTGACGCACATCCGTTCTGTGGTTAGTGGGTTACTGATCAACGAGAGATTGTGACGATTCATATTCTGGTGACCAGAGGGCTTGGGACGTGCTTTGAATCGAACAACTCGGTGAATTGAAC
This sequence comes from uncultured Pirellulaceae bacterium, assembly GCA_964625155.1. GTDB lineage: Bacteria > Planctomycetota > Planctomycetia > Pirellulales > Pirellulaceae > Aureliella. The sequence continues at coordinate 4,372 of CAZVBC010000069.1, forward strand.
CTGCATGTCAGCCACCATCGCCAAGATCGATAGTCACTTGGTCAAGCCACTGCAGATCGCGGACCTCGTCAAGGGTTGCCCAATGAGACTGAGGGCCATAAAGAGAAACGTCCGCGACAGGTGATCGCGGATCATCGGGATCAGGAAATCTGTAAGGCGATGTTATATCGGGTGTCAGCCAAGTAGCTTCGCACTCGTCGCACATTACAAATCCTTGCAAACGTCCCTCGGGTGTGCGAGTGACCCGTACGCGACGCAATCCACATTCACAGACGGGACAGTTCCCAGCATAAATCCATGGCGAGGTTTCTGGATGATTCATTTCGGATTCGCCGATTATTGATTATGTTCGGGGACTAAAATGGAAATGCAGTAATGAAACGATTCCCTTCAACCACCAACCGCAACCGTTTGCTTGACGGGTGATTAGTGCGTGCTCCGTCACGTCCTCCGACAAACCCTATCGGTTTATCGAAAGTAACCTCGAGTACGGTGCGATCTTCCTCTTGTTTTTTGCGAACTCCTTTCGCTCCACGCAATCCTCGATCGTAGGCGTCGTCGATCCATCGCAAAACTTGAGCCATGTCACCATCAAAGACTCCATGCTTACCAGGGCGAGTCGGAATATCCTTCAAGTGACGTTCAAGATGTTTCAAACGATGTCCTTCTTCGCTACCAGGGCCATATCTCAATCCTTTGATCGAAACATAGTTTGCTTGGCCAGTCTCCTTCAAGATGCCGTACAGTAACGATTCGCTTGACTTGGTCGACTCGCCAACTGGTGAATTTCTTTGAACTGGACCGTTGGAAGAAGGACGGCTTCCGCCCGAAACTGGCCGCGTTGATTGCGAAGCGGGTGCGTCAGCATTTGCCTTTTTGTTCGGTTCAGCCTTCACCAATGCGTCGCTAGGACGCTGTGAGTCTTTGCCGGTCGATGTAGGCTCTTCGTGCGGCTCAGTCGCGTTGTCTGTCCGAGTTACTTCAGCGCTCGCAGTGGCGTCAGGATATGCTTGAGCGTCAGACTTGTGAGCGTTACCAACGTCTGGACCAGCACTCTGGCCTTGGTGGCGATTCTCGTCAGCCGCAAATCCCAGGACCTGCGCAATCGACGGGAGCTTCCATCCCAACCCTCTGTTGAGCACGGGTTGACATAGCGCATAACACAGTAGAAAGCCAACAATTGTTAGAGACCATTTCGTCGGCAGTTTGGCCAATGCCCGTTGTAAACCTTGAGGTGTCATAAATGTAATTACTCAATAACCAAGTGCACGAGCCAAGTTTATCGAATATCGGAAACCGGTGGCTTATGCCTTCCGGCTGATGTTACGTGTCTCGCAATGAATAGTGTCCTTTTCCCCATCCTCCAACCGCGCTCAACACCTTGCAAATAATGACATAGACGGTCCAAGTGATAAAATAACTGGAGTAGTCGTCACTCATGATGACTGTTTCGAATAACTGGGCGATGGACTAATCAGCCGGAAGGCGTTAGCGTCCGGTTTCTTTCTAATGCGTTAGCGTCTGAATTTAGCTGCGAAATCAAAGGGGAAACAGATGCTCACGCACCCTGGCCAATTGACCCGTCAAAAGGCAATCACGGATCGAATGTGGCGCTGTTCAACTAACTAATACTGTAGAGCAGAACGCAAAGAAATTATGTCGCCAGTTGGCGGATGTCAGCCGATTTTTAGAAAAAAGGCGGTAGGCGAGAAGTTGATTCAGGCTATGTCCCGCGCGAGGCCGCGCGTCCAATTAATTTCTGTGTCGGTTAGTGTCCGGGGTGAGTGTTGGGAGTGCCCTTTCGCAGGAATCTAACGGTCTCGACGGCAACCAGCACTGCGGCTCCGGCGAGCAGCCCTACACAGATATCGAACATACCTGTGAACAGCCATTGCATCACAGGACCGGCAAGGGGAATATGGGCCACAAGTTCGTTACCATGATGCGCCAATTCGTGCAGCCAGTGTGAATTATGGGAGATGATTCCGCCTCCGACCAGAAACATGGCGACGGTTCCTGCGACGGAAAGAAACTTCATTAGAAAAGGAGCAGCAACCAACAATATCGATCCTATGCGGCGTTCCATATTTGAACGCACCGACGTTCCCTGCCTCTTGCTGAGGAACAAACCTGCGTCATCAAGTTTGACAATCGCGGCGACTAAGCCGTAAACGCCAAGCGTCATAATGATGGAGATAGCCACCAACACGCCCAATCGCGTGAGGAAATCCTCTTCGCGAACTGTCCCCAAAGTGATAACAATAATCTCTGCCGAGAGTATAAAATCCGTACGGATCGCACCTCGAATTCTTTCCTGCTCAAACGCAACCATGTCAACCTTGGGGTCGGCAATGGCGGACAGCCTATCCGCATGTTCAGCGTCTTCTTCGTGTGTTCCATGCAGGAACTTGTGAGCTAGTTTTTCGACACCCTCAAAACAGAGGTAGATACCACCTATCATCAACAATGGAATTACCGCTTGTGGCAGAATTTGGCTGATCAGCAAAGCGGCGGGGACGAGTATCGCTTTGTTGACTAACGATCCCACTCCCACGCGCCATACAACCGGCAATTCTCGATCCGTGTCCAGTCCGGTCACCTGTTGAGCGTTTAGCGCCAGATCATCACCCAGGACGCCGGCGGTATTTTTGACCGCCACTTTGCTCATCGTGGCTACATCATCTAATAGCGTCGCGATATCGTCGATCAGCGCTAATAAGCTCGAAGCAGGCATCGTGTGTCCCGTTACAACAACCGTCAGTCGAAAAATTCCAAGGCAACCATCGTAGCTTTTGCCAATTTCCCGTGAAAGGACACCGACGCGTTCCGATTCACCACGGGCATTCACTTCTTCTTGGTTTTAGATTTCGCTGACGAGCCCACCCAATTAATCCTTAGGTAGTTTTCGTTGTCTTGCAAGTCTTCGCGATTTCCCGCGCGGTCGGTTGCACGCGCATACACTTGATAAACTCCAGGGGCCATATCCTTAAAGTACTCCGCGTCGAGGTTGACTCGCCAGCGTTTGGATGATTGTTCCTCGGGCTCCGCCATGACAATCGTACCACTTGGTTTTTTAGGAAATCGCACTCCCGCTCGCTCGGCCGACAAAGCAACCTCGACTTGTTCGATGCCTGATCCAAATTCCCCGCCGTCACGAACTTCGATAGAGAATGTCAGGCTGCTACCTTCATTCATCGTGCGCGACTTGGGTGAAGTAAAGGCACAGCGTTGAGGGGGAGTGGAATCCAAAATAACGGTCGTAGATTGTCGTTGATTGGAGCTGATCAGCTCGAACTCAATGATACTATCTTTGACGGCCGGCAGATCGAGATTGGTCTGCCATTCCCCAGGGGCGATCCCGATCTTGAGGTCGCCATTGACGATCGCAAATGAAGGTACGTAGCGACGATCTGTTATCAAGGGTGTAGTGCGCCAAGGGCGTTCGGTGCGTCGTGAAACTTGCGAGTCTTTGCGAATGACAAGTTGAGCTTCATTTCGTTGACCTGCATCGAGTTTGGCAGTGAAGGTTAATCCAGTATATTTGATCACTTGGCCATCGATCATGGTCGGGAACACTGTCACACCACTAACCTCAGCCTGCGATTCGCGAATTGCTTTTTCGGCTTGTGAGCGTAACACGTCGCTGCCTTCGATGATGGGTACCACCCCCTGCTCAATCCTAACCAACGGCGGGAAAGTTCTTTCAAATCTGCCAGACGATCGATTAAATTGGTACACCAGCGCTCGCGGGAAACCGCCTACATCCAATTCAACTCGCATTGCCACGTCAGCCTCTAAAATCGGGCCAAGTAACGAAGTCGTGGGTTGCTTTGGATTAAGTTCAATTTGTTGCCGGTCAATTTCTGTCGTGGAATCCACATAGAATCGAGCGTCGATACTCAGTTTGCCTATTTCATACAGCTCCCAAAATTTCTCATTCGGAATTTTCGCCTCGATCTGCACTCGCTGCCCAACTGTGCCAACTATTGGCACACAAGTAACCGCATTTTGACGTTCGAATCGTAATTCGCTGGGCCTTAATGGTTCTGCTCGACCAATAAAAACAGTTGATGTCAGTACTGGAGCCGACAAACCTGGCGCCGAAGCAGGATCGACAGTTGGAGGCTGTTCTTCGATCCAAAAAACTAAATGCACGTCGCTGGCAGTCGGACGCAAATCCGGCCCAGAGCCTGGTGGATTTGACGCCGCAGCTCCCTTACTGACAAACTTGACATCGACTCTGCGCATTGAACCATCAAAAGGTGGCAAGTCCATTGGTGTCGACTCAGCCACTAATGATTTTACCAGTTCACCAGCGACAGCGGCTCCCGAAGAACTTAGGGCCGTAACATAAGCACCTAGATTTGAATCATCTAGAGCATAAAGCCTTACAACAGCGCGGCGAGGTCTGGGGAGTTTGTTGCGCAATGCGAAGGAGAATCGAGAACTCGCATCCTGCAAGGCTGGGCTTGGCAAGTCAAACGCACCTTGCGCCCGTGAACCTGCCATGAGAGAGGCAGGAATATCTTGCGGCCCGTTTTCGTTCTTCCTGATGGCGATTAATTCAAAATGCTCCTCATCCACAACGACCGGTATGCGAATGGAACCGGTCGCCTTGTCCTTGTCGAATGTCAGCAGCTCGATTGCAGTATTGCTGGCGAGTGGCTTGGTAGAGTTTCTACTGAGCGCAAGTGTAATTCGTTTCGAATTGCCCGGTACACGAATCCGCTGGCCGTTTTTGAGCGATTGCCCTTGGATCTGCATAGAAAATTCTTCAGGCAAATTCGAACCACGCCAAGACAGTTCGAAATCGTCCTGAGCCACTCGCTTAATATCAATTCCAAACTCGCGTGAGTCGCTAGCGCTCTGGAAATTGATGCGTGTGGTTGGGTCGGCAACAAATTGGATGCCTGCCGGGTCGCACGGTAACACGATAATACCAGCGGTAGAATTTCCACTGGCGACTAAATTAAAATTATCGCACAGTGCCGCAGCATGCCAACGTTCGAGTTCGCTGGAAAACTCCTTGGGCTCTGTTAGGCGTAAGCTTGCAACATCGTTGCCAGGGGCTCCTAAGGTGCGCGAAGACCATAATGTTGTGAGCGAAGTACTGAATCGAGTAATGAGGCCGACTGGATCAACATTTGAGCGACTAGCGAAACGATTGGACGTCTGCTGGCTGACCCTTTCAAACCAGTCAGCATTATTGCGAGCCCTGCCGACATCCCTGCGCATCAGCACATCGAGTTCTTGGCGCTGATCGGAGCACAACAGTGGACTGTGTAAGAGAGTCTGACATGTCCTTTCGACAGTCCAGATTTTTTTCCGCCAGGACGATTCATCCTGGAGTCCAGCCACCAATTGGTTCAATCGATCGATCAATCTCGCACGCGGCTTGCCGACGCGTATCGCACTGCTTTCATGCAGCGCAAAATCGCCAGTGGCATCGGGCAGCTTGAGCTTTTCCGACCGCATCGCGTCAAGCAACTCGGTATAAGAAGATTCAAATTCGTCAGGCAACTCAATCGCTAGTTCGCGCCAGAAAAGCAACTCGTTTATGGACGCGATATATTCGGCATATTCACTTCGCAAAGCTTTCCAGCGGTCGAAATCGTTCCCCACAAAGTCATTCGGATGAGTCCATTTTGCTCTATTTAGATTGGTCGCCACGAAATGATTCCATGAACGAGCCAGCGGCTGCAATACGCCTGGAAACTCGTCGCATCTGGATTCACTTGCAAAGCAATTCATGAACTCGCGCAGGTGATCGGGATTGATGGAATCACCGATGGCTGGTGAGCGAGCAACGCTGCGTTGGAGCTGTCTCCAATGCTCTGGCGCAAATGCTGCCGGATGCCATTTGAATTCTGTTGCCGGCTTACCGTTGTTGTCTGCGGTAGGGGTTGGTGTACCACATCTGGCGGGCAAGTCCCAAGAAACTTGATCTTTGAATTGCCAGAAATTCTTGATATCTCCAGCGGCCACGGCGGGTGGCGACTTGGCATCTGAGGCGTCCTTGGCAGCCTCTTTGTTATTCGCAGGCGCTTGAGTGGCTGTGGCTTTGATAGTTCTACCGAAACTGTTGACGATCACTTGCTGTGCAAGGCTGTCCGCAGGGCCAACATAATCGCTGGCGCCTGCGCGCATCATCACAGGCGTCTGCTGGCCAGCCGATTCGATGGAACAATACTCGCGGACCGCGCCAAAATAATCGGCTAATGAAAGAAATCTGCTCTTCTCTTTGGTAGGCTTGCGAAATGCATGCTCGCAGGCTTCTTGAAAAAGTGTTTTTCGAGCGACATCTGAGTAATGCGCAGCTTGGCAATCCCCAGCGGCACAGATCACCCAGACGTTATTGGGTGCCGCAAATTTTTCACACGCTTGCTTTAGATAGCTAGCAATTGGATTGGCGACCAACCCACGCTCGGGCAGGTGCCGGATGTCGCAAATATCAGCTAGCAAAATGATGTTTTTAGCTTTGAGCTGACTGAGCGAAGCAAGTAACTCGTCGATCCAGAGGATATCTTCTTTCGAGTCGCCAGACTCGCCCAGATGGAGTCCACACGACCAAGTACTATCCTTTTGGCCGACTAATCCGTGGCAGCGAATTTGTAGTACGACAGTATGTTCGGGAGCAATTCGGGATTTGTTGAGCGAAGATATGTTAGTCAGAGCACTATTAAATTGCTGTTTGCTCTGTACGTTGGCGCCACCGACTGCGTCTGGAGACGCTGCATCAAACTTCAACAGTTCCCAAGGCTTGAGACCTGCTTCGCCGCAGCGATTGCTGATCGCTTGTAAGTCGTCAGGACGCCAAGATCCCCAGCGAGGACTCATCGGGAAGTAATCGCCATATTCAGCGCAGGTAAGACTAGCAAAGAAAGTTGCGTGCCTGAGCTGAGTAGGCTTGAAATAGAAATACAATCCCAATGCGGTGATTAACGAGATGGCTAACAGGGATACCGTATACCATTTGTTAGTCGGTTGCTCTTGTTCGGTCCATGATCGCTGAACAGCTTTGCCGCCGTGTTGGTTCGACATGCGGCTACTCCTATTGATTGGTTGGTGAGCAGGTCCTTGTACCTGTTGATGCCGATTGACTGTTGGTGAACAGAGAAGGAACAGCTCCGGTAGTTGGATAGCAGTTAATAGAAACTGTGGCCAGACGAGTGCCATTGTCGCTACATGTAGCGATGGCTATGATATTAGCTCTCCAACAACGCGTTGAATATTCCCCATCATTCTCCTCAAGCCCACACGATTCCAACCATGCAGAATCCCCCGGTGCACTGGTCGGAGGGGATGTTCCTCAGACCCCATCATTTCCAAGCATCCGATCGCTTCTGGGCCGAAAACGTTGTACTGAATAGTCACTTTGATCATCCGTACGGCTACGGCGTTTACCAAATGGATATTGCCCCGGACGCTCTTGCCAATGGGGTCCTGCGCATCGTTGGGTTAAAAGCAAGAATGCGTGACGGAACGGTCCTATCGCATTCCCACAATCACGTGTTGTCTGTCGAACTGGCATCGCGCCTGGACATGAATGCTATCGGGAACCAACCGGTGACAGTGTATCTGGGGTTGCCGGTAATGTCGGATGGGCGTCCGAACGTGTCCATCAGTGCGGAGAACGCACTAAGTCGTTTCACCGAAATACGCCGTGACTTCGACGACCATAGCACAGGTGGCAATCGCCAGCAAATTGGCTTGTTGCAGTTGAATTCTCGTGTGTTGTTTTCCACAGAGGACTTGGCTGGTTTTGAAGTCATCCCCATCATGCGGCTAATTCGCGCGGCCAGCGATGATACTGCTTTTCAAGTCGACCCGAATTACATACCACCCTGCATAACAACTCAATCCTGGGGCGATTTAAATACTTTACTCAATGAAATTCGCAATTTTATTGGCAGTCGAATCAAAACTCTCAGCAGCATTGCTCGAGACAAAGGTATTACGCTATCCACTCAGATCGAAGGGGACCTGGAAAAGATACTGCTGCTACATGTGTTGAACGAAGCCTATGGAGAATTATCGTGTTTGGTATATGCGACCGGGGTTCACCCCTTTGTCGCATACACTGCGCTGTGCGCAATAGTTGGACGTTGTTCGATCTTTGGTCCGACGATGGCTATCGAAGAGTTACCTCGTTACGATCACGATGATTTAGACCGCATTTTTCGTTCGGTAATTTTGCAAATCCGCAAACTGGTCAACTCAGTTAAAGACGATGAGTGTATTCAGCGTTATTTTGTTGGTGCGGGCAAGGGTATGCACGTGGCGCTGGAACCGGAATGGTTCGGGCCGGAATGGGATTGGTATTTTGGTGTCAATCCGGTTAACTTCAGCGTTGAGCAATGTGGTCAATTGCTACGCGGCGGAATTGACTGGATCTTGGGGGCATCCGATAAAGTGGAACAGTATATGACGTTGCGGCAACCGGGGCTCAAGCTGAGACCGGATGCTCAATTGCCACGAGCACTGTCCAATCGAGGTGGAAAATGGGTGTTTTACCAAATTCGATTGGAGGGAGAGCCCTGGAATCAAGTGCGCGTCTCCCAAACAATGGGCATGCGAGTGCGTACTGAACAGATTTCCAATCTCGATTCCCTCGAAGGAAATCGGCGATTGCACGTAACTGTCAATGGGCAAGCGTATGGATTGGAATTCGCCATATTCGCGTCCAAAAAGAGAATGTAGCAATAGAGAGATTTTTGACATCTTGCCGAAGGACACTGTCGGCGCACTCGTTTATTTCATGGTGGATTGTTTTTGAAGCTCTTAGCGAGTGTTGAATATTCATGCATCCGAAATTTGCTGCTGCGATCGATCCGATTTTTGTTGCCGCTGTGGATATTGAGTCGCGTATTGCGCGAGGCGAAAACGTAGTAACTGCTGTAATTCGTGATGCGCTGGTCAGGAAGATTGAAGAGGCCGAGGCCAAATTAGGATCGACTGACGAGTGGAAGCTGAGCAAATACGCGATTTGTGCTTGGATCGACTCGCGTTTGATTGAAATCCCATGGCGGGAGAGTGGTTGGTGGAAAGATAACTGCCTCGAAAAAAAATTCTTCGGAACTCGCGATGCGCACGAAGAATTTTTCACACGAGCCAACGACGCTGATGCTTTGCCAGGTAAAAACGCGCTAGAAGTATTTTATATCGCAGTGGTCTTGGGATTTCGGGGGTTTTATGCCAACACCAACATGTCGTACGCACGTCAAACAGCCGATCGATTGCGCGTGCCTGATACCGTTGAACGCTGGTGTGATAAGGTCGTAAGAAAATTGCACCTGCGTCAAGGTAGGCCGGCGATCTCGAATCCTGTGTTAACACAAGGCACAAATAAACCGCTGAACGGCCAGAATCTCTTGTTGCTGTATGCAATGTTGAGCTGTATTCTCGTCGCCATTGCATGTGCGTGCTTTATTTTTCTTTATGGTTCAAATCTGAACGCGGGCTGAAGTGTATTCGGGGGCGTCTGCGATGTTTTTTTTTTCAACTTGTCAATGCGGCTGCGGCGCCGATTCGTGGCGTATACAACTGGTTGACGAAGTGGTTGCCAGGTGCGCGCTTGATTTCCGGTCTTTCGTTGCCGGCGAAATGGGCAGGCGTGGCTCTCTTGTTTCTGTTGATCAATTGGACTGCCGCCATCGTCAGTTACTTTTTGCATGGCGATGAGAATAGTGGTATGGAGTGGTTTTGGTACATTTTGGTCCCAATTCCATTTTTGATCATCATCCCCATTCTGACCTTTTACTTAGTGAAATACCTGTTGCTCGAAGAGCAATCACCGTATCCGGATATCGATCAAATCTGGTCAGATGGACTACAGCGCGCTGCTGCTACAGGGATCTACCTTTCCCGCACGCCGCTATTTATTGTGCTGGGAGTACCAGGTAAGTCCGAAACTCGGTCAATTGCCGAGCAAACGAAACTGGAATGGGTAGTCGATCTGCCTGAAACGGGCAAAGCACCGATCAGTTTCTACGCAAGTCCTGAAGCAGTAATTGTATTCCTGAGTGGTTGTTCCTGCGTCTCACGATTATCGCAGGTGCCAAAATTTGGAGGCGGCGAACTGAGTCTGCCTGAGCAGTCGAGTAATAAAGTTGCTTCTGGTACGTTATCCGAACCAATGATGGGTGGGACCATCGACGCATATCATCCTGCTTTCCAAGCCGAATCCTCTTCGCCTCAAACCTTGTCCTCCTCCGATGCGTTTCGCAACCTCGATCGTGGCACCTTATTCTTAGAGGAAGGCCAGCAGTTTGTGGAGCCAACTCCGACGCCGAAATCACGAACGCTGACTTCTCAAGATTCGTTAGATTGCGAAAACCGCCTGAGACACGTTTGCGGTTTGATTCGCAAGGAGCGTCAGCCACTTTGTCCGATCAATGGTATCGTGACAGTATTACCATTTGAATTGGTCGAGTCGGCTGGTTCGCAATTACCCCATGCATTACAACGCGATTTCGCAGTGCTCCGTGATCAATTGCAGGTGCGATGTCCGAACACGGTAGTTGTCTCTGGGATGGAGTGCGAGGAAGGCTTCCTGGAATTGATCAAACGCCTTCCACACCAACAAGCTTCCGAGAATCGATTTGGCAAAGGTTGTGATCTATGGGCGGTCCCAGAAAAGGAACGGCTGGATGCTGTAGCACAGAATGCCATCGCTGTCTTTGAAGATTGGATTTACACTCTCTTTCGTGAAGAAAGCGCACTGCGGAAAGAAAATAACAGTCGCCTGTTCATGCTGCTTTGTCGCGTCCGAGGAACATTTGCGACCAATTTGCGAGCCGCACTTGCCGAAGGATTAGGAATTGATCCAAATGTGGCTGGCCATCTTACTGGCGAACAGTTCTTGTTTGGCGGGTGCTATTTTGGAGCTACGGGCAAAGGGTCGGGGCGCCAAGCGTTTGTGCGTAGTGTCTTCACTAAAGTTCTTCAGCAAGATGGCGAACTGGATTGGACACCAACTGCCAAGTCGGCTGACCAACGCCTATTTTTCCTAGCTAACATCGCCGCCTCAGTGGGGATGCTGGCCCTTGTTTCGATCGCAGTCATGTTAATCCAACGATTTGCCACATCGGCTGGTCCCTAATTGGACACGACCACGTTCGATAAAACGAAAGGCCCAAGCCTGGTCGAAGTGCGCCAGTGTCGCGGATTGGCAGTCCCTCCCGCCCTGTCGTAAAGTAAAATGGGGGAGTCTTTCTCGATAGCGTTCGAATTCTTTTGACCGTCTCGACGTGCCAGCATGCAGGTCATTGACTCACGCAAAAGGGCCAAGACGCAAAGTAAGAGCAACATCACAAGTGCCGATGCGGACCTTGGCAACTAAGTTGCAATTGGATAGTAATTGTTTCTGTTCGTCAACGTTTTTGGCGATGCGCCGCACCTGTGCGCTAGACTTGGCAAAAAAAGCCGCAGTCGAAACTTTACTGAACCACAATCACTTTACTTTATTGGCTGTAATTCGACTTTAATCGTCCCGGTGTTATCAAACAGTTGACTAGTTGCTTCGTTAACGCGGAAGAAAATCTCGCCTGAACGGGAGAAACGAATTTCAGCCAGCTCTCCGACGGGAACGGAATAGGGCGGAATCGTAGCCTCTTGCTCTTGAGGAACTGCAGCCGCCACACACAACATGAGTTTCCCTAGCGGTTGGCCGCGGTAGTATTCAATCGTGACGCCCGTCGGTTCGCTAACCCATGGCTTGGGGTCGTTCTTGAGCGTGAATTGGCCTGAGGCTTGTATGCGCAACTTCACCCCTTCCGCAACCGAGTATCCTGTTCCCTGCCAATTCGCTTGCGCTGATATCTCGCAAGTACGCAGGCGCTCCAGCGGTTCGGTTGCAGCGCTCAGTTGCAACATCGTCTGTCGCTGGTCATGGCCGAATTCTAGATCAGAGACAAACGACGACCACTGCGCGCGCAAGTTCGGCCACTTTAGTCTCAGACGATTGAAAAGTAATCGATTGAGCGATTGGTCCAGCTTGATTTCGCCAGTTAAGATTCTTTCAAACTCTTCGCGTGTATGTGGATTGGATCGCATGAACAACACGGCCGCCCAGCTCCACGCATAGGCGTCGACATTTTGGTGAGCCGCTGGATCGTAACGTAGAATGGACTCTAAAGATGGGGCAATCCCCGATGCCAACTGGTCTTGAATTACTGCAATACGTCCCCAATAAGGAACGTCGCTTTTTGATCGCGGTATCCAGCCTAAGTCAAGTTTATCCGCAATCCAGCGGTGTGTTGCCAACCATTCAGCAGTTCCTTCCATCAACCATGGTGGTCCAGCACTGCCGTATCGGTAGGTCATGAACCAATGCGTTCCTTCATGCAACAGCAGATGGCGACGGTAATAGGCACTCGGTTGTTCGACAATCCAAATGTCATTCTTCCATTGGAACCCATGTGGAAAATTCGGCATACTCTTTGGCAACATGCCGGCGGTGAGAAATCGCTCCCGCGAACCCATCACATGTACCGTTACTCGCCAATCGCGAACCTTGTCGAGCGGCACTTGAAAAATCTCGCACCAAATCGGAACAGCCGCATCGAATATCTTCGCCAATTCTTTCGATTCCGGGCCCAAATCAAGGTCGGTGACAATCTCGCAAAATTCTCCTTGAACGCGATGAAACGCATCCTGCAACAACTCCGCTGACGCAATTCTCGCATTCCAGGAGACTGAAAGCAGCAGAAACACAGCCATACTTCGAGCGCTGACCAAGATCCATCCTCCGAGATTTGTCTCGAGCAAACTTTGCAAGCAGCTTAAACTTGAGCTGTGCGAAATTACGCTTTGACACGATATTGTGTTGAGCACATCTTGATTCACGTTGGGTTGAGTTGACCTCTTCGCAATCATGGTCAACTAAGACAATCAACCATCCGCTTATTTGCTGGCTGCTACAGGTTGTTCGTTACTAGGCAGAGCCGGCAAAGCCTGGGAACGTATCCGATTGTTGATGTGTCGTTATTGAAAAAAAACCAGCATTTAAGCAGATCGTTGAAACAACAAGTTTTCAAATGAGGGCGGCCATCCTAAGTTAACACCTTTATCAAGCTTAACGTACATGTTTCCAAACATCCATAGTATAGAATCGCTGGCTGCCTACTCGAATCTTGGTCCATGAATATAGAATCTTTTCCAAAACATGCACTGAGGCTAACAAATGGAATGCCGCTTGCAATTGTAAGTCGAATTAGCATCTAATTAGAAGTCAGTTTGGAAGCGATCCGGCAGTGTATGATCGCACGCTCCAATATCGGATTGAATTGAGAGCTCAAGCGAATAACAAGCTTTAGGAAAATAAACAGTTGCATGGAATCGATTAAGTCAGCTTACGAAGGAAATTTCCTTTCCGAGGCAGCCACGAAGGTGCGTCAGCGTCTAGCGAGTTTAGGTACGTTGAAGACCGTGCCTAGTGGCACAGTTTTGTTTCGAGAAGGTGATTATCACGATCATTTTTACGTTGTGCAGTCAGGAGCCGTGATTCTGGAAATGTGCTTACCAGGACGAGGGTGTACGAGGCTTTTGACGATTGGTCCTGGCGAAATGCTTGCGTGGTCGAGCGTTGTTGGGGAATCGCAAATGACGGCGACTGCGATTGCTCAAGGGGACGTCGAGCTACTGTGTTTTTCAGGTAAGGCGTTGGCTGAGGTGTGCGAATCGGACCATGAATGTGGCTATTACTTGATGCGTTGGTTGGCAACTGCCTTATCAAAGCGACTGTTCGCAACTCGCCTTCAGCTTTTGGATATGTTCATGGCCGATTCTGCTCCGAGGCGGAATTGATGAACGCTGATCCGCAATATATGAGCGTAACGCAATTCGATAGTCTGTTGGCAGAACTACGCTCACAGGGATTTGTTACTGTGGGGCCTACGGTTCAGCAAGGAGCGATTTGCTACGACCGAATCTCCGGTGTACAGGATCTGCCTCGTGGCTGGACAGATATACAATCGCCAGGAACCTATCGACTGTCACGTCGTGACGACGAGGCCCTCTTCGGTTATGTCGTTGGGCCTCATTCTTGGAAACAGTATTTGTTTCCACCCGTTGCCAATGTTGCTCGCGCAGACAAAACTCCTGAAGGATGGCAAATATCCGCAGCGACAGGTGAAAACGAACCAAGATATGCTTTCATCGGGGTTCGTGCATGTGAAATCGCTGCGATTGCGATTCAAGATAAAGTCTTTATGCAATCAGGCTATCGAGATCCGATCTACACTGCCCGCCGAGAGTCTGCGTTCATCGTGGCGGTGAATTGCACACAGTCGGCTAGCACATGTTTTTGCGAGTCGATGCAAACTGGCCCACGTTGTAATTCGGGGTTTGATTTAGCCTTAACGGAATTAGCAGAAGGATTTGTGGTTGAGGTAGCCAGCCAGCGTGCTGAACGGATACTGCAGAGCATCGAGACTCGCCATGCATCTCCCGATGAACTGAGTGAGGCCGAAGAAAAACGCATGGGTGCAACCGGCCAACAAAAAAAGCTACCTAAAGACGAAGTTCGTGACATATTGATGCAGAATCTACAGCATCCGCATTGGCAAGTAGTTGCACAGCGCTGTTTATCTTGCACAAACTGTACTCAGGTCTGCCCAACTTGCTTTTGCAGTTCGGTAACTGAGGTCGCAGATTTGGATGCCGAACACGTTCAGCGGCAAAGAAGCTGGGATTCGTGCTTCAATCTGGACTTCAGCTACATGCATGGCGGTGCGGTGCGGAATTCGATTCGCTCGCGGTATCGACAATGGTTGACGCACAAACTGGGATCGTGGCATGACCAATTCGGCTCCTCAGGTTGCGTTGGATGCGGTCGATGTATCACCTGGTGTCCAGTGGGAATTGATTTGACTGAAGAGGTGGCTGTCCTTTCTGAGAAAGCAACATGAGCTCAGGGTGTAGAATTCCGTTGGAGCCCAACAAGAATCCCTGGGCAGCCTATTCCGCTGAAATTGTATCCGTCACTCCAGATTATCCCGAAGTGGCAACTTATGGATTGCGGTTGACTGATAAATATGCGTCTCGCGATTACGTGTGTGCTCCCGGTCAATTCAATATGTTGTATGTTCCCGGAGTTGGCGAGGCAGCAATCAGTGTCAGTGGTCACGATCCAGAGCAACAGATCTGGTGGCACACGATTCGGTCAGCAGGAAACGTAACGCGAGCTATCGCGCAACTAGGTGTGGGAGGGCACATTGCCCTACGTGGTCCGTTTGGCTTTGCTTGGCCGCTTCATCAGGCGATTGGTAATGATCTGGTAATCGCTGCCGGAGGCATTGGCCTGGCGCCGTTGCGGATGGCGATCGAGTGGGCTATTCAGCACCGAGCCGACTTGGGAAAGGTTTTTCTCTTGTACGGTGCGCGGACGCCGTCGACCCGATTGTATCCCGACGAACTAACCCGCTGGGCTCAGCAGGGAATAGACGTACTGGTGACTGTCGACAGATTTGAGGAAGGATGGTCAGGGCAAATTGGAGTAGTTCCAATGTTGGTCGATCGCATTCAGTTTCGGGCTCAGCACACGATGGTGTTTACTTGTGGGCCCGAGGTCATGATGCGTTATACGGCGCGAAGCTGTTTGACCAAGTTCATTCCTGAACATCAAATTTGGTTGTCGATGGAAAGAAATATGCAATGCGCTGTAGGGTTTTGTGGTCACTGCCAATATGGCACCGCCTTTGTCTGTAAGGATGGACCGGTTTTGCGTTATGATCGAGTGGCCGCGTTTCTGCACACGGAGGATTTGTGATGCTGCGTACCAAGCCTCGCTTGGCCGTCTTTAAATTTGCTAGTTGCGACGGTTGCCAATTGACGTTGTTGGACTGCGAGGACGAGTTATTGGCACTAGGAGAGCGGCTGGACATCGTCCATTTTCTGGAAGCTACCGATCGTATGGAATCTGGCCCATACGACGTGACTTTGGTGGAGGGTTCTATTTCGACTCCCGAAGATGCTATCCGTATTCGCGAAATTCGTTCACATTCGCGTTTTCTTATTACTATCGGTGCCTGTGCAACAGCCGGCGGCATTCAGGCGTTGCGAAACTGGGCCGATCATCAAGAATTCTTGCGCGCGGTCTATGCTAATCCCAGTTACATTCAGTCACTGGCGACTTCAACTCCCGTGGCTGAGCACGTGCCAGTGGACTTTGAACTGCGCGGGTGTCCGATCGACAAACGTCAGTTACTCGAAGTTGTACGAGCATTATTACACGGACAACGGCCGCGAACGCCCAACCATGCTGTGTGCCTTGATTGTAAACGGCGTGGAACAGTTTGCGTCCTCGTCGCGCGAAGCATGCCGTGCTTGGGACCGGTAACACAATCTGGATGCGGAGCTATTTGTCCGGCATACGATCGCGGGTGTTATGGTTGTTTTGGTCCAAGCACGCAGGCTAATATGGAAAGTTTGACTGCCCAATTTGGTAAACAAGGGAAATCGAACAACACCATTGTGCACCAGCTCCGCTTGTTTAACGCGTACGCGCCCGAATTTCGCCAAGAAAGCGAGCGGTTGTCGACCATGCCGGAGAAAGGGCAATGACCGATACCACGCGCACTATCAAAGTGTCTGCACTATCGCGAGTCGAAGGCGAGGGTGGGATGTTCGTACAAATGCACGGAGAAGAGGTGCAGCGAGTCGAACTGCGCATTTACGAACCACCTCGGTTTTTTGAAGCTTTCTTGCGGGGACGCGACCCTCACGAAGTTCCGGATATCGTCGCGCGTATTTGTGGCATTTGTCCGGTCGCCTACCAAATGAGTGCCGTTCATGCTATCGAGCGGGCATTAGGCGTGTCGATCACTCCGGAAATTCGCCGCTTGCGTCGTTTGTTGTATTGCGGCGAGTGGATCGAGAGTCATGGCTTGCACATGCACTTGCTGCATGCCCCAGATTTTCTTGGCTGTGCAAGTGGTTTGCAGGCAGCAGAGCAGTACCCCGACCAAATACGTCGAGGTTTAAAGCTCAAGAAATACGGTAATGACCTATTGGCTGTCCTTGGCGGCCGAGCGATTCATCCTATAAACGTCACGCTTGGAGGATTTCACCGCTTGCCACGCCGCGACGAGTTACAGAACCTGATTTCCCATTTTGAATGGGGGCTGCAGGCCGCGATCGACGCGACGCTTTGGGTAGCTTCCTTCGATTTTCCAGAATTTGAAGTGAACTACCAGTTTGTCTCCGTGGTGCATAGCGATGAGTATCCTATGAATGAGGGTGATATTCACTCTAGTTTGGGTCAGCGTTGGTCGGTAGACGACTACGAAAGTGCCTTTGCCGAGTATCAAGTACCACATTCCACCGCCCTCCATAGCGCGCTGGTCAATTCGCCTGCGACTGCTCAGTGCGATTCGAACAAGGAACAATCAACATATTGCGTCGGCCCGCTAGCCAGAATCAATCTATGTTTTGACCAGCTATCTCCGGTTGCTAAACTCACAGCCGACCGCGTCGGTTGGACAGCCCCGTGTCGTAATCCGTTTCGCATGATCATCGCGCGTGGCCTGGAGTTGATTCATGCTTACGACGAAGCTTTGACCATTTTACGAGACTATGTTGTCCCTTCGCATCCATCAGTGTTGGTGCAGCGTGGGCCAGGTGAAGGTTGTGCGGCAACGGAAGCTCCACGTGGGTTGTTATATCATCGTATTCGATGTGACCAAAATGGAATGGTTGATTACGCAAAAATCGTCCCTCCGACATCGCAGAATCAGGGGCAAATCGAAAGAGATTTAGCTCAGTGGTTACCACAGGTCATGACTCAAGCAGACGATGTAATCGCGCGCTCCTGCGAAAAAATTATTCGCAACTACGATCCGTGCATCAGTTGCTCGACTCACTTTCTGCGCATCACTTGGAACCGGTCTTGACGATGGTTCACTTACCGGACGCCAATTCGCCGCAAGACCAAGACTGCCAATTACACCCTCGACTTCTCGTGGCTGGGTTAGGAAGTCCATATGGCGACGATCATGTGGGTTGGTTTGTCTGCGAACAACTCGCCATTCTTAAATTCAATTCGCAAGCCGATAACTCGAACAATATTGACATTCAAAAACTTGGTTCACCCACGCAACTGCTGGATCATCTCGATGGCATCGACAAATTGATTGTTGTCGATGCTTGCAAAAAATTAGATATGGTTGGTCAAATTCTTCGTTTCGGCTGGCCTGCATGTCATGCGATTGATCGCCGTTTGCGAAACGTAGACTTCATCGGTACACACGATCTTGGGCTGTTGGACGTGCTGAATCTTGCTGATTCACTTAAGTTATTGCCTAATGCGGTGTGGCTGTGCGGAATCACGATCGACCCTGATCACGTGGAGTTGCTGCCATATCAACCTCTGTCCCCTGCCGTAAGCACTGCCGCACACCGTCTGGCCAACGAATTGGCTCAAGAATTATGCCGACGCAGTACCTGATATCTGGGAGTTTGACGCTTGCATGAAAGTTCATTGATCGCCAGTTTACTGCAACAAGTTGAGCAATTAGTCAGCGCGCAGAGTGGCGGTGAGGTGCACGAGATCTCACTTGACATTGGATTATTGGCAGGTGTCGAGCCCGTGCTCTTGCGTGAAGCGTTCGAACGATTCAAGCAGGGAACGGTCGCGAAAGATGCGGTTCTGACGATCAATTCGATTGGCGTAGAATTCCAATGTCGAGCCTGTGCTGAGCACTATCGGCGCGACGAGCTTCGATTTGATTGTCCTGGTTGCGGTAGTACTGACGTTTCGGTCGTCGCAGGTGACTGCGTGATCCTCAATTCAATAACACTCGTACGTTAGCCCATAGTCGTGGCTACGAAAAGTCGCGAGTTCAATTTTCACAACGGATTGGAGCGCTGCAACCGAGGATGACTATTCAATTTCAACATGCCTTGCAAGTTTAGCCCTCTTGATCGTCTACCTTGCCAATTACTTGCAGCCCCGTGGGAAAAATTCCTGCTAAATTTGTTGTCAGGTGTTGGTAAACTACGTCACACTTCTGCCAGCGGCGATTGTGCGTCGCCGAATGATTTCAGGCGGATGTTCATCTTTTCCATCATCGAGAGGAAGAGTCGGCAGAGTTGACGATCGGATTTGCCCGAATAATCGAGTA
>CAZVBC010000070.1:0-23448 GCA_964625155.1 uncultured Pirellulaceae bacterium
TGCACAGTAGGCAAAGTGCGCGCTGGTCACTTGTTCCACTTGAGATGGATCGATGACATTGTTGGCCGCACGTGTTGTTGCACTCAAATGGCTGGTCGCCAAACTGCGGCCATGAAAGGCATTGCTCAGCGAGAGGATCTTGCCAGGCCGAAAACTGACTGCCGCCTTCCAAGCAGACTCGACCGCTCTAGCACCCGTGACATTAAACAGCACCTTTCCACTCTGCTCGAAGCCACAGATCTTCAGTAGCTGGTCAGCCAGCAGACTACGATTGGGATGTGGTTGTTGGGTCAAATGCCCCAACTGCTGCATGTACTGGTTTGCAGCGTTGACGAGCGGTTCGAATGCGTGACCAAAATTGTTTGCCGAATAACCGCAAGTCAGGTCGATATAATCGCGGCCGTCCGCATCCCATAATCTGGAGCCTTTGCCGCGCACAAACACTGGCCCATACGTCGGGTCGTGTGGCCTCAACGCCGCTCGAGCCAGGACCTTACTCTCGCGCTGAGACCAGGCGATTAAATCATCCGGGCCGTTTGATTGTGCATCCGAGTTCATGCGGTTGGAAACATCGCCGACATTTTTTTTCGAAGCGGCTTGATGATTTCCTTGGGCACGAATCTAGCGAGCATCTTGTCGTTTGAAAACGACACAATTTGCTTGATCAACGAACTGGAAACGTGAGCGTATTCCTCGTCGGCCATCAAGAACACAGTCTCTATCTCCAAGTCCAATTGGCGGTTCGCCATCATCATCGTAAATTCGCCAGCGATATCGGTCAGCGGGCGGACGCCGCGTATCATGACTCTCGATTGGCATTGGCGCACAAATGTAACTGCCAGACCATCAAACGTCTTGATCTCCACATTGTCAAGATTCTGCGTGACTTTCCCCAGCAACTCAACTCGTTCGTCAGGGGAGAACAACGGCTTTTTCTCAGCATTAAAGCCGACGCCAACGATGACTCGATCAAATAATTTGGCCGCGCGCTGGATAATGTGCAAGTGACCAAGTGTAACTGGATCGAATGAACCAGTGTAAACTCCAATGCGTGAGTTGCTTTGAGGTGATTTCATGGTTGCTTCGTTTGCTCGAGCATTGTAAGCTTCGACTCCCGATCATCAATATTGAGTATCCGGTAACAAGTTGCAACTGCCGAGTTCCGGAACACTTCACATTATCCAAACCCTGCCAAAGGCAGTTGCCAAACCGAGCCTCAAATCAGCTAACTGCCCAAGGAATCCTCATACTTGGCCCTTGGGGTAGGTGACTAAGTACGTAACGCACTGAGGGCAAAGAGAGGCTGTTCCCAAGCAATCGCCATTGTTGACGAAATCTTTCGGAAACGAAGCTCGCTTGAGAGCAATTCAGTGTATCGGCTCCCTCGCACGCATCGAGGACAAAATCGGTGGGAAAACCCAACAAGCCAGCCACTTCACGCGGAGCAAATCGCCGCAAGCTAGATCCTTCCACTAAATATGAGCCCGAATGAACAATGGATCTTCCATAACTGGACGTAAAACAAGCTGTTGGTTCGGCATCACACCAGCGAACTCGATGCATCGCAGGTTCCCATTGCCGAAGCACCCTGTCCGGCACGCGCAAGACCCCCAGATCATCGACTACGTTCGAATTGTTCAGCACATTGCTAATCTTTAGAGCATAATCTGGCAGCGATTGCCAGCCGATTAGCTTATCTTGACATGCAAGCAAATAGAATCGCGGACGACGGTTGGGCCAGCCCATCTCCGACGGACACAAATGCCTTTCCAGCACATGATAAGCTAGTTGGTCGAGAGCACTTCGCAACCAGACATAAACTTTCGATTGCTCGAAACCTACCACATTTTCCAACGCAATCGCTTGTGGTTGGCAGATTGGGATCGACTCAATCAGATGGATCAACGACTTGGCACGTGGGTCGAGATGCCCTCTAGAGTTTCCGCGACGGGTATAAGGCTGGCAAGGAGGCGACAGCCACCAAAGATTCACATCAAGGTTTACTAGCTCCTCAAAGGAAATCGATTCAATTTCGCGAACGCACAATGTGTGCTGAAAGTTTCTACGATAGACTTCGGCAGCATTTTGGTTGATGTCCATGGCCAAGGTTACGTCAACCTCGGGCCACGCGGCTGAGAATCCACCAATGCCGGCGAATAATTCAGCAGCCCGCCAGTTTGAAAATGCACTCCTGTGGGCGGTCACATCGTTCGTCCGCCATCAATGACCATTAATTGGCCAGTGATCATCGAAGTACCAGTCGCCAAGAACACTACGGCGTCGGCAATATCGTCGGGCTGAGAGGGACGCGGAATAGGATAGTCCGCAGTCATCTTTGCTAGATCCCAGTCTTTGTTCCCCTCTCGAATCCATCGCGAATCGATAGGGCCTGGGCAAACCGCATTTACTCGCACTTTTGGCGCCATTACCCGCGCCAAAGATTTGGTCATCGTATTGAGACCGGCTTTGCTGGCACAATAGGCAATGCAGGACCCCAATCCAGCTATGCCAGCCACGGAGCTGACATTTACCACAGCGCCACCTTCTCCCGATCGCAGCAGCGAGGCAGCGTGCTTGACACAAAAGAACGGACCTTTGAGATTGACGCCAAGAATGCGATCCCATTTGTCTTCGGTCATCGAATCCAAGTCAACATGTGGAATAAAGTTTGTGGTAGCTGCATTATTGACCAGTACATCCAAGCGACCATACTCTCGTTCCACCTCAGCAATCATACTCCGCACAGCAGCTTCGTCCGCAACGTCAGCTTGGATCAGCAGCGACCGCACTCCCACCGATTGAACAAGCCGAACTGTTTCGTGAGCGTCCGTGTCACTACGCGAGTAATTAACTACCAAGTCGTAGCCCAATTTGGCAAAACGGATCGCACATGCTCGGCCTACCCCCGTAGCTGAACCGGTTATCAACGCGACTGGACGCGAGGATGTTGTCATAGTTAGCTCTTCTTACTTGCGATACAACACGACTGGAAACTTGAAAGCATTACACATCTGGCTGATAAACGTCGAATCAAGATACTCGACATCCAGCGGACGTCCAAGCACTCGTGCAACTACTGCTCTGTCATAGCATGATTTTTAGGGATTCAAGCATCCCGCGCACGCCAGCGAAGGAATGTGGCGACCAGTCAAAAACGCCGTGGTTGCAAACCAATTTATACTCGCGGAAAAATGCCCTGTTTTTCAAAGCTTCTCAAGATCAACCAATTGATCAAGAAGTAAACTCCCAAGGCGCTATAGGCGTACCACGCGGGAGCGTCTTTAGGAACAAATGGTTCAACCGCACTGCCGACCATACTGTGTAATACATACCCGAGTAACGCATTTTTCCCAAACGTTCTGAAAAGTGGAACTTGCAGTTTCCAAATATCACCCAGGACGTAGAACACGACGTAGACCAAGAGCGAAAATCCGGCTGAAAAAGTCAAATACGAAATTGTTCCCCCGCGCTGGCTCATCATCCAGTAATTCCATTTGCGATAATCGCTTGCCTTGACATCTTTCATTCCGTGCATGGGAGGCGGCACGAAAGGAGGCTCGGCCAACATCGATTGCCAATCTCCACTTGCCAGCTTCTCGTTGACGCGTTCCATATTCGGCCAGACGGGATCGCTCGCCAGCTTGAATTCGCTCAATGTGGTTATGCGATCTTCAGGCACGTCGTACAGCCGCGTGCCGCACGAAAAAACGTAGCCCAGTAACATCAGTAAAAAACTCACAACAACGGCGCGGCCGATTCTGGGCTTCGAAGCGGAATTGTTCGGAACAAAAGCATCGCAGGTCAGCGTTCCCAAAATGGCTGGAATCGTCCAAGTTAGAAATCCAAGCGGTCCACCGTCGATACCGTTGGGGTTGGTATTCACCCAATCAAAGTTGAACCAATATGAAAGTACGAGGTGTAAACAAGCGGACACGACCATCCACATTGTTCGTGCGCGTCCTGAAAGATGCACTACGGGCAAGATCCACAAACTTGTGACAGCGATATGCATCAGCGTTTGAAACCAATCACGCTTAAGCGGGTCGGCAATCGCACCCCAAAAACCAAGGGCCGAGAATTGCTCCCAATTCGCAGCGCGCGGGCCGACATTATATACGACGAGGGATACCAACACCAAACCAAGCAACCTGCGCACCATACGCCAGTAAGCGGTTGCCGAACCGTGCGTCTGCATGCGCCTGCCAAATGTCAAACGCATCGAGAATCCTACTGCAAACAAAAAGTGCGGCATGATCGTATCCGCATAGCTGCAATAATCGTGCGAATGCCGCAAGATCTGAGGGCACACATTGCTGTGACTGAAGTAGTTCACCAAGAACATGCCAGCGACGGTGTAGCCGCGAAACTGATCCAGCGACACCAATCGTTCGCTGACTCCGGAATTACGTTGTTCTATTTGCACGCTTGCCATACTCGCGTAAACTCGATTGTAAAAATGGTGATTAGTTGGGCAGCGGCACATTCGATCAAGTGAAAGGCTTGTGAGAGAACAATTCGCTGGAGTGCGTTAGCATTCTTGTTTTCGCGACTAAAACCGGAAGCTGACGAGTTGCGGATGATCGAAAGTGGTGCTGTCCAAGTAGTCGAGCCGAAAGACTCCGGTACCTGATCCAAACGGCCTCGAAGGTTGTTTTCGAAATTCGTCTATATCTCGACTGTGAGGATGTCGCACTATTCGACACGCTTGGAATAGGACATAGTGTATGCCGGTTGATTGCGATGATCCAGTTTGCGCTTATCATGGAATGAGCAAAATTGTAGACACTTTTCGGTAAACACCACTCCTACAAGTGCTCGTGTCACACGTCCTTCGCGGACTCAGGACGTACCACACCAACCATTCCAAATCGGTCACTTAATGTTTGTATCGCCAAAGGCGAACCGTAAGCACGTAGGCGAGGATTTGAATTGCTTGTTAGATAAGTAAACTGTCGATGCCACCACAATCTCGAATTGGCCCCTTCGCTCTAGAGGCCCCGCTCAGCCAGCGGAGTTCTTCGGGACAGTTATTTCGTGCAGTGCATATCGAGCAACGCAAGCTGGCGGTGATTCGAGTCTTTTCCATTCCCATGGGGCTGACACCCGAAAGTCGCAGCGATTTTGCAAAGCAGCTCGAACAGCTCAAGCAGTTGCGACATCAGGGCATCGTACGATGTTACGGCGGAGGTTTCGACACACGCAATGCATACTTGGCCTACGAATTGATCGACGGCGAATCGCTTGACACGATCGTTCGCAAACGTGGCAACGTGTCATGGGAATCAGCTCAGGAGTATGGCCAAGCCTTAGCCGAGGCTTTGCAATACGCGCATCAAATGGGTTGGATTCATGCACGCCTACGGCCCGACAAGATCTTGATAGCCAATGACGGTTCGACCCCAAAAATCGCCGACTGGCGGCGGCATTCAATTGCCTCGGCGCTGGGAAATGCACCACCACAATTGCACGCAGCCATGTTCTGCGCTCCTGAGCAATTTGATAGTGGACTTAAGCCCGATGAGAAAACCGATCTTTACGGTTTGGGCGCAGTGTTATATTTCATGCTGACCGGCAAGCCTCCTTTCTCGGCTGATCGCATGGACCAATTAATTCGTTTGATTCGCACGGAACCGGCTCCCTGCGTGTCGGCCACGGTCTACGATTGTCCAATATGGTTGAGTGCCATCGTTGAACAACTGCTGGCCAAAGACCCTCGGCAACGCCCTTTTGGCGCTGCCGCTGTACAGTTGGCGTTCAAAGAGGCTCGGCGCCGCCAAATACAGGGAGTTGGCGTTCTACAGCATGCCACCTCAGGATTCAGTCCATTGCAATTAAAAGCAAATCGGGATGAAGCGGAACGGGTTTTGGGAAGTAAGGCCAAGAAAAGAAAAAAGCGAGCGGACACTCCATTCTTCGAACGAGCTTGGGTATTACTCACTTGTCTAGCTGCCTGTATCGGAATCATCGTGTGGTTGCTGTTGCCATTGAGCGAACAGACATTGCGCGAGCGTATCGAACATCTTTTGGCAAACGGCGATTCTTTGGATTGGCAAAGTGCACGCGGCTTTCTCGAAGACCTAGCCGCCAATTACCCGACCCCTGAGAATCAGCAATGGGTGAGCGAGCGCATGGAAATCATTGACATGCGCGTCGCAGAGCGGAAAATGGAACGCAATGTACGACTGAATGGCAAACATTCAGAAGTAGAGCAGCTCTACCTCAAAGCAAGTGAGTTTGAACAGTTTGGTGATCGGGCGACCGCGCTGGACAAATATCGAAGCATCATCGATCTGTTTGGCGAAGTGCCGGACGCAAGACCAGTCATCAATCTGGCTCGCCGCCAAATTCAATTGATCGAGGCATCCTCCCAAAACCCCACTGGACTGCAAGAATTCCTCACCTCACAACTAAAAGATGCAGACGCCTCCTACGCACAGGGTGGCACGTTAGAAGCTAAAAGAATCTGGGAAAGCATCGTCAATCTGTACCGCGGAAATCAAGACATGAAACCCTTTGTTGATCAAGCACAGCAACGGCTGGACTCGCTGCGGGATTCCAGCAGCAGAAATTGATGCTTGCTGGCAATTCCGGCAATTCCTTGCATGCCAAGCCACGTCACAGGTCGAAACTCTACAATAGCTTTCGCGTCTCCGAAAATGATACCATCGAAATTCACTCTATTTACATCTCCTCGTTGAGTTAGGTGTACCATTCACAATGGAAAGCTCGGAAGCAATCGTCATTCTCCTAATGATCTTCGTCAATGGAGTCTTTGCGGCCTATGAAATCGCGTTGGCTTCGGTCAGCGTCTCGAGGCTACAAGTGTGGGCGAACGAAGGACGTGCGGGTGCCGCATCAGCACTGCGCATGAAAGAGGATATCGAAAAGAGTTTGGCTGTTGTACAGCTTGGAATTACCTTAGTCGGCTTGATCGCCGGTGCCACCGGAGGTGCTAGTGCACTAGATGATATTGCACCCAGCCTGCAGCATCTTGGATTGAGTTCTGCCTTGGCCAGCGTTGTGGCGATTCTAATTGTCGTTGTTCCGCTTACTGCCTTCACGATCGTAATTGGTGAACTAGTACCCAAGCTATTCGCGCTGCGCAACAAAGAGTGGGTCTGTATGAAACTGTCCCCGCTGATGCTCTTTTTTGCTTTGAGTGCATGGCCGGTCGTCTGGCTACTGGAGTGGTCAGCCTCTCGACTGATGGACTTGAGCGAGCGCGTGTGGCGACCACAACCGCACGCTAACGCCAAGGCGGAAGCGATTGAACTGCAAGAATTGCGGGCCATTGCCGGTTTGGCTCGTACGTCGAGATTGATCGGGGCTCGCGAAGAAAATATCATTCTGGGCGCTGCGCGGATGGCCAATCGGCAACTGCACGAGGTCATTCTCCCTGCCGAACATATCCGCATGTTGTTCATCGACGACACGCTGGCTCAGTGTTTGATCACAGCCCACCTCGATCTGCACACACGCTTTCCTGTCACTGAGAAAATGGGAGACCCACAGTCGATTATCGGTTATGTAACGTTCAAGGATATTGTGGCAATCCTGCGGGTCAGCCCTCAGGCACCGACGCTGCGCGCCATTCTACGATCCATTCCGAGTATGCCAGCATCCATTCCGCTTTCTGAAGCGATGGAAAAACTTTTGCGTGAACATACGCACATCGCTTTGGTGCGTGATGATCGAGCACAGGTAGTTGGACTGATTACCTTGGAAGATATCGTTGAAGAATTGATAGGAGATATTCAAGACGAATACGATCAGTTGCCCATCCATGTGGTGCGCTCAGGTGACGGCTGGGTAGTAGGGGGCGGCGTCTCACTGACGCGTTTGCGAGACATGACCGGAATCGACTTGAGAAGTGCTTCATCAGCCACGAATGTGAACGCGTGGGTAACCGAGCAACTCGGTAATAAACCTACGGGAGGTGAAGAAGTACGCACAGATTCACTGCGATTATTGGTCCGTAAAGTTCGCAGGCATTGCGTTTTGGAGGCCAGCCTCAACCATTCTAGAAATCAAGATACTTCTCACTAATTGGCCAGCACCACTTTCGATCATGCTGGAGCAACTAAGTCGTTGTAGAAGAGCTGAGGAATTCGCCCCGTTAAGGCGACGTGATATTACCAGCGAGGCGCCCAAACGCGAATATTACAGCTTATTTTTAGGGATCCAGGGTGCGAAGCTTCTGCTGAGTCAATCGAGCGGCGGCTTAGTTGGAACCTCGTTCTCCTGTTGCCGCGACCTCTAAATTCTTAGCTGTGGCAAAGCACTAGTGCGAATAGCACACATTTGGTGCTAAAATATTGAGCGAGGAGCAAAAAACATGTCCACAGAAGCACCGTCCGAATTAGTTCAACCAACGCCTGAGCTCGGCATATTGCCCAAGCAGCTGCGTCCGAACATCGATCACATTGTTACCGAGGATGACACGCCTGTGGACAACATCTTTTCGGAAAAGCAACAACGTCTTCTAGCCGATTCGCTCTACAATTCATGGAAGCCCGACGAACCTTTTGTAGCAATGACTAATGTGGGACTGTTTTATGCAGTCAAGAAGCCACCCTTTGTACCCGATATGCTTGTCAGCAAGGGTGTTGAGGTTCCAAAGGATCCGTTCCCAAAAGAAAACCGATCGTACTTCGTTTGGGAGTACGGTAAAGCACCTGATGTAGTCATTGAGATCGTTTCGAATCTAGAAGGAGGTGAGGATTCGATCAAACTCAAAGGCTACGCTCAAATTGGAATTCCCTTTTACGTAATCTTTGACCCGGATATGAGAATCGATGGTCGAGTTCTACGAGTCTTTCGTCTGGACGGAAGGAAGTACCAGTTACAATCGAACGATTACACTTACCTCGATTCGATAGGGTTGGGAGTTACGTTGTGGCCGGGCACCTTTGAAGGACTTGAAGCGACGTGGCTACGCTGGGCAAGCACCGATGGTGAATTACTGTTAACAGGCAATGAAAATACAGTGCTTGAAAAAGAAAAAACTGATGCCGAGAAATCGAGAGCAGATGCTGAGAAATCAAGAGCTGAAGCTGAGAAATCAAGAGCAGAAGCCGCAGAACTCCAAAACGAACGCTTAATCGCACAACTTCAGAAGCTCGGGATCGAGCCGGAAATCTAACTTTTCTGTAGACGTACATGGAACTCGAGCAGGGATAATTGCAGGCTCCTTAACTCGTAGGTTCTAATCGGCTAGGTAAAGTCAGTATTGCGCAGCAGACGCAGGAATTGCCTGTTCATTTTTTTCAGCGAAGTAATAACATGGTTGCGAAGAAGATTCTGTTTCTAGTAGGTGACTTTGTCGAAGATTACGAAATCATGGTACCATTCCAGATGTTATCGATGGTAGGACACCGTTGTGACGCGGTTTGTCCAGACAAGAAGGGAGGTGAATTTGTCGCGACAGCAATCCACGATTTCGAAGGACATCAAACGTATTCCGAGAAGCCTGGCCATCGTTTTCGTCTAACCGCCGATTGGTCGGCGGTTGATAGCGCGGAATTTGATGCGTTGGTAATACCGGGCGGTCGCGCACCTGAGTACTTGCGATTGAACTCCCAAGTGCTGCAGCTAGTCAAGCAGTTTGCGACGGCGAATAAACCCATCGCCGCGATTTGCCATGGACCTCAGATTCTTGCTGCTGCAGGAGTTCTTGCGGGTAAGCAATGCAGTTGCTATCCGGCGGTAGCACCGGAAATTGCCGCTGCGGGAGCAAGCTATGTGGCACCATCGGCTGCTTTTGATTCGGCACACACAGACGGCAATTTGGTTACAGCCGCCGCGTGGCCCGCTCACCCAGCATGGATACGTCAATTTTTAGATGTACTTGGCTCGAAGGTCGAACCTTAGTGGCTCACATTCTCAGCTTTTCACATAAGCAGGATCGGAGCTGGCCCTTCGCCCTGATCGTCACGATGTTCCCACTCGCGGCGGATTTCTCGTAAGCCGTAGGCGCACAACTCAAAGTTCTGGCTTAGACGTTCCAGCAGATCGCTGGATGCTCTGGGACTGTCGGATTCAATGCGACTGGCGATTTTGTACGAGCGTTTGCCATGAGCGCAAAACGCGATGAACTGATCGCTTTTTTCTTCGCTTTCAGAATTGCGAAAAGCTTCCGGGAACACACCAGTCCAGAAAAGTGTGTAGTCCCCTATGTGTCTGTGAACTTCGCGACGAGCTTCGCCGATTCGTTTTTCAGCTTCAGCCGCCATCGCCACAACTTCAGTAGCCCGGCTGCCATCGATGTGACGGACTCGATAAATCGAATCGGTACGCGTGAACTCCACTAACAGATGGCTGATGTAATCCACCAGACGGGTATCGGCTACGCCAAGCTGTGTAAAAAACACATGCTCGCTGATGCCCGAAAAATATCGTTCTAACGTGGCTCCAGACGGTTCGCTGTTCATAGGCAACCTCACTTGCGTCGCTTACCTACCCCCACTCATTCAAATTAATTACAAGGATCGACTGATGTCAAGTGAAAGTTGCCAATGTTCGCCCCTACAATCGATTCCTACAGCAAGACTATTACTCTCAGAATCACAACCACTACGACCGACAATGCCACTTTCGATCGGCATTTCGATCAGGCGTTTCGATCAGCCGGAGCGCGTTAGCGTCCGTTTTTCCCCAGTGAAATCAAGGAAACCGGATGCTAACGCACTCCGGCTTATTCCAGCACTAGTTGATTTTATTAATCAGCCTCCCTTATTCGTGACCTATGTTTGGAAGGAGCCGCAGACTGCATCGATTCGGTGCTTACCAGCTCGTGCGAGTACTTTACGTGCGACTGAGTCAAAACATAAACAAAATCTATCCAACGTATTGTGGAAATGTCGGCAACTTTTCAAGACAGTTTTGTAACTTTACAACCCGTTCCGACATTATTGGGGACCAGCGCTGCTGCTGTCGCTGGCTCGAAGCCGTCGGTGCGCGAGCCTGTATCGATTCGTGCAACGAGAATGTTGCATATCATTAATGGCGAACACTTTTCTGGGGCAGAACGCGTTCAGCAACTTTTGGGGATCGGTTTGCCCAAGTACGGTTTTTCACCATACTTCGCTTGTGTGAACCCTGGCAAGTTCCGACAGCATTGTGGCTGGCCGGACGACATCGTCCGCGCCACACCTATGCGGGGTCGATTCGATTTGAAGCTGATTCGACACTTAGTGAAACTTGTACATTCTTCACGCATCGAGTTACTGCACGCTCACACGCCGCGAACTGCGTTAATCGCGTCACTCACAGCTCGTCGCGCCGGAGTACCGTGGATCTACCACGTGCACAGTCCAACTGCTCGCGATAGCACACGAGGAATGATCAATCGCATAAATGACTACGTCGAACGTTTTGCCATTCGAAATTGCCGTTGTTTGGTCACAGTCAGCAGGAGCCTGCGTCGTGAAATGCTGGCGCGTGGCATCTCACGACAGCGATTAGTGTGCATTCCGAACGGAGTCCAACCGATCGAGCCGATTGAGCCGTCGAGTCGATTGACGCAGACAACATGGCGATTGGGGATTCTTGCGCTCATGCGACCACGCAAGGGAATTGAGATCGCTCTACAGGCTATGCAGGAGCTGCGCAGGGAGAATCGTCCGGTTACATTGGATTTAATCGGTGGATTCGAAAGCCAAGAGTACGAAAGTCAAATCCTGAGACAAATTGAGAACCTGCAATTGAACGATTCCGTTCAGTGGAAGGGATTTACTTCAGACGTCCCTTCAGCGGTACGGTGCCTGGATGCCCTGGTCCTGCCCAGCCTGTTCGGCGAGGGAATGCCCATGGTCGTACTCGAAGCACTAGCGGCTGGCGTGCCAGTGGTCGCGACTCGCGTGGAGGGAACTCCTGAAGTAGTTCGCGATGGTCGAGAAGGGTGGCTGGCAGAGCCACGCAATGCCAAGGATTTAGCCGACAAGATCACGCAACTAATCTCTAGCCGTCAAACTTGGGCAGACATGAGCCAGCGA
The DNA here is from genome assembly GCA_964625155.1 of uncultured Pirellulaceae bacterium. Classification (GTDB taxonomy): domain Bacteria; phylum Planctomycetota; class Planctomycetia; order Pirellulales; family Pirellulaceae; genus Aureliella. Next base: position 11,994 of record CAZVBC010000070.1, read on the forward strand.
GCCTTGGCACGTCATCGCAGTCGGTTCAGTGATGTAGAAATGTCACGAAAAACGGCGCAACTCTATCGCAAAGTTCTACGTGACTATATACCACCTTTCGCTTCGTAGCTCCACCTGTATGCTCGCCGACTGTATTCTTACCAGCTTTCTCACGTGCCGATGTGGCTCGCACTAAGCCACCCATTCGAATCTAGGTGCAGAAGGCATGTGTATTGATTCCGCGCACTTGCTACAATCGGATAAAGGGTCATGTTCGATTCTTCAACATGTTCGCCAAGTTAATTCGTGCCTTTAATTCCGCTCACAATTGATCGGTCGACGCAGCGCCAAAGAGACCGAGATGCGGCAAAAATTTGCATCGATCGATTGATCGGCACAACAATTGGTCCACGCCAGATGTTAACCCTTAAAAGACTGTTTGTGCACACGGCATTCGTCATTGCCATGATTTTCGTTAGCCCAGTTTACGGACCAGCACAAGCACTTAAGTTAAACGAATTGCCATTGATGCGCTATTTGGTTCGTGGCAAACTGGATTCTTCCCAATCGCGACTCGTCGTTCTGGTTGATGCACTGTCGGAAGGCAAAGGTGTTACAGTCGACTCAGCAGGTGCCATCGAATTTCCCGTAGGAGGTAAGCCGAGGTCCATCGAGTTACAAAAAGTGCGTTTTTTTACACTGGACGGTTTCGAAGTTCCTTTGAAGAAAGTGCGAGATCCATTAAAGACGATTCGGCCAATCTTCTTTTTCGACAATTTCGCAGGCGAGGTTGTCCCATTGACCAGCGAATATGCTCGCTTGCTGGGTGATCAATGTTGGATCGTCGTAACGAGTCTCTCGGTGCGACCCAAGTAGCCAGTGAACAATTACCAACGAACTCAAAATGGCCGCTCGAATCTGGACAAGCTTCGACAGCCAGCGACAGGATGTTACCGGTGAGCACTTCCATACTTGATAATCAAAAAGACGTGCTTGAAACAGTAGCTCGGCGGGCGATTGATGCGGCTCGAATAATTCAAGCACGAGCCGCCCAACTGCAAACACCGGCAGAGAGTCGCCAACAGGCGGAGTTGGATCGCATGCTCCAACACCCGCAGGACAAAGCCACACTGACACAGTTGACTGACCAGGCCTTTCGCAGCCAATCTTCTGGACGCGCAGTTGATCAGTTAATACATATTCTCGATGTGCAGGGAATTCCCAGGTTTTTCAGCTCGATGGATCAAACCTTACTACAAGGTTTCCAGTCTTTTGGAAGCTACCTTCCAGGTGTAGCTGTTCCGTTAGTCAAAGACAAAATGCGTAAAGAAACCGCAAATGTCATCTTGCCTGCGGAAACCGAATTACTGCGTCAACACTTGCTGGCACGCCGCCAAGATGGCGTGCACATGAACGTCAATATTCTAGGCGATTGCGTACTCGGCGAACGCGAGGCCCAGCATCGTCTGGAAACCTATTTAGCTGCATTCCAGCTCCCGGAAATCGAATGTGTTTCCGTCAAAATCTCGACGCTTCTTTCTCAGATATCGACTATCGATCGAGCACAAACGTTGCGCATCCTTTCCGAACGCTTGGAACTGCTATACCTCGCGTCATTACGTAACGAATACCAGAGCCGTGACGGTTCGCTCAGCAGCAAATTTCTTTATCTCGATATGGAAGAGTATCGAGACATGGATTTAACTGCAGCCGTTTTCATGGCGACACTCGATCGCCCTTCGCTGAAACATGTGCGCGCAGGGATCGCGCTACAGGCCTACATTCCGGATAGTTACCTTTATCAGCAACAAATCACTCGGTGGGCTCAACAACGTGTTCTCAGCGGAGGCAGTCCGGTTACCGTTCGCATCGTAAAAGGTGCGAACATGGAAATGGAACGCGTCGAAGCATCGATACGGGGTTGGCCGCAAGCGCCTTACAAATCTAAAGTCGAGACAGATGCCAATTACAAACGCATGGTGTGGTTCGGATTAAAACCAGAACACCTACAGGCAGTGCGAGTGGGAGTGGCCAGTCACAATTTGTTCGACATTTCTTTTGCTCTGGAATTGGCCAAAGAATATGGCGTTCTCCAGCATGTGCAATTTGAAATGCTCGAAGGCATGGCCAATCATCAACGGCGTGCCTTGCGAGAACACTGCGCCAACCTGTTACTTTATGCACCAGCATGCAAGCAAGAAGATTTTATTCACGCCATTGGATACCTCGTGCGGCGATTGGACGAGAATACAGGCCCTGAAAATTTTCTACGCCATGCGTTCAAGATTACTGTGGACAGTCCGGAATGGTCCCAGTTAGAACAAATCTTTTTGCGTTCCGTGGAGATGATTGGAAACATATCGGCGAATCCTCGGCGAACGCAAAATCGCCTCACCGAAGAAACGGTGGTGCGTAACATGCCAACCGCCCTGCCTAAGTGCTGGCCTCCACAAGATGCTGCTGATAATCTGCCAGCTTTCATAAATGAAACGGATACGGATTTTGCTTTACCACATAATGGGGCGTGGGCACAGCAAATCGTAAACGACTGGCAGGCTCGCTGTGATAGCCGAGCGATTGAGGTTGGGCTCTGTATCGATGGACGCGACGAAGTTGGTGATCTCACCCTGTACGAATCGATGGACCCTTCGCGGCCAGGTGTTGTAGTAGTTCGTTATCGCGCGGCTAGTGCCTCACAATTGCAGCGCAGTATCGAGTGTGCCGAACGAGACCTGACTGGATGGAGTCAAATGGCCAGCGAGCAACGTTACGAAATTCTGCGGCGCTCGGCGCAGGAAATTCGTCGTCGTCGAGCCGACTTGATCGGAGCTGCACTGGCGGAAGGAGGCAAAACAATCTTAGAAAGCGATCCTGAAGTCAGCGAAGCCGTGGACTTTGTTGAGTTTTATGCTCGTTGTGCTGGCGATTTACAAATGGCTCCTGTGGGTAGTGATAACCTCCGTTGCAATCCCTTGGGAATCGTAGTTGTTGTCAGTCCATGGAACTTTCCGATTGCCATTCCCTGTGGCGGCATTGCTGCAGCACTCGCAGCAGGTAATCGCGTGATCTTGAAACCTGCTTCGGATACTGTTTTGCCAGCCAGAATCATTTGCGAGTGTTTTTGGGCTGGCGGAGTCCCCCGTCAGGCGCTGCAATTCGTTGTTTGTTCAGGCGAGGCGGCTGGTAAACATCTACTAAGTTCACCTCGTGTTGATGCGGTGATTCTCACTGGTGGAACTGCGACCGCAAAGAGTATGTTAGCTGCGCGACCAGATATGCGTCTGTACGCAGAAACCGGTGGTAAAAACGCGATGATTGTCACCAGTCTCAGTGATCGAGAACTGGCTATTAAGCATGTGCTTCATTCCGCATTCTCCCATTCGGGCCAAAAATGTAGTGCAACCAGCCTGTTGTTGCTGGAGGACGAAGTCTTTCACGATCGAAAATTTCAAGATTCATTAGTCGATGCTCTGTCCAGCCTACCGGTCGGTTCCGCCTGGAATTTAGGAACACGCATCGGTCCGTTGATTCGACCTCCCAGTGGAGCGTTGCTGCGCGGGCTAAAAGAGCTGGAGCCGGACGAAACATGGTCGCTGATGCCCCATTGTCTCGACAGCAATCCGTGTCTCTATTCCCCAGGCCTGAAATGGAATGTACGTGCAGGCAGTTTTACTCACATGACAGAGTTGTTCGGCCCGGTGTTGGGTGTCATGCCTTTCAGAAATCTCAACCAAGCTATTCAGTTAGTGCATCAAACCGGATATGGATTGACCAGTGGCTTGCACAGCTTGGACGACAGAGAACAAGAACTGTGGGTTGAGCGAATTCACGCTGGTAATCTTTACATAAATCGCCCCACAACTGGTGCTATTGTTTATCGACAACCCTTTGGTGGTTTTGGAAAGAGTGCGTTTGGTCCAGGTATCAAAGCCGGCGGGCCAAACTATGTTGTGCCTTTGATGACTTACCCCAGCTTTACTGCATCGATTTCGACAACACTACCCAAAGGTGTAGACGATGTTGAGGCCAGCTCCGTTTCTGGCACACATCCAAGTACTTTTAACGCTGCACAGGCAGCGATCGATGAGATCGAATCAGTGGCCTTGTCGACATATTGGAACGCTTTGTCTGACGCGGAGAACCCGCAAGCGATGCGATTGCGCGATTTTTTGCAAGATGCCGAATGGTTGCAGCTTTCCAAAGCCGTGCTCAGTTACGATCGATTTGCACGCGACGAAATCCTACAAACCCTCGATGCATTCCGCTTGATTGGCCAAGACAACCTGCGCCGCTATCTTCCCCTTTCGCACGTTCGAATCAGAGTTTCGCTTGCCGACGACTTATTGGGAGTGCTGGCTCGCATCGCGGCGGGATTGGCTGCCGACAACCGCGTCGTGGTGAGCCATCCGCCGGATGTGCAGGTGAATTTTATGGAGATATTGGAAGATCTAACTCGCGACTTAGCAGGTGATATCGAAATCATAGAAGAAACCGACGAGCGACTGATCAAGTTAATTCAGCGCGGACAAATCGAGCGATTGCGTTATGCATCGCGCAGCGCAGTACCGCTCCCCTTGCGCATCGCAGCAAACGCTCAATTCGTGTACATTGCCGATAGCCCCGTCAGTCCAATTGGCCGCATCGAATTGCTGTGGTACGTCCAAGAGCAAAGTATCAGCGTGGATTACCATCGTTACGGCAACCTGGGCCAACGCGCCAACCAACCACGGTCGCAGACGGAATGACAAACTGCAACGTGCCCACTCATTGCGCAAATCCTTCACCCACAACAACAAATGTTCGGAATGGCGATTTGGCGCGGAGGTATCCAGCAAGTCTCCATGCGAAAGCCCGCATCATGCTCGTGCACCAACTGCACGTCGATTATTCCGCCTCGCCAGCCGTAAGCTGACGGTTTCATTCTTTCAAATCTTGGTTAGCGACTCTTTCGCCGTCGAGTCCGATAAAATAGGCTAGAGTTAATACCTTGGATCGAATCGTCCCAAAGCCTTCCCGGTGGTCGTGCAGAGATCATCTTAATGTCGTGGAGTTTAAAATGAAGGAACAGCATTCCTTATTGTTTTTCTTATTATGCTTGGCGATTGTGGTAAACCTATGTGCGACCACGAATGCTCAAGAAACAAATAAATTGGCTTACACGATCCCACAAGGTCACAAACTCTCGTACGAATTTGAGATCAATATAGACTCCGGCGAAGAAGTTATTTCGTACACAGGCATTACATCCTACACCGTTGACTCAACCACCGAGCAACAACTTCGATTAACTTACAGTGGCGGGCTACGCGAGTTTTCAAAGCCGAAACAAACGCGACGAAGTTCAAGCTTTCCCTTTGGACCTCGCAGTTTTCCAAGTCTGCCAGCAATTCCTTCCATTTTCGGACGCCATAATTTTCTGGGGCGAACGTCGACAACAAACCAGATTACAATGACAATTCACGGTCGTGTATTGACATTGGATGGCTCTTCTCAGCTCCCTTACTTGTTAGGCAACGTATCTTTAATTCCGTTTGAGCCGCTACCAGAGGAAGGGCTCAAGAAGTGGTCCGCCGGATCAGGCGTGACAATCTCGGAGCAGGCCGAGGATCGTCGGTTTCCTTACAGACCGTTCGGGCCATTGGTCGGACAGACCAGCGACAGCGTACAGGCGGCTTCGGAGACCACCAATTTTGAAATCAAGAGCTCCGATGCAAACTCGATCGTGATCGAGAAGAAATACGAACTTTCGACTCCAGACACAGGGGACCGTGAAACGTTTCAAATGAAGGGAGTGGGCACGTGGACGTTTGACACTTCATTGCATGCACCATCTTCCAGTGCTATGAAGTACACTTTGGTTGTTAAGGACCGCAATACCTCAACGACGTTTCCTATCGATGTCAAATTCACGTATGTAACTGAAGAACGTTTAGCAAAACTGGCCGCCGATGCGAAAGCGGCGTCTGAAAAAGCCGCCAAGCTTGCCGCTGAGCGAAAAATCGCTGCAGAGGCTCCTCTATCTGAACAAGAAACCGCCGCTTTGATCGCTGATCTAAAGTCAGGTGACCATTCAAAAATGATCATGGCCCTTTCTAATTTGACCTCCAAGAACCCCAAGAACCCTGATCCCAAATTGGTCGAAGCTATTCGTGAGCAAGTAAATAACAGTAATATGTCTCATGTTGCGGATCGTGCGTTGAGGAACTTTGATCTCGATTACAAACTGAACAAGGAATACGAGGGGCCGCACCCCGTACCCTCGTCTGACTTACCAATTTCCGAAGCCACCGAGTTGTACGTTGGGCAAATTATTCAGGCCCGCGAGCACGGTTCATTTTGGTGGCCAGCAGAACTTGGCGAATTAAAGGCAGATGGCAAGCTGTTCATAAAATTTCGCGGATGGGGAAACAACCGTACCGCTACGTTGACACGAAGCAACATCCAGTTGGCTCCCAAGCAGGTAAAACAGCCTCAGCGACCGGCGCGAAGTGTCGGCCAGACCTCACTCGATCTCGAAAAACCTCTGGAGCCCAAAACACGAACTTGGACCGATGCATCGGGCAGTTTCAAAGTCGAAGCTGTCTATATAGGAGTCTCTGATGGGAAAGTGGTCTTGCGCCGCACCGACAATCGCGAAGTCAGCGTACCACTTTCGCGTTTATGTCTCGAAGACCGGCGCTATGTTGCCGAAATGCAGGAGGCTGCTAAGAAACTGGGAAATCCTTTTGAGCCCACGGAACCTACTTCACCGTTCGAACCCAAGTAGCTTACTGATATCGAACATGCTTTGATCGCCAGCCACGCCGATGCCTTAGTTGTTCACATTGCGCGTGAAAAGATTTCCGCAACAACATAGGTAAATAAGCGTTCCACCTTCTACAGTTGTTTCGTAGATTATTCACTTCGTGTGCGGTAGAGAAATGCATCGGAAGTGAGCAGCGAAACCAGCAGCGCGTTCATGCTTCCGCCGTTTGCCTTGTATTCGCGATACGCATCTTGAAGTACCGGGGCATCGTTGAGTGTTTCGTTCCGTCCCATCCAGAAACGGAAAGCGTGGCGGACGAAAACTTGTTCGGCACGCTGGCTGACAGCCAGCTTTTGGATCAGTTCAATCGCGTTATTGACTTTGCCGTCAATTTCCGGAACACCAGAATCGATGATCTCGCCCGATGTGTCCACAGGCTTTCCCATTTCAGTTTTGCGAAACAAACCAGCGTGATTGTACATCTCGAAGGGTAATCCGAGCGGATCCATTTTTCTGTGGCAAGTCCAACAGTAATCTTGCCTTGTAACACGCATGCGCTGGCGAAGCGAGCTCTGTGGTTCATCAGGCAACTTGGCATCCACGGTAATCGGCACATCCGGAATGCCACCGCCCAGCAGTCGCTCGCGAATCCACTTACCGCGTCGAATGGCATGGTTGTCCATAGCGTCAGAGTGGGAAACGAGCCAGCTTGGATGCGTTAAAATACCAAGGCGTTGATTCTCGGGGGCCATAGCCAAGGTACGGTCAGGGATCATTGATCCGTTGCCGAAACTGCGCCGGCTAACGCGGGCAAAGATCTTCGGGCCAGACAGGTTTGCCTCGATGACTTTGGCATTTTCGTCAGCTCGTTTGTTCTGCCTTGCTGCGACAGCCTTCTTGGCTGCAAGAGCCTTCGTTTTTTTCTCCAGTAGTTTTTCATCTGGAGGTGCTCCTGCGCTAGCCTGTAGGCGAGTTTTAAGTTCCGCGACTTCTTGCTCGAGAACCTCGATCTCCTTCCGGACAGCCTCTTGTGCCTTATTCCCGCCAGCGAGAGCTTGGGCTTGCGTCACTTCCTGCGACCGTCGCTCGCCGAAATACACTTTGTCTGTGACGCTGGCGACGACTTTATTGGTTGTCAGCAACTGCCTTAAAACATCCTTGTCTTCCTTCAGGATAAGCTCGATCAGGCAATCGGTACTCGCGGTAGCATCGAACATCGCGGTATAGTGCGCCATCCCCTTGGTACTCGCACCAGTTTCGGCAAGTGACTTGGTGTCCTTGCAAATGTAGCCGCCGTGGTCATAGTCGAAGTAATCGCGAAAGAACTGCAAGATGCGAGGCTTGCGGATACTATCGTCGGCAAGTATGCGTGCGACTTCACGGCGAACATCATCACGAGTCCGCATGCGACCATCAACGATCGCCTGCCGCAGTTGTTCATCCGGCTTGATGTATCGCAGCGCGTGGTTGAGCGCCAACCCCAATTCCCAATCCTGAAGCATCGCTCGACCATGCTGATCCGCAGTACTTGCCTCAGCAAGTTCTGGCCGGAAAAGCGCGTCGCGATCGAGGAAAATGGACGATAGCCCAAGAACAGTACCCTCTGCGTTGCCAAGTTTCTCAATAGACTGTTTGACGATAGCCAGATAGTTGCTCGATTCCGCATTGGTTGGAGGCCGAAAAGTCAGAGCTTCGAACAAATAGTCGACGGCCGCGCGCAGGCGAGCTTCCGTAACGGAGTCTTCCTTCATCAGATCATAGACTGGCGTCAGCGGACGTAATACTTTTGTGCTGTAAACTAGACTGGTGGGCAGGCCACGAATATCACCTTCCATCTTGTATGTGCTGGGGTCATCGGTGATTTGTTCCGGATTCGCAATACTTAGCGGACCGTAAGCCATAAAGCGGATCAGGTCGTCAGCAAGGTCCATTATTTGCGTCGCTTCAGCACTGTTGACCGAATAGAAATCAGGGTAGTTTTTCAAACCATGATTGCGCGCCCAAGCTAGAACCGCAGGAATGCTCTTGACCGCCGTGGCATAGGCGACGGTCCCACCTTGCCAGTAAAGAATGTTGTCAGTGCCAAAATACAGTTTCAACTCCCCGCCGTGATTCGTTGGAACTGCGTCACCATGGGTACGCACACCGGGATTCTGCGGATCGTATTTCGGCTCGATGTTTATCAGTTCGTTCAACCGCGTAATGTGCTCCTGCGGCGTCAGACGCCAGATTCGAGCTGGCGAGGATGTCGGCTTAAGCTGGATCTCGTCGGGTAGAGGGCCAAATAATAGTTCGTGATCGACGAAGTTGCCCTTATCCGGATCAAGATGTGTCCGAAAACCTCCCTTGTTTCGCAAGACACGCGACAGTTCCTGTATGATCCACTCAGACAATTGCAATCGTTGGACGACGGTCGGTTGATCAGCGTTTGCTGGTGGCATCTCCTTAATCGCCAACTGCGACCACACGCTTTTCCAAACGCTGGCGTTAACTTCATCCACAGGTCCGAGATCTTGCAGCGAGAGCTTGCCTTCGGGATTTGTATTGCCGTGACAGTCTATGCAATGATTGACCAGAAAGGGACGAGCAAAACTTTCGAAGTCACTGGTGATCGCTTTTCCCGGCGTGTAGTGCTCTCCGTGAACCTCGGAAAACAATCCAATAAGAAGAATGGAAAACGCCAGAATCACCAAGCGCGATACTTTTTCCTTTGCGCCCGACTCGTACGACTCGTTCGATACAGGCAAGTATGACACACGCTCCCAAGCGAATCCGCCCCAGCTCATGCCAGCACTTCCTTCAATGGTCCGGTACCAGCGTCGAATTTCTTGGCCAGTTGATCGTTCATATTGAAGCGATCCACATTTTGGCCCGCTACTCGTAAAAGTGTCGCATATAGCGCGTTGATCGGTCGTTGGCCATCCAGTTGCGTAAAGCAACCTGTCTTGAAAAAGCCATCACAATTTCCGAGTAACATGACTGGCCAGTTCGTGCCGCTAGTATGCTGCTTATCTGCGTTGTTGCTGGTATAGACAATTAGAGTATGGTCCATCATGGTACCGCTCCCTTCCGGCACGCGTTCCAATGCCTCCATGATCCGTACTAACATGCGGCAGTTGTACTGACGGATCTTGATCCAGATGGGATTATCCGGCTGCTCCATATGACCCAAGTTGTGTCCTTGCTGATCAATACCTAACCCTTTCCAAGCACCGAAGATCTCGCCTCGGCCAGATCCAATTGTCAAAGTATTGGTAATGCCCGATGCCAGCGCCGAAATACCGAGCTCCAACAGACAATCATGCCAGTCCGTTTCAAATTCAGGTTCGGTGTATCGTTGGTCGATTTTGGGTGCGAACTTGCGCAAGTGATCTGATACCGTGTCAAGTCGATCACGTAAGCCGTTGACATCTCGAAATCCCTGGACGAACTGACCGTAACGCTGGCCGTCCGAAATCGGTAACGCTTGCCCCTTCGCGGCGGCCAGTAACTCGATCTGATTCAACACGTTGGAACGTGCTTCGTGCTGGAGGCGAATCTCACCAGTGGAAATGCCGCCATACAACATCTGATAAAGATGATTGGGGTTCGAATGCATGAATATCGGCTGGCCAGCACCGCTGGCCGATAATGTCGCGATCGTGGGCTTGGTTCTCATGTTCTCAATTGAGTCCATGCCGATGCACAAATGTGGCAGTAGTGTTTGCGGCAGAATCTTGCTCAATTCGTAGTCGATCGTCGAGCCGCTCGGAGGAACCCCGTCACCGCCACGATATCCTCCCAGCGCGCCAAAAAAGGCGCTGTGCGACGGGCTAGTATGCACACCGTGCAATCCATTGATGATATGCAGCCGTTCTTTGAATGGCTCAAGGGCCTCGATCGGTTCAGGAAGCTTCGCCCGCGCCAACGTTCCACTGCTGGTCATCCCAGCAGGAATACAAGTCGCTGGATCAAAGCCCTGATTCTGCAAAAAGAAAACAATCCGCTTGGGTGCCCCAGAGTTAGTCGCAGGAGCTGCGAACAGTCGATCGGTATGTAACGAAGCACCAACGGCTGCCTGGATAGCTGCCGCCGTTCCTTGCAGCATTTTTCTACGGTTGAGCATGATCGACCCTTTTGCGATTTCGAATCAGGCGTAACGAGTTAATTAATTGATTAATAGCGAACCGAAAGTTGCTGTCCTTAGAGCCGCCAATGCGTCGGCTGTAAATCTCCGTTACCAGCGAGATCCTGTGCTGCATCAATCGCAGATTCTCCGCAGGCTATTGCTGGTGCTTTGTCACAGCTTAGTTTTAGGGATCGGGAGGGCGAAGCGGGCAAGCTGCTGCTGAGTCAATCGAGCTGCGGCTCGGCAGGAACTCTCCAGTTTTCGCGAACCCTAAATTTTAGCTGTGAGTCTATAGGTTCACATATCAAAAAGCTGTTATTACCATAATACTATCCATCTTCTCATGATCGGCGTCAATGCATCCAATGCGTAGTCAAAACAGGCATTTTTGAGGATTGTGCTCACCCCATGCAAGATCCCGATCACCAAGCTGCATGAACAAATTCGCACAGAAACATCCAAGTCCCAAGACGGATGTCTCAATTTACCATACGAATCAAAGTCTCGACGCAATCATTGCCAAGCCGGCCACGAACATGAATTACACAAGGTCCGACATCGCGATTTTATGTACTCGAACCTCATCCTCAGACTTAGCACGCAGCCACTTTTGCATGCTGGGG
>CAZVBC010000071.1:0-23286 GCA_964625155.1 uncultured Pirellulaceae bacterium
GTAGCGGCTACTTGGCTAATATGTTCTCCGGTGGAGGATCTTGTGCAACGGGAGGCGGTTTTACTTGTTACTGCGGCGATCCTTGCGGTGCACCAAGTTGCGGACCATGTGGCAGTAGCTGCAATCCATGCATCGGCACCACTGGCCCATGTGGTTTTATCGCGCCTGGCTGTGGCAGCCGATTAAACCTGACTTGGCTAGCCGGTTTCCGATATTTCCGATTCGAAGACAATTTTGAATACGCTGCTAGTTCGGCCGATGGCGCATTCACCGGCGGTGCAGACGACATCTACTACAATATCAATACCACCAACGATTTGGCTGGTTTCCAGCTAGGTGGTATTGGCAACGTGTGTGTCGGCAAGCGAGTAAATTTGTGGGGCAGCAGCAAGTTCGGTGTTTATAACAATCGATCGACGCTGTTCACCAGCATCCAGACAAACGAAATGCCACCCGATTACGCAACGATCACAGCCCCAGCGTTCCTCAATAGCAACTACATGGTTGACGCGTACAAAAACGACGTCGCCTTGTTGGGCGAAATTGGATGCGGATTGGGAGTATGCATGTCTCGCGGCTTCAGCGCAACCGTTGGATATCGAGTCTTAGGTGCCTCAGGCATTGCCACTGCGGTCTCTCAGATTCCATTCAACATGTCGCACTTAGGCAACGTAGCTGACTACAATAACAATAGCTCGTTGATTCTCCACGGGTTGCAAATTGGAGGTGTCTACAACTTCTAGGCACCGACACTGCTAACTCAGCAGGACATTCTGATTACTTGGCGGAAAGCGGCAGCAGATTTCTGATGCCGCTTTCTTTTTTGGCTTTATTACCAGCGCACAGTTCGGGTTACTCTAGCTGGATTCATCCCTTCTCCGCTTTGCGTTCCATGGGACAATCGCGCTGACTTACAGAACACGGCACAAACATAGCGATGGCTGAAGCGACAAGCTGTGTTTACAATGCATGTAGATCTGTATTCATCAGCTTAAAGGGGTGATCGGTGCGTACTCTAACTTGGATGCTTGGAATCTGCTGCTGGATTTCTCTCGGCCAATGGTCTCCATGTCAAGTTGTGCAACTCCCCAGTTTCCATACGACCGGTTTCTCGGGTACCGTTTCGGTACCTGATGCTGGTTTGGTCCCCTTAGGAGGCGTTGCGAGATCTGGAGGAATGAGCGGTGGCAGGTCGCAAGGAGTGCTTCCCAACCAAACAACAGCAGGCAACTTCCGCTCGAAGTCAACGGCCAACATTTCGGCGGTCGTGATCGATTTGAAAGCGATCGACGATATGTTGCTGAACTCCAGCGCGCCAGCTTCACCCGTTGCGCGCCCCGAGGGACTTGGCCCCAATCTGCTCGAACCCACCAGCAAGACGTCGCCGCGCCAGATCTTTCCCCGGGCGAATCCCAATGCCTGGCAGATGGCTCTAGCGGGTGCAGCAAGTGGCCAACGTGAGTCGATTGAAGCGATTGAAGATGATGTGCGCTACTTCGCGCGGCAAGCGGACGAAGCATTGCGTAGCCACCGAATGGCTGCCGCGCGTCTTTTTCACCGCATGGCACTCGATCGCATGACTCCCGAAATGCACGCGCGAGTAACCGCGCGCCGCGAAGAGATTCGACAAGCCTCTATCGATGTGCAGTTGTCGAAGAAGACCGGCACAGGGGCAAATGTGAATCAGGATGAAGTCCCGTCGAACGCGACCGACAAACCCAAAGCTCGGTTCTGAGCTTTGGCCCCTGCGTAGGAAAATACTGGATTGCTAAACTACTGTCAGCCTCTGGTGGTTTCCTGCGCTGTCGTGCGATTTTTGCTAAGGCTGTTCATCGCACCTTGAGTTGCTGTTCGACAGATTCTAAACGGCGTTCAAGGCTATCAATTTTTTCTTGCAACTCGTCTGCGTCATCCGGAGATGAATTAAGGGCGCGGATAGCCGAGGCAATCGCGAAACCGACAGCGTAAATAATACCTGTCCCGAAAACGAGCATGATTGTCAGCTTGCCCGTATCGATTTTGCGAAAAACGTCGACCCAATTGGTTCCTGCCGACTGACTGACTTGTGCCAACAGGCTTTCCCAAGCGACAACGTGATTGATGCAGTATTCGAACAAGCAAATTGACAATTGCATATACTGAATCTCTTGCTTGACGTGACATAGGCGAGCGAAAAATAATGATCAGCGTTGTGGGTTGTTCGCTGATGGTTTATCGATCTTGGATTTAATTCAGAATTTTTTACGGACGCAGTTTAAATTGAGCAACATGAATACTCAGCCACTTTCATTTCTATTCGGTGCCATGTTGAAACCCTACTTAAGGTGCAGTGTATTATCCATTGCAATCGCCTGTTTGGGAACTTCAGCCAGCGGAACAGATGTCGATTTGGATGCCTCGCTGGAACCACCTCAAATCATATTCAATCCTGGAAATGAGTATGGCGACCAGGTGCGTACCGGTAATATGGTCATCGGAATTGAACGCACTCAAAAGGGCAGGTTATGGGCTTGCTGGGTGGGAAACGGTGATAGCCCCAATGGTTTCTTCATGCTTGCCACCAGCGACGATGATGGAGAAAGTTGGTCCAAGCCGCGTGTGGTGATTGATCCAAGCGATCCACTAAACGGTCTCCAGCGGCGAGCATTAGTCGGCAACTTGTGGATCGATCCATTGGGGCGATTGTGGTGCTTCTTTGACCAGAGCCTCGGGTACTTCGATGGTCGAGCCGGTGTTTGGTACATTCGCTGCGACGATCCTGATGCGACAGTTCCCTCTTGGACCGAACCAGAACGGATGGCCGACGGATGCACACTGAACAAACCCACGGTGTTAAGTAGCGGAGAATGGCTCTTGCCGGTTTCTTTGTGGACTCGCGATCGGATCGGAATCGGGACCAGCCAGGGTGTTGCTCGTAATGCGCTGGATGCAGCGCATCGTGAATTAGATAACGTGCGCATGGCCAATGTCTTTGCGTCACAAGATGCCGGCAAGTCATGGTCGCGCCGAGGGGGCATCGTCTTTCCGGAAACCGATTTTGATGAACATATGCTTGTTCAGCGCCGAGACGGTAGCCTGTGGATGCTAGCGCGCACCAAGTATGGAATAGCCGAGTCCACCTCCTCAGATCGCGGCAAGTCATGGAGCGAACCACGTCCATCGGCAATACAGAATGTCAGTGCACGATTCTGTATTCGTCGTTTGGCATCTGGGAATCTCTTGTTGATCAAGAATGGACCTATCAATGTTCGTTTACCACATCGTTCGAGCATGATGGCATTCATATCAACGGACGATGGCGTGAACTGGAGTCGCGGTTTATTGCTGGACGACCGCGCAGAAGTCTCGTATCCCGACGCGGTTCAGTCGCCAGATGGGACGATCTTCGTCGTGTACGATTGGAATCGTCACTCCGACGCCGAGATACTACTGGCCAGATTTCGGGAAGCCGATGTCCATGCCGGTCGGTTGCTGTCATCAGGTGCTAAATCGCGCGTACTGGTAAACAAGGCGCACGCTGGCCAGCTTGCTAGTTCAGTCCAGCCCGATCGCAAGTGGATGGAGCAAGCTGAAAAAGATGCGAAACTCGATTTTTCGAGCGTTCCGTACGACGGAATTTCGCCCAACAAAATGGTGTGCGATACAACGCTACGGCAGCTTCCCGATGGTTCTTGGATACTTTTCATTTTAGCTGGCGGCGACACAGAGCCATCTCCCCGGAACTACACGGGCGTGACTCGCAGTCGTGATCAAGGGAAATCGTGGACTCCGCTGGAACGTTTTGACGTGGGTTTTCCCCGCTCAGGCACGACGATTGGCCAAGGGCCAACGGAACTGATGATTCGTGGTGATCGAGCGACTCTTTTTTTCTCTACTCACGCCAAACATTGGTCGACGGGCTGGCGAAGCTGGTTCCTAACCAGCGATGATTCTTTTCAAAGTTGGAGTAAGCCGTTCGAAGTCCCGGGCCGATTGCGAGAACGGACTTTCATACGGAATCATTTACTCACTCACGACGGCCGAATTCTACTTCCATTCCAACATTATGTGGGACCAGACGACCAGCAACATCGTCCGCCGCTAGACCGGGATTTTACGAACCCGCGTAACGGAGTCTTGATCAGCCAAGATGGCGGTCAGACATGGTCGGAACACGGGAATATTCGCTTGACTTCCAACGACCGATATTTCGGCTGGGCTGAAAACAATTTGATGGAGTTGAGTGGCGGACGAATTGCCATGCTGATCCGTGCTGATGGATTGGGCGGCCGATTGTTTACTGCCCAATCGCTCGACGGTGGTCAATCGTGGCCCGAATTTGCTCGAGTGACTCCAATTCCAAATCCTGGCAGCAAAATGACACTATATCCATTGGGCGAAGACAAGGTCGCCATGTTGCACAACCCGAATCCTAGACACCGTAGTCCGCTGGCTTTGTGGATCAGCTTTGATGGCATGAAGACATGGGCCTACCAACGCATTTTGCGAGCACAAAGCAGTGATGGGCCGCAAGGTCGTTTAAACTACCCCGACGGATTTGTCAGTGCCGACAAGCAATGGCTGCATTTTGCGTTCGACGACAATCGGCACCGCGCGATTCATTACAGCGCAAAACTACCGCCGCTGGATTAATCACCCGCCAACACGCATCTTCGCAATGCACAATTTTTTGGCCAGCGTCCGACCGAACAGCGATTTTCTCTTTTTCGTCTGCAAGTCATCCTTGCAGTTTGGTTATTGTTATAGAATCATAACCGTTAGTTCGACATGGAACCACGCTCAGCCAGTTTGCCGAGGTTCTCGGCTGGCAATACTACAGCTTGCGATTTTCGCTTTTGCAGGAGATGTACGAATGTTTCGCGCGATCTTGAGTTGCTTGACCTTGCTGGCTGTTGTACCAATGGCATATGGCGACAGTTTGGCGGGCAAGCGTCCCAATATTCTGTTTGTGCTCACTGATGACCAAGGATATGGCGACGTTTCGGCACACGGCAATCCAGTTCTCAAGACACCGAATCTTGATCGCTTGCATCGCGAGGGAGTTCGTTTTACAGACTTTCATGTGAGCCCAACTTGTTCGCCTACGCGCAGTGCATTGATGACAGGCCGACACGAGTTCAAAAACGGAATTACTCATACGATTCTTGAACGAGAACGATTGACGCTCAACGCGACGACAGTGGCACAGGTGCTCAAGTCAGCCGGTTACACGACCGGAATTTTTGGAAAATGGCATTTGGGTGACGAGCCGGAATACCAACCTAACCGCCGTGGCTTTGATGAGGTCTTTATTCACGGCGGGGGAGGAGTCGGCCAGATCTATCCAGGTTCATGTGGTGACGCGCCAGGCAACAAATATTTTGATCCGGCCCTGCTGCACAACGGCACGTTTGTCAAAACAAAAGGATATTGCGCCGACTTGTACTACGAGTATGCAACCAAGTGGATAGATCGCCAACGGCAATCTGGCACACCCTTTTTTGCATATATTCCATCCAATACACCACATGGTCCTTACATCGCTAAACCCGAAGACCGAGCACTTTACAGTGGCAAGGATCTGTCTCCAGAAACCGAAAACTTTTTCGGCATGATTCATAACATCGATCAGAATCTAGGAAAGCTTCTCAATAAGTTGGACGAATGGAAAATCGCCAACAACACGCTGGTCATATTCATGAACGACAACGGTGGTACAGCCGGTGTCCAAGTTTATAACGCTAAGATGCGCGGGCAAAAAGGAAGTGCTTGGATCGGCGGCACGCACGCTTCGTCTTTTTGGCGTTGGCCTGGAGTGATCCAACCGGCGGACTGCAAATCCTTAACCGCTCACATTGACTTCTTGCCCACGTTGGCGGAAATCGCCGGCGCACAGCTTTCACCCACGGTGCGCGCACAGGTAGAAGGGCGCAGCCTCATACCGCTGCTCGAGAACCCGGTGGCCAAATGGTCCGACCGGTTTCTCTTCACTCACCAAGGTCGCTGGGCAAAATTCGCAGATCCTCAGCAATCCAAATACAAAATGTGCAGCGTGCGCAGTACGCGTTGGCATTTGGTTTCTGAAGATGGCGCTGCTCAACCAAGCTGGCAATTATTCGATATTACCAATGATTACAGTGAGACAACCAATGTCGCAGACCAACATCCTGAGGTTGTCGCCGCGCATGCTGCTGAGTTCGACAAATTCTGGTCTGCAGCGTTGCCGATGATGGTCAATGAACAGGTAGTAGGCCCCAAGATCAATCCTTTCCAAGAGTTGTACTACAAACAATTTGGTGGCAGCCCTTCGGCTGAAGACCTCGCCAGAATGGATCCGACTCGTCCGTTCCCTGATACCACTGCGAAGGCCAAGAACAAAGGTAAGAACAAAAAGTCTGGAGAACCCAAGAACAAACGAAAGGACAATAAATCCTAATGGAGTTTAGGTTTGCTATCACTACAGAAGGCTGCCCAAGAAAATTCCCGAGTTATTTGGTCAGCGTCGCGGGTAACTGAAGAGGAATTGTTGCGAACGAAATGAATGTCTCGTCGAGAATCGCCGTTCACTTGTTTGCCTTCTTCTGGATCATTGGGCCAGTAGTTGTACGTGGGCAAACGGTCGAATCACCAGAGCTGGCAGAAGGCTTTCGGAAGTTAGTCAAGCCATTCCTTGATCAACATTGCGTGCGCTGCCACCAGGCAGAAAAAGCAACTTCCGGCATTCGAGTTGATCAGCTTGACGTTGACGTTAAAGACTCACACATCAAGCTTTGGCAACACATACGTGGGCAGATACTTAACAAATCAATGCCCCCGGAGGATGAAGCACAACCTGAGGAAACTGAACTGGCAAGCGTTTCGGCGTGGATCGACCAGGCTCTTCATTTCGCCCGCTCCAGACCTGTTCCCAAAAATGGTCTGATTCGTCGACTGACGATTGATCAATATCGGAACACATTGCGTGAACTGCTACTTCTAGAAGACGATTTGACGGACAGTTTACCTCCAGATGCGGTTTCCAGCGACGGTTTTGTGAATAACAACCAAACTCTGCAACTATCACCGCTGCAATTGGAAGCGTATATCGAAATTGCCGGCGAAGCGATTTCGCGGTCGATCGTGAACCCTCGCGCAAAGCCCAAAATCCAGAATTTTCGCGTCGATATGGGACGGGTCATCAACAGCCAACCCTGTCCCGACAAGTTAATTTTGGGAGCTGGTAGTCTGCTGTTAGATAACGCCGATTTCGTAGTCCAGCAGCTCACTCCCGAAAAGCCATTTGCCTTTGAACCATTTTTCATGCGAACAAAGTACCGTTTCCATGAAGGATATGAAGGCAACGATACAGTCCGTGGCTGGCGAGAATACGACAGCATATACCATGCGGTATTCGCCTGCATGCGCGGCACAAATGGGTATCCGAAAGGTAACGCGTTTGATGTTGTACCTCAGGGTCTTTTGTTGCGTCCAGCCATACCGAGTGCCGAACTATTCCAGATCGAAAGTACTTATGGTCCTCGTGCGAATTTTAAGATCTCGCTGCGAGAGTTGCCCAACCACGGACGTTTTCGAGTAACCGTGGTTGCGGCTAAATACAATGATGGGTTGTTATTAGACGGTAACGACAAACCGCGAAGCGCGAACAAAACTGCAGTTCGAAACGAGGCTACTGAATCACCAATTGTTTGCTTCGAGCCGGAGAATTCGCAATCGATTCGAGTTCGTCAGCCGGGCATCTATCAGATTGATGTCTACAAATCCGCTCAATCGGTTGAGCAGGTTGTTCCGGACGCCAGCCGATTAGCCGACCAGCTTGCCGCAAGCTGGAACTTTGACGCCCCCACAGCGCCAGGCCATATGGTCGGCGACGCAAAACTGATGGAATCTCCGTTCGGCCAGGCTGCTGAATTCGACGGAAAAGATGATTATCTATCGATACCACGTGAAGCAACGTTGAATATCGGCGAGGGTGATTTTACAGTCGCCGCGTGGATTCGTCCTCGTGCGCTCAAGCCTGGGGGAATTATCAGTTTGGGAAAAGGGGGCTGGACTCATGGTTGGTACCTCGATCTGCCGAACAATCGAGGCGTATTTCGCTTGGAGACGTCCGGTCCCAACGATCAGCCGAATGGTTCGGTTGCTGCGCCGGCAGGATCATTGACTGCTAATACTTGGCAACATATTGCTGCGGTTGTCCGGCGAGGTGAAGATGCCTGTCAATTGTATGTCAATGGTTGGCCAGTCGCGAAAGGCACGATAGGTTGGGCCAATCTCGACAATCCCCGAGTGGACCTGCAAATAGGTCGGGTACAAGACGGCCCGGAGTTTCGTGGCAGCATTGATGAAGTAAAACTGTACCGCCGCGCACTCGATGAAAATGAAATCCAAGCCTTGTTGGAGAAAGGACGTCAGTTTGTACCTAAACGGCCGCGAGAGAAACCACATGCTTTGACGCTGAAATTGGGCGATCGCGAATTCACTGGAATATTGCACAATTCTCCTTTTGTTGTCGTTCGATTGCCTGCCGGTGATGTGGCCGTGCAAGCTGAATATGCGGGTGCTGCACGGTTGGATCAATTGGTGCTGACTCGCTTGGATGAGACTGGCGATGAACTGGCGCAGCGTTTCAACGACTTTGAAAAACGGGCGCCGCGAATTGGCGTCCACTTGGGCTTTCGTCGCGACTGTGGCAGCACGCTGGCCAGAGTTGGAAAAATTCAAACCGTTTCTGGAGAAAGCTTCGAGAAGTTTATCTTCGAAGGAGCGATCAACAATTTCCCCAGCCCCGATGTCCAAGACGATAATGACAACTACTTGGCGGGAGTCCGTGAAATCGGCGTGCGCAGTGAATACACCGACGGGCGGGAGATGCCTCGCCTGTTACTTCGTTCGGTAGAATTTGAAGGGCCTCTATACGACAGTTGGCCACCTGCTTCGCATCAAGCAATTTTTGGTAACTCGACGAAAGTAAGTGCTCCGGACGAGCAAGCGAGGCAGGTTATTCGCCGGTTTGCCACACGAGCGTTTCGGCGCCCGATAACCGACTCAGAGGAACAACAGTTTCTTGCCATCTACCGCGAGTGCACACGAGAAGGAAATTCGTTCGAACAGTCATTGCAGACCGTTTTGCAAGTAATTCTCACTTCGCCCCAATTCTTGTTTTTGATTGAGCAAAGCCAATCGCCAGCACCAGAAATGTTGGACGATTATGAATTGGCCGCGAAACTAGCTTACTTTCTGTGGAATGGACCACCTGATGCGCAGCTCTTGAGTCTCGCTGCCGAGAAGAAGTTGTTAAGTCGACTTGACTCGGAACTGTTGCGAATGATCAACGATCACAGATTCGAGAATTTCATCAACCAATTCGTGCCACAGTGGTTGGCATTAGACAAGTTTCAAGTGCTGGAGCCCGACCGCGGGCGGTTCCCAAAATTGACCCGCGATACGCGCGTCGAATTGATGCGCGAACCGTCACAATTGGTCCAGTACTTAATCCGCAACAATTCACCTGCCCGACATTTAATCGAATCCGATTTGATTTTGGCCAATGAAGTGGTTGCTGCTTATTACGACCTCGCCAGCCGCACGGAAAGTGGATTTGATTTCGTACCTATTAAACATCATCGTCGAGATCTGGGAGGCATCATGAGCCAAGCCGCGATCTTGGCCGGTTTGTCCGATGGACGTGAGTCCAATCCTGTAAAACGCGGCGCGTGGATTGCGAGACGCATCATTGCGGACCCGCCCGATGATCCGCCTCCCAACGTCCCCGCGCTTGAATCGGACGTTGCCAGCCTAACATTGCGCGAGCGTCTCGAGCGTCACCGCAACCAACCCGGTTGTGCTCAATGCCATTCGAAAATTGATCCATGGGGAATCCCACTAGAAGAATTCGACGCTGGTGGACGAATGAAATCTCAAGCAACCGATGCCCAGTCGACTTTGCCTGACGGAGAGAACGTCGCCGGAGTCAACGATCTAAAGCGTTATTTGACGCAAGATCGAATGGACCAGGTTGCCTTCAGCGTACTGAAGCATCTCGCAATATATGCTTGCGGCCGAAATCTTGCCTATAACGAACTTGCCGATCTCAAGGCAAACGGAGTACACTTAAAAAACACCGACTATCGTTTGCAGGACATGCTTAAGTTGATCGTGCACAGCGATATTTTCCTTCACAAGTAGACCGTATCCACCTTCGTTCTTAGTTGGAGTATTTTGATGCCCGCATGCGTGCCTATCGACCGTCGTGCATTTCTAAGAGGCGTGGGTGGAGTATCGCTCGCCCTTCCAGTGTTGGACGCTATGGGCGCTGGCATCGCGGAGGAAATTCCTAAACGATTTTGTGCCATTTATACCGCTAACGGAATGTCGTTGCCGAAATCCGAACATGGTATGGATGAATGGAGTTGGTTTCCTCGGGCGGAAAGGGATGGGCAATTCTCGTTTGGAAAGTCGACAGAGCCACTCAGCCCCTTTCGCGAACGGTTGAGTTTCTTAGGTGGCCTGCATCACCCCAGTGGTCCGAAATCCGATCCTCATGTCTGTAGCGATATGTGGTTGACCGGAGCACCACTATATAACCCCAAGCCCGGTACGTACAACTCAGTCGGTTTGGACCAAGTCGTCGCACTGCATACAAAAAAATATTGTCGGCAACCATCGTTGGTTTTATCGATCGACGCGGGTACGGGTTTTCTCTCGCGAACAGGTACCATTTCCTACAATTTCGAAGGGCGACCTATCCCTGCAGAAAATAATCCGCGACGCGTATTTGATCGACTGTTTCGTGGCGATCGCGAATCGCTGCATTCGGAACGCAACAAGTTGAAGCAACGTATTAAATTAGTTGACGCGGTATCGGCCAGCGCTCGCGAGTTGAACAGGCAATTGGGGAGCTCCGATCGCGAACGACTCGACCAATACTTGACATCATTGGACGAAATCGAATCTCGATTGATCGCATCGGAACGCTGGATCGATATTCCACTGAAGTCACAAGACCATTCTCATTTGGATCTGGATGCATCTCCCGAAGGTGAACCAGGTGCATACTATCGCAATATGTTTGACTTGATCGCATTGGCCTTCGATGCAGATATCACGCGATCCATTACGTTTATGCTCAATCGCGAAGACGGGATGGGTATCAGCGATACGTTTCCACTAAAACTCGGTTTGACGAAAACTCATCACACTCTTTCGCACGCGGCGGACAAAGATGGACAACTACAATTCGCCAAATATGACTTGTTTTTGAGTGAGCAAGTTGCACATTTCTTTAACCAACTAATCAAGTATCAAGATCGCAATGGTTGTGTGCTTGATAATACAATCGTGCTGTTTGGTAGTGGCGCGAGTACCACACATAACTCCACCAATTTGCCGACTCTTGTCGCTGGCGGCGCAAATATGGGGCTCAAACATGGCACCTACTGGCGTCGAGATGATTCGCGCATGTCGAACTTGTATCTGAGCATATTGCGAGCGATAGGCATCGAACAACCTGCGTTCGCGGACAGCACCAGCACACTTGCCTGCCCAGTTTTTACGCGCGCATAACCCAACTCCACCAGTGCGAATGCACGGCAGGGCTCTGTAACCAGAGAGTGGTGATTGGCGATTTTTATTTCGACCACGCCTCGCTGGCCTACGGAACATCGTGTGTTACACGTAACAACTGTATATTGGGGTCCTCGATCGACCAGGAAACCTTCTGCAGGACGCGAGAATCGAGCATGTTCTGAATATCCGTTGTTGTGGGCCAGTCACTAAAACCGTAGTTGCCGGGACTGCGATAGCGATTGATTTCCGTCCAGTTCACAAGCAGATGTGTGATACCTGCTCGATGAAGCTCGTCAAGTTGTTGGCTGGCCACCCGACCACGCAATAGTTGCTCGACTGGGTTCCTATCAAAGCAGGTTGCATATACTGTACGGCAAGCAAAGTCGAATACCCGAGCTTCTCCAATCAAGCCAACACATGTTTCTTGATCAACCAAGTTTTCGTTGATCCAGCCCACAGCAGGGCTAATTCGGCCAGGCAGCTCGCCGGGGACCCCAACGTCGGCGCGCAAGGCACTCAAGCGAACAAAGAAACGATTGTCGCCGATTATTGGCGAACCAATCAGCATGGCTCCATATCCCAGCCCACACAACGCAACGATTGTAGTCGCACCAAATGAGATTCGATGAGAAAGCCAATTAGCTCCTAAGGCCGCGACTCCTGCCCATAGTGGTATTACCGGCAACCAAAAACGATCGATGCGATGGGTTGCGAACCACCAGACGACCAACATCCACATCGACAATCCTAGCCATCCTAATTCAATACGACCTCCTCGCATACAAATTGGAGCAGCGATCACCAGTAAGATCGCAAGTGCAGGATTCAAGTTTTGCGAACGCAGTCCAATTTGCTCCATTGCTTCAATAAGGCTGTACAAGGTATAAGGCGAATCGGAGCTCGACGCGTTCCCTGCCGCGACGGGAGTAACTGGAACCCTGTGAGCGCTAGCCCATTGTTCGGCCTTCGCTTCAGTCATGGTCTGGCCACCAAAGATATTAGAAGCCAGAGGATAAAACGGATTACCTGACAAAGCAAAATTCTTGGCATACCAAGGCAAGCAGGTCAACGATAACCCAGCGATTACCAGCGCGCACCATACAAAAAACTGCTTGTATTGCCCGAGACGAATCGCTTGGACCACTACCAACGCGGTTAGTGGCACAACCGCATAAATTAGACCCGGATATTTGCATGCTGCTGCCGCTCCGGCCAAAATGCTTGCCAAAAACAATCTGCCGCAATCCCACTTGTTCAGCGCCACTACTGCCGCCAGGATGTATGTTCCTAACGCTGCATCGATCAACCCCGCCATGGCCACGTGGCCATGGCCCGGGCAAGCTAGAAGCATTCCTGCGGCGAGCCAGCCTTGCCAAGTTCCCCAGCGTCGAGCAACGTGACTGCCTAGTAGACCCGCGGCCAACAACGAATGCAGTCCGATAATTGTCTTACCGATCAATGCTCCAATCCACCAAGCATCCGTTCCACTAATTAAAGTCATCGCTGCGAGCGCATGCATCTCGGCTGCAAGCGGCATGTTGGCGTAAATATTGTGTGGAACAAATTCTATTGAACCACTTTGGTGGAATTCCTTAGGTGCTTGCAGGTGATATTCCACCACATCAAACTCCCATGGAGGCATAAGCACACCAAGCGCATATTCAACTGCAAGTACAACAACTAAGACAACACTCAGTTTGCTGGCCCAGCGCGTCGCTAACGATTTACCTGCTGGCTCGCCAACCGCTGGTAGAATTTGTGAGGCAAGTTGATCGGTATTGCGACCGCTGAAGTACCGACGAGCTACCAAGGCCAGCCCAATCAGCACGCCAACACAACCCAGAAGCAACCAGCGCTCGGCAAGCTGTCCTGCGAGCCCTACGCCGAGAGTGACTGTTGAAAGAAGCGGCAGGCCCACGAGGATCGCCAATAATCGTCGCTCTGCCCGACTTAGCTCGGAAGCCCCCACAACTCGCATGATGGCTGACCCAAGCATGCCAGCGACCCCTATCCAAATTGCTGCACCGATCAGGACCGGAAGTCGATCAAAAAATGCACTTGGTAACCTCCCGTCTCCAAACCAGCCGCTCACCAACAGCTCCGGAAGTAGCAGAACTGATACAAAAAACCTGCCGCGTGAATCGCTGGTTCCCTCTACTAGCGGATAGGACATAAAAACGACGAAATAAATTACGGCCAGCAGCACCACGGCAATGGATGCGCTAACGGACTGCAACTCGATTGGATAGAACGGCTTAGGACGATTGTTCGGCATAGGTGAAGTATATCAGCAGGAAAGATGTGACGAACTAAGAAGCTGCGGGTGGCGAATTTCGACTCACAGGTCATAAATTACAATGTGATTGAGACTTTTTCGCCTGGGCAATTTTTTCCTTTTGGCTAGATTGCTTAGGTATATCGTCTAATGTAGCGATTCAACCTCTACGCCCGGAACTGAAAGAACATTGCGGAGCGAACTATGACCACTGAGCCAATGAGTGGGATCTATACGCCGAACATTACGCCAGTCAACGCTCGTGGCCAAGTGGATGAAGACAATTTGTGCGCGTACGTCGATTGGCTGATCGAGCGTGGTGTTCATGGATTGTATCCCAACGGCAGCACGGGAGAATTTACTCGTTTTACGGCGGCTGAGCGACGGCGGGTAATCGAGGTCTTGATGAAACATGTCGGTGGACGTGTACCGATCTTAGCCGGCGCGGCGGAAGCCAACGTTCGTGAGACCATTGACGCCTGTCAAACCTATGGTGCGATGGGAGTGCGTGCTGTGGCCATTGTGGCCCCATTCTATTACAAACTCGGTCCGGAAGCGGTCTATCAATATTTTAAGCAGATTGCAGACAGCGTCAGTGTGGATGTAACGCTATACAACATACCGCTGTTCGCGTCGCCCATTGACGTGCCCACAGTTCGTCGATTGGCATTGGAGTGCCCGCGCATCGTGGGAATCAAGGACAGCTCGGGAGACCTGCCTCACATGATGCGTATGATTGCTGCCGTACGCCCGCATCGCCCCGAGTTTTCTTTCTTAACCGGGTGGGACGCCTCATTGACACCAATGTTGATGATTGGTTGCAACGGTGGTACGAACGCAACCAGCGGAGTCGTACCGGAGTTAACTCGTGCCATTTACGAAGCTGCCGAACGAGGACAATGGGACCGTGCCATGCAGCTTCAGTACCGGCTCCTGCCGCTGTTCGATGCGATGATCTCAACCCCTGAATTTCCTGAAGGGTTTCGGCGCGGCGCACTCACTCGCGGTTGGGATTTAGGGCAAAGTCGCCAGCCATTGTCGAGCGAACAACTGGCGATTGCCAAGAAAACTCAGGAACAACTGTCGCAGATGCTCGGCGAACTGGGCCAATGGTTGCCCGACATCGCACCCGCGCGAAACAATCCAGCCGCACAAATGGCAGCTAGCGATCAGTTCATCGAAAAAATCGTTCGCGAGGTCATGCAACAATTGCGACAGGGTGTGGCGTAGGCTTATGGGTTCTTGAGCACATTGTCCGGTAGAGCGACTTGATCCGGGCTAGACAGATAGCCAATCAAATCGCGAATCTGGTCGGACGTCAAATTCTGCAGTAAACCGTCTGGCATCATCGAAACCGTAGATTGAGTGCGGCGCTCGATTTCGTTCTTGGGGAGTACGATGCGTTCGTTAGCTGTCTGGATGACGATGGCCTGTTGTGATTCGTCGGTAACTAAGCCCGTGATTACGCGCCCAGATTCGGTTAGAAATAATTCCATTTGAAAATCTTTGGCGACGGCCGCGCTCGGATCGATGAGGTTTTCCAGCAAATAATCGACATTGTTGCGCTGGGCACCGGTAATTTCTGGTCCGATAGTTCCACCGTCGCCGAACAAACGATGGCAATTAGCACAGCTCTTTTGAAAAATCATCCTGCCTGCTTGGAGGTTCGCACGTTTCAATACGTCGCTGGTCAACCGTCGGCGTAGTGAGTTTATCTGCTGAGCTTTATCAGCCGGGGTAGGCCGCATTTCACCCCACATCCTAGCAATTCGCTGACGCAGCGATTCATCATTCAAACTGAGCAATTGGCGAATTGTATAGGCGCCGATCTCTTTCCTCGCGATCGTGCCTTTTCAGCAGCATCCAACAGTTGGCTAGCCCAACTGCTGCGCGAAGCCAGGGTTTGCAGAACATCTTGCCGAGTCGCATTGTCGAGCGTTGTATAGCGATTGAGCAAAACACTGACGGTTCGCGGATGATTGTATTCGGCCAAGCCTCGGATTGCCAAATCCTGCACGCTCTTTTCAGCCACAAGCTCGACCAACACATCATCAAATCGCTCCACCTTTTTCGATAGCAGAGCAGAAATCGCCTGTCGCCGTTCGGTTCTATCCGCAGCTTGATTGCCTGCCACTGAAAGTAGCGTTGCCAGTGCGTTGGCGTCGTCAAAGATAACTGCCAATTCAACGGCAGCTCGGCGGACTATTGCCGATGGGCTGGAATGTAACTTGGAAAATGCGGCTGGCCAAGTTGTCGGCATGGGTACCGAACGACGTCCTTCCAATCCTGCCAGGATGCCGGTCAGCAATTCCTCGTGCACTGCCGCATTATCCGAACGCACCAGAAGACTGGTGAGCTGCGCCAAGCCTAGCTCTAAACGATCAAAGTCAGCAACGCGACGAGCCACATGCCTGCGCACAAGTGGAATCTGGCTGGTCTCGGCCAAAGCGACAAAGCGATCGAGGTCTACGTCGACAAGTGGCTCAATCGCATACCAATTCATCAGCGGTAGATTCATGTCATGTGCATCTTCGGCATGCCCCAGTAATTTTTCCGCGATTTGCCAGCGTTGTGCTAGCGATAAACGCTGTAGTGCACTGGCAAGTTGCAATCTTACGTAGGGCGAAGAATCCTCTTGCGCCATCAACTCGAAGCGAGTCTGCGCAACCTGTGGTGGTGTGCGATCCTCACATAGCAATTTGATACTCCAGCCGCGCACGTATTCGCTCACGTGCGAGAGATTTGCGATCAAGAATTCGTCATCAATTCCTTCGATGGCCCACAGGGTCCACAAAGCTCGCAATTTAGTGGGCACATGCGAATCGTCGGAGAATAAGACGCGCAACTGCGAGCGCACAGTCTGCATATCAGTCCCTTTGGCGTGCCGTTCTTGCAAGACTCGTCGAGCGTGCCGCACAAACCACTCGTTCCGATGCCGATGCAATTCGACCAAATTATCATTCGATAGATTGGAGATATCTCCGTTAAAAGGCCGTGGCTGGCCGTAAGTAATTTTGAAAATTCGGCCAGTCTCTCGCCGAGTATTGCGCACACTGTGACACTCGCCGGTATCGGACCAATCGCTGACAAATACACCACCGTCGGGACCATACTGGATCGTGACGCCCATATGCCAAGGATCACGCGACCGCATGACATCTGGCGCATGCGAGGCGACATATCCAGACCCAACGCGTTTTAGTGTGTCGTTATTTACTCGCTTGCCGTGAATGTTGTTCATAAAGACGGTATTGCGATACTTGTCCGGCCAATTGTCGCCC
Organism: uncultured Pirellulaceae bacterium; assembly: GCA_964625155.1. Lineage (GTDB taxonomy): Bacteria > Planctomycetota > Planctomycetia > Pirellulales > Pirellulaceae > Aureliella. The sequence continues at coordinate 17,101 of CAZVBC010000071.1, forward strand.
AAATAGACCATCGTTCCACAATGCGCGTGTCCCCCGCCAGCAAGATCTTCTGCATGGCTGCCCAATCCATCACGCACATTCGCTTGACCTACAAAGTGCAGATGATCGGCGATGGTGGCGATGCGCTCATATGCATACCGACTTGATTGACGACTGCGCCAGGGTTCGTAATGAGCCCCCTGGATCACATGAAACAAGTGAGGATTGACGCAATTACACACAAATCCCTCACCGAATTCATCCCAATCAATTCCCCAGGGATTGGTCGTGCCATCGGCATACGGCTCCCATACATGTCGCACAGGATGGTATCGATATACACCACCGTCAAATTGAATTCGCTGATCATCGGGCGTGCCTGGTTTGCCAATTCGCGACCAATTGGTACGTCCGTGTGTACCATACAACCATCCATCTGGTCCCCAGGCGAATCCATTTGCCAGGTTATGACTATTTGCATGATTACCAAAACCGTCCAACAATACTTGTGGTTGGCCGTCCGGAACGTCATCGCGATTTCTGTCGGGAATAAAATAAAACGACGGAGGCGACATGACCCATACGCCGCCAAATCCCACTTCGATACCAGTGACGTAATTCAATTGGTCGTAAAAGACAGTGCGCTTATCGAATTGGCCATCCGAGTTTGTATCCTCGAGAATTAAAATACGATCCCCTGGCCGCGTTCCATGATTGGGATAATTGAACGCTTCTGCAACCCACAATCGCCCTCGATCGTCAGTGCAAAAACCGATCGGCTGTTGTACGTGTGGTTCGGCTGCAAACAGCGTTACATGAAACCCATCTGGTACAACCATCGATTTGGCTGCCTGGTCGGCTGGTAGGGGTGCGTCCACTTCCTCCTCGACCGCCCAAACCGACGCCACTCTAATCAATGCGAAAACAAGGAATGAAAGTGATCGCACTAAAATACGCATGCTGGCCTCGACCCTGACGAAGTTTGATCAACTGACGCGTGAAACATTATATGGCGACAGAATTACTGATGAGCAATGCTACCAAGCATTTTAACGTCGGTGAAGTTATCCACCTGAATTTAGCTGGTCGTATGTGGTAAGTTATACTTTCTCAACAATTTCTCACGTGCTTGTGCTGTAGACCGTTGTCAAACAACATCGCTCAGCTCGGCACATTTTTCGGTGGTTGGTACCTGGCTCGAATAAGCTCGTAAGAGCAAGCTGAATCCTTGGCACTACGACGAAGAGGAAGCCTCAATGCATGATCATGTTCGACGCGAATATCGCTATGAAAAACTGACGTGGCCCGAAATTAATGACGCTGTAGATCTGCGCAAGGTGTGTATCGTGCCGTGTGGGGCGGTGGAGCAACACGGTCATCATTTGCCGCTGGATGTGGATTTGGTTTGTCCAGGAGGAATAGCTCGAGGTGCCGGACAAGCATCGGAGAATATCCTGGTATTACCAACGGTCAGTTATGGCTATACAGGCCATGTGATGGATTTTCCCGGAACAATTAATTGTCATTTCGAGCACTTCCTGAGGTTAGTATTAGATATCACAAAATCCTTGGCTTACCATGGATTCAAGAAAATAATCCTGCTGAATGGTCACGGCTCAAACGCACCCATCTTGGATCTGGCCGCGCGTCGCACGAACTTAGAAACTGACGCCGAATGCACAGCTTGCAGTTGGTGGCAGTTGCTGACGGTCGACCCCGAATTTTTGCCGCGTTGGCGACAGAGTAAATTTCCGGGAGGCTGTTCGCATGCCTGTGAGTTGGAGACCAGCCTGTATCTATATTTAGACGGCGACAATGTTCGTCATGACAAAATACGCAGTGGTACGATTTCATTCAATGATGAAGGTAGCCGCTTCAACTGGGTCGATCTTTTTGGACAAGGGCCTGCTACAGTTGTCTCATGGACCAGTTCGTACAGTGACACTGGCGTGCTGGGTGATGCCGAACTTGCCACGCCAGAGAAAGGGAAAGAAGCTTACGAAGAAGCGGTGAAACAACTGGTGGCGTTCGTAGCCTACTATCGCGAACGACCTAAAGATCAACGCCGCGATTTCCATCGCCACAAACCTACCATTCCTATTCCTTGGGACCAAACGCCAATGCCCTAAGCGGGAAACGTCACAGTCGATTAGCCACAAATAGTCGGAATGCGTTCGCGTCCGGCTTTGTCGTGAAATCAAAGAAACCGGACGCTAATGAGCGCTAAGGCGTATTGGTTGAGCGAAAATAGCGCTGGCCAACTAGTGTGTTATAGAGATAAAGCGAGCGATCGTATGCCCGATCAAAGTACTGTCGAGCCACTGGGATTGGCACCGTTACTTAGAGTTCTCGCTGTGCTAGTGACTTGTTTGCTGCAGCCGCAAAGTACTGCTATCGCGCAGGAAGCGTCGCGACCAGTTACTGAAGAACAAGTGGCGCAAGCTTCGGACGAAGGGCAACTTTCTCTATCCAGCTTCCGAAAGCCAGCAGGATGGTCGGTATCTCTGTTCGCCGCAGAACCGAATTTGGCTAATCCAGTAGCTTTTTTTGTTGACGCACGTGGCCGAGCCTTTGTTTGTGAATCCTTTCGTCAAGATCGAGGAGTAACCGATAATCGCAAGCACGACAAAGCATGGCTGGCCGCAGATCTAGCGGCCAACTCGGTTCAAGATCGCGAGGCATATCATCAGCGGTTGTTGGGCGATAAAGCCAGCGAGTATACGCGGCACGACGAGCGGATTCGTTTGATCGAAGATGTGGACGGTGATGGTAAAGCCGATCGAGCTCGCGTGTTTGCGTCGGGATTCAACCAGCTTGCCGATGGGACCGGAGCTGGAGTATTAGTGCGTGGCGATAAGGTCTATTACACATGCATTCCAAAATTATGGCAGCTCGAAGACGCTGATGGGAACGGCGAATTGGAAGTTCGCAAACCGTTGTATGACGGATTTGGTGTACGAGTGGCATTTCGCGGGCACGATTTACATGGATTGATCATTGGACCCGATGGTAGATTGTATTTCAGTATAGGCGATCGAGGCTACAACGTTGAGACACCTTTTGGCAACCTGTTCGATCCTGAAAGTGGAGCAGTCTTCTGCTGCGAGTTGGATGGTAGCAATTTGGAGGTGATTGCAACTGGGCTGCGCAATCCGCAAGAATTGGCCTTCGACGATTACGGTAACTTATTTACCGGCGACAACAATTCCGACAGTGGCGACCAAGCTCGTTGGGTCAATGTCTTGGAGGGAGGCGACTCGGGTTGGCGCATGATGTACCAATACATATCGGATCGTGGTCCATTCAACCGAGAAAACCTTTGGCGGCCATACTCTGCGCAAACTCCCGCTTACATAGTGCCGCCCATAGCCAATATTGCCAACGGGCCGTCGGGACTGGCTTGTTATCCAGGTACTGGAATCGACGATAGTTACCGCAATTCTTTTTTCTTGGTCGATTTCCGCGGCGGTGCCAGCAACAGTGGAGTGCGGCGTGTCTCGGTGAAACCGAAAGGGGCCTTTTGGGAGCTCGATCGCAATGAAGAGTTCTTGTGGAATATCTTGGCGACCGATGTGGATTTCGGTCCCGATGGAGCGATGTGGGTTAGTGATTGGGTCAATGGCTGGGAAGGAGAAGGCAAAGGACGACTTTACCGCTTCCACTTGGATGATCCGAAAGTGAAACAGCAAAGGACGGAGGTGGAACAGTTATTGGCAAATGGTATGGCTCAACATGCTGCTGCTCGATTGGGCGAATTACTGTCACACGCTGATCGACGAATTCGTAACGAGGCTCAATGGGAATTAGCTGCCCGCGGCGACTTGGTCCAGTTTGAAACTGCCAGTCAGGCAAGCGCAGGGAACCCACTAAAGCGCCTGCACGCGGTTTGGGGATTGGGGCAATTGGCTCGCCAGCGAAAGGACCTCAAGCAGGCTGCCGGGAACTTACTTGGTCGACTGTTAAACGATGACGATCCTATCATCAAAGGGGCAGCATCCAAGGCGATTGGAAATGCAGGACTTGGACAGTTCACTCACGCGATTTGCCAACAGATTCGATTCTCCGAACCAGCAGTAAGTTTGGCGGCGAGTTTAGCTGCTTACAAACTGCGTGCATCAGCAGCCATTCAGCCAGCCTGCGAAATGCTGGAAAGAAATGCAGATGCTGATCCAGCCTTACGTCACGCCGGGATCATGGCGTTGGCGGGTGTACCGAATGTCGCTGAAATCGCTGCCCTCAAGAATCACCAATCGGTGTTTGTACGAATTGCCGCAGTCGTGGCATTACGCAAGCGGCAACATTCATCGGTTAGTAGCTTTCTGGTTGACGCTGATGACCGAGTTCGTACCGAAGCGGCACGTGCAATCCACGACGTTCCCTCGCTCCACTCGGCGCTGCCTCAGTTGGCTGCATTAGTTGACCAGCCTGGCATGCAACGCGACTTGGCACATCGAGTGCTCAATGCCAATTTTCGCTTGGGCCAAACGGAACATGCTCGGTCACTCGCTCGGTTTGCCGCCCAGCCAGAAAACTCTCTCGCCATGCGCAAAGAGGCGATCGATATGTTACTTGCTTGGAACCAACCTGGTGACCGAGATCGTATCATGAATCGACACATGCCTTTGCCGCAGCGAGATGCGGCGATCGTTAAACAGGTTTTCCTTGAGCACATCGATGGTTTACTTGTAGGTTCCGAAGAAATTCGCATGCATGCCGCCCGTGCAGCGGCATCGCTGGGTATTACGCAAGTAGCCCAGTTATTGCAAGAGTTGGTCGTCAATCAACAATTATCCCCAGAGGATCGCGCGGGCGCGCTCGAGGGCTTCGTAAAGTTACGAGATCGTGAAGCATTGCCTTTCTTATTAATTGCAATTCGGGATAGTTCACCGACGATAAGGGCCAAGGCTATGCAGTACTTGGTCAAGTTGGATGCCGAAAACTCCCTCGAGATGCTCGCCAAGGCCACACACTCGCCCAGTACGATCGAGCGTCAAACTGCTTGGGATCTGCTGGCAACTGTTGAAAACAGCGCCGCGACCAAGGTGATCGAAGAAGGTTTGAACCAGTACCTCTTGGGCCAATTGCCCGACGATGTCTGGCTAAATGTAATCGAAGCCGCTGAGGGACGGGTTGCGAAAGGGTTGATCCAGTCACTGAATACGTTTGAGAGAGAATTGGCATCCCAAGATTCACTGGCCAGTTATCGAGATTGTATTTCCGGAGGCGACGCTGTCGCGGGCGAGCAATTGTTCATGAACAAGGCAGAACTATCGTGTGTTCGTTGCCATAAAGTCGGTGACAAGGGAGGCGATGTCGGGCCCGTATTGACAGAAATTGGCAAGAGCAGGGATGCGAGGTACTTGTTGGAGTCGATTGTTGCACCTGACGCCAAGCTCGCACAGAACTACGAAACGATTGTAATTCTGACCGATGATGATCAGATTCACACAGGTATTCTGCGCGAAGAGAAAAACGGGGTTCTGAGAATTATCACTGCCCAAGGGCAGGTGGTTTCGATCGAAGCCAGTCGCATTACAGTTCGACGCAAGGGAAAATCGTCCATGCCGGACGATGTGCTCAAGTTTTTGACACGTAGAGAGCTGCGAGATTTGGTCGCGTACTTGTCGAGTCTGAAAGGAAATTAGTGTTGAAAAGAAGAGAGTTCGCAGTTTACTCAGGCGCAATTGCTCTCGGGACGCCGCTGTGGCGTAGTGCCGACGGGGCAACAATAGCTTCGTCGGACTCGGATGCTAACCGCGCAGGACCGGTCGAGCTCGAGTTGGCTGGATCGCCAACTGGACCGTGGCGACGGTTGTTTTTGGATGCGACCACGATCGAGCAACAATCTGGGTTGGACCGTGTTTTTCACTCGGCGGAGAAACACTCGCATAATCCGCTGCTCGTTGCGAATCGACCCTGGGAGGGGACTTCAGCCATCATTGGTCCCTACGTTTATGGCACGGTATTTCGTGAAGGCACGCGACTGCGCATGTGGTACCAGGTTCTCTACCAGGGGAATCACGTTGGTTATGCTGAATCTGAGGATGGAGTCACTTGGACCAAGCCGGATTTGCAAGTGATCTCTCATGGTGAGTGGAAAAAAAACAATCTTGTCGTCTCAGCCTTTTCTCGTGAGGCGTCAGGAGGAGGCAACTGCCACAATCCCAGCGTGATACGTTGCCCGAATGACTCAGAAACCAATCGGCG
>CAZVBC010000072.1:0-23166 GCA_964625155.1 uncultured Pirellulaceae bacterium
CGATGGGACAGATAGGATCGATTATCGCCGACGCATGTTCGCCGGGAATCCGCTACGCACAACGCTTGGTTCAAGGAATTCCCGAGAATCGATTTGCAAGGCTATCAGTACCAGGTGGCCACACCGTTCAGACAAATCACCCTGCTTTTGTTTTGGGACATTTGACTTTATATCCTGTCCGAGTTTTTGAGCTGCTTGGGCAAGATGCAACCCCGGCCAAGATTCCGACAAATTACAATCAATTGTTCTCCAAAGATGCAACCTGCCAAGATGATCCCGAAGGCACTCGCTATCCCAACAAACAAGAGTTATTGGATTGTTTTATTCGTTGTTATGAGTCCGCAATGGGATTATTGCGACGCACGGATGATGTGCAGTTGTTAATCGAAAACCCTCTTGATACTCCCTTAAAACAGCTCTGCCCAAAGCTCGCCTCGCTGCTCGCCTTTTATATGACTGGTCACGTGATGAGCCACCTCGGTCAAGTCAGCGCATGGCGACGTATGGAAGGTTTGCCTCCGGCATGAAAGTCATATTTCATCATCGGTGTCACTCTGCTCATTTGTCTGAAGTCTTCGCTAACTCTATAAGTCTATCGCACGTCAGACACTCCACATTTAATCTGAACGAGACTGCGAAATTGCACAGGAGTCAACTTAGTGTCTGAAGAAAACGTTTTGGTTATTCCAGCAACTCGCTTGGATATACTTGGACAGTTCTCTGGATTCCGTCCGTTTGAACAAACGGCACTGGACGCATTATTATCTGAGCAGTTCATGGAGTTTCGACCACGCAGCCAGGTTGAGGAGGACCCCACATTTAAGCAACTGATTCCCTACGCCATCCTCGTTCATGAAACAGGGAGTGAACGATTCATATTTCAGTACACTCGAGGAAAAGGGCAAGGTGAAAAACGCCTGCACGCTCTTAAGAGTATTGGGATCGGTGGTCACATTTCACGCGAAGACGCCGAGGGAGGCGATCTCTATCGTTCGGGCATGCTGCGCGAGTTATCCGAAGAGATGATCATCGACACCGATTATGAAGACGAATTAGTCGGCTTTATTTATGACGATACGACCGAAGTTGGCCGAGTACATTTAGGAGTGGTTCACTTGCTGCGCATGCCCTCGACGGCCGCTCGCGCCCGCGAAATCGATTTGGAGGGGAGCGGTTTCCAGCCACTGTCGACAATTAAACAGGACCTCGAACGATACGAAACCTGGTCTAAATTGTGCTTGCATAATCTCTTCAGTTAACGATCGGCACAACATCATCACAATCAGCGTGAGATGTTTATCATTGATGAAAGATTTACAGCCGATGGAAATTCTCAAGCAATTGCAAGCCATCCCGCTGGCTTTTTTCCGGGTGGAATTGAGTGGCATATACGTTGTCCTTCCACACCGCCGCGCAGAACGGCCTACCATACTCACACTGTAACCAAGTTGAATTTGCATCGTGTGGCAAAACAAAGTAGCTGTGCACAAAGTAGAAGTATGTATCTTCAGGAATTTCCAGCATCAGTGGACAAGCGGGTTTGGTGACACGAATTCGGTTCCATCCCATATGCGGGACTTTGAATTCACCAGGCAAATCGAAACGCACGACGTTTCCAGGTATAATCCCCAATCCTGAATGTGTCCCTCCTTCGGTTCCTTGGTCGAACAACAATTGCAATCCCAAGCAGATGCCCAAAAATGGTTTGCCCGAGTTGATGGAATCAAGAATCGGTTGAACCAGTTCGCGTGACCGTAGTTCTCGCATGGCATCAGGAAAGGCACCGACGCCCGGCAGAACTACCTTCTTTGCCTCGGCGATCCTATTGGCATCACTGGTCACAATTGCCGAAGCGCCTAAATGTTCAAAAGCCTTTTGCACACTGCGCAGATTTCCCATCTGGTAATCGACGATGGCGATAACATTGCTGGTGGACATAACTGCGATAAATCCGGAACGGGAGAAAGCTTGACGGCGCCGCGAGGCGAACGTTACCAGGGACGCGAAGTGATCACACCTTCCTCTGGGCTACTGGCCATCGCATATAGGCGTTTGGGAATTCGGCCAGCAAGGAAGGCTTCGCGACCTGCCAAGGCGGCATACTTCATTGCTGCTGCCATGCGAATCGGATCACGTGCATGTGCAATGGCTGAGTTGAGTAGAACTCCGTCAGCTCCTAATTCGAATGCGATGGCGACATCACTCGCCGTTCCCACGCCTGCATCAACGATCACGGGATAATCGGGGTCATCCTCTTTGAGATATTCCAAGATGATGCGCAGGTTATTTGGATTGAGAATCCCTTGCCCTGAACCAATTGGACTGCCTGCTGGCATCACACTGGTAGCACCTGCCTTTTTCAATTGGCGGGCTACGATCGGATCATCGCTGGTATAGCAGAGGACTTGAAACCCTTCGGATACTAACGTCTTGCAGGCTTCGAGCGTCGCGACTGGGTCGGGCAACATGGTCTTGCTGTCTCCGAGCACTTCAAGTTTAACCCAGTTAGCACCTGGATTGTTGAGAGCACGCAGTATCTCGCGACCTAAACGGGCCACGCGAACTGCGTCAGTCGCGTGATAACATCCGGCCGTGTTTGGCAGCAACAAGTACTGACTTGGGTCAATGTAGTCGAGTATATTTTGACCCATGCGATCGTACATGCGTTCGCGCCGCACGGCCACAGTCACGACTTTTGAGCCGGACGCAGTCAACGAATCGCGCATTATTTCGAGCGTATCGTATTTGCCCGTTCCGACGATCAACCTGCTCTCCAAAACATGCGCACCAACCCTGAGGGGTTGGTCGGTCAAAGTGAGCCCGACACCTCGATTTACAGAAGCGTTGGATTCGTTGGTCGTCACGGCCTCTTCCGCAGCGGTCGCCATTACCCACCTCCCACCACGGTGACGACTTCAATCGCGTCACCGGGTTGCAGAACGGTTGATGCGTGAGACTCTTTGGGGACGAGCATCAGATTGATCTCGACCGCAACTAAGTCGCTGCGCATCCCGATGGCATCGAGTAACTGTGGGACGTTCATGCCTGCTGGAATTTCCAGATGTTGTCCATTCACCTGCACGGCTATCTGGTCTGCCGCCACGGCCACTGGATCACTCTTCAAAAGCTGCATCAAAAGCTCGCGCGCTGGGATTGAAATCGATCCGTCGAGTAAACTCACATGCTTCGCGAGCTCCAAACTCACGATCCATTCCGCTGTCTTCCCATTCGATGCTCAACGGGCCTTGATACTTGATATCATTCAGCGCCCGAATGATCTCTTCGAAATTCACACCACCTCGACCTGGACTTCGAAAGTCCCAACCTCGGCGTGGATCTCCAAAGTTGATGTGGCTGCCCAGAATACCACTACGGCCGTTCAATTTGGTGATCGCATCTTTGACATGGACGTGGTAAATACGGTCTGGAAAGCGCCGCAAAAATTCGACTGGATCGACACCTTGCCAATGCAAATGACTGGGATCGAAATTGAATCCAAATTCTTCGCGATGATCGATAGCCTCCAACGCTCGCTCCGCCGTGTAAATATCGAAAGCGATTTCAGTGGGATGCACTTCAAGCGCGAACTTGATACCGCACTCACCAAACACATCCAAGATAGGATTAAATCGTTCTGCAAACAGCTTGAACCCGGCATCGATCATCTTGGATGATACTGGCGGAAACGAATACAACAAATGCCAGATGCTCGATCCGGTAAACCCATTCACCACACCAACGCCAAATTTCTGGGCCGCGCGGGCAGTCTGTTTGAGTTCAGCAATCGCGCGCTGGTTGACTCCCTGGGGTTGACCGTCCCCCCAAACGTAATCTGGCAAAATCATCTTATGACGTTCGTCGATAATATCGCAAACCGCCTGACCAACTAGATGCGCACTGATGGCGTGACATTGCAATCCGTGTGCATCTAAGAGTTCACGCTTCTTGGCACAATAACCATCTACCGCAAGTGCTTTGTCGACTTCGAAATGGTCACCCCAACAGGCCAATTCAATACCATCATAACCAAATTGCTTGGTCAACTTGGCCATTTGTTCGAGTTTCAAATCGGCCCACTGGCCAGTGAACAACGTTACAGGGCGCGCCATCGAACTGCCTCCATTTGGTACTCTAGCAAGACTCGAAATTGAATTAGTAATTCTCCACTTGCGTCATAGTAAACCACAACCGAGCAAACTGAACAAGGAATCGAGTCGTCTCGCCTACGACTTTCGTGAACCGAACGCCTGCGAAGCTGTCCTTTGTATGTGCCAACTAAAGTGGAAATGTCGAACGCCCCCTACGGAACTATCAGATGAAATCGAAACTTAGAGTCGCAGGCGAACACCAGCTTTCGATCGCGGCCACCGTCGCTGGCGAAGACATTCGCAGGGGGGATTACGTGGCCTTGTTGAATGTTGTTACGGAAATGCCTACGTTTTTTTGGGATTCGCAGCCCACAGAAGATTTGGTGCGGCTGAAGTTTATCCCAAACGATGCTGGCATTCCCCATCGAGTGCAAGTGGTTTGCCTGCCCTTTGTCTATACCAAATCCCCAAGCGGAATTCTGCGAACGATCGACCTGCGATTGTCGCAAGTCGTCCGACTAGATCGAAAGGCCGCTCGCAAAGTTTGGAAAGCCATGACTCCGCCCCCTCTGAATCTTTAAAATCAGCGAGGCTGTCTCATGAGCGTTTGATAAAATGCAAGGCGCTCAATTGACCTCAGTTTCATCCAGCCAGCCACAACGTGTAGACGGCAAATCCTCGACAGTATCAACGTCGCATAAAGACGCGGTTCTTGCGAGGTGCAACCCCATTTTGAGCTGGCGGCTGACGTTCTTGTTGGTCGCTGAACCGCATAGAAACGTCGGCGGGGCTCTCGTCGAGGAACTCGTCCGCCGGAGGCGTGCTTTTCTCAGCCTTGGATGTAATTGTGTTTGGAGGATTCGAATTGAATTGCCGCTGAGCCGATGCGAACTGCTTGGCCTCGATCGCCAGCGGGCTGGCCGCTGAAATATTCGCAGCAATCGTAGCAAATTGCTGGCGCACTTCAGGTCGCACTTTGTCGAGTTTGGCTGCAAGATGTTGCGCAGCGATGGGATTGCGTTCACACACATTGGAGATTTGAGAAACGAATTTGGCTGATTCTACAAAATTGTAATCTGCCGTTTTGCCTACCAGTGGCCCCAAAGTGCGCGTGATCAAGTCGGCACCAATGTTGTCGAGTTTCAAGTATACGTCCATCGTACCTGTTACTTTGTTTGCCAACGAACCAGGCTGGGTGTGCACACTATGGAGAACACAGACGCATTTGCCTGTGATCTCTCGCGGTGCCATCGACCCTTTGTAGTAACCAGTACCATGATAAATGTGGACGTCAGGCGTACCGTATACTAAGTCACATTTGCAGGTTGTTCCCGCCCCATCTTGGCCGGTGAACACATAGGGCGACGTTCTCTCAACGGTGACTTTGGTGATGTCCATCAAATCCCAGATATTTACCAAGACCTCTGGGTATCTCACCAAGAAAGTAAAGAGCTCTTGATCGCATTCAAACGACTGAGTCGGCATACGTCGAAAGAAGCTCGGACGGTCCACGACATCCCGAATGTTCTTTGCGGCTGCTGAATTGAGTTTGGCAAACGGGATGCGCCGCAACGCATCATCCTGAGTCTTGCGACTGGACGCCGGATCGCCGAGCCACGGCTCAATCGCTGACGCACCGCGCGATAAACACAGGCTCAGCGCAGCGATCACCACCCCAACGCTCACAGTTGCGCGCATAGGCTCGCTCACGAATCCTATTGCTCGGCACTTCAACGCAAACCATCGGTTGTCACGGCGACCCAAGCCCAGCGGATTTCAAACCACCTTTGCAGTCATTGCCGATCCATCACAATATTTCTTTGCGTGAAAGTTGCCTTTCGATTAAGTTTTCCTCCGCCCCCTTGGCTCAGGTATCCGTAATACGAATACATGAACGCCTAATATTTCGGTTTTGCAGGTCGAGCGTCCTAAGCACAAATTGCAAACAAGTGAAAATCACTTCGATGTCGAGCTGACCACCGGCCTACCAGGGTGTTGAGAGAGCGGCATGGATAAAAAGGGCTATCACCGAAAACCGTGAAGTTTTCGACACTTCTCGGTCGTCGCTCTTACAAATGTTCGTTCCAAAGTTCTGTCCAAGCATGCGGTTACGCTGCTGTCACAGAGCAACACCACCTACCGCCATAGCATATGCGGTGATTTACAGTTGCAAACTTAATTATGGGAATGACCCTAATCCCACAGCATCACCTTCGATGATCGCACGAAGAACCAAGTTATTCCCACGAAATCGTTTAACCGCGTGCCCATCGGGCCGCGCGTGCATTTCCGCACGTGCTAGGAAACTAAATTTTTCGCTGCGGTGCCAATGAGTTTGAGAAATTCATGGTCGATTGCAATCGGATCGTTAATTATTTGGACCTTGGTTTATTGTCATCGTCGCACAATGCGCTCACACAATAATCGCCACCCGTGAGGCGTCACACCCATTGAACTAAATTCGGCCCGATGTATCGAAAAAGTTTCTGAGCTTCGCTTTTCGCCTCAAGTGAATACGCCCCTACCAGCATTTTGTCCCGGCAGTATCGCCGTCCGCACAGCTCGCGAAAGCGGACGCTTGTTTTGTGCCAAGGCTTGCGTACCAAGTACTGCCGGTTGCTCAGAGGTGTAGATGTCTGCTAAAACAGTTCTGTGAATGATATGTGGTTGACTAGAATCCACCAGTGTCCCGCCATTAGATTATAGAACTGCTTGACCATGCCCATGCGAACTCCCGCCAAGTGCTTGCTAGTTTTGGTTACATGCCTTTTTGCAAGTAACTTCGCCTACTCTCAAACGACCGAAACGATTACCAGCCAGCTTGCTAAAGTCGCGGATGGTCAAGCCGATGCGACCGCAACGATTCAACAAGCGGTTGACAGTTCGATCGGAGCGATCCGTCTGCCGCCAGGTAAATATCGGCTTACTCGATCAATAGAAATCAACCTTGCTAAAGTTGGCTGGACGACAATCAGTGGCGATGGAGTTGCCCGATTGATCATGCAAGCTCCCGGCCCAGCTCTCAAATTCATTGGTACTCACGGCGGTACTGCCGATCCTGAATCAATCAGTCCAAGCGTTTTTCTGCGCGAGCGCATGCCAGCGGTCGACGGAATCGAGATTCTTGGTGAAGATTCACTTTCCGAAGGAATTTCAGCCGAGGGTACGCTGCAACTTACCATTTCGCGAGTGTACGTACGAAAAGCACTTCACGGTATTCACCTTATTAAACGCAATCGCAATGTACAGATTTCTGATTGTCATATTTACGACAATCATGGAGTAGGGATCTTTTTAGACGACGTCAATTTGCATCAAATCAACATCAACAGCTCACATATCAGTTACAACCGAGGTGGCGGCATCGTCTCGCGCAAAGGGCAAGTAAGAAATCTGCAAATCGGTGCCTGCGATATCGAAGCAAACCAGAGCGCTACTGGACCAGCGACCGCCAATATTCTTTTGGATTGTACCGGCGGCTCGATAGCTGAAGTGGCCATTACCGGCTGCACGATCCAGCACAGCCGCCACCCCGAATCAGCCAATATTCGAATGCTTGGACGCTCAGATGAATCGACGCGAAATGGAACGCGAGTGGTCAATTGGGGACATGTCACCATCACCGGAAACGTGTTGTCCGACGTCCAATACAATATCGATCTCGACGGCGCACGCGGCGTCACGATTGAGGGGAATACATTTGGGCAAGGCTACACCCACAACTTGCGACTGACCAACTGTTCGAACGTCGTGGTCGGTCCCAATATCATGGATCGCAATCCGCGCTATCAAACAAGTGGTGACGGAGAGAATAGCATTTACTGCGTCAATTCGCGCGAGTGTACATTCAGTGGTTTGCAGGTGACAAGTTCAAACGGTGCTCGTGCGGCCATCGAAGCTCGCAATTGCCAACGACTCAATTTCACTGGCTGTACGTTAATCGATTCGACCAAGCCCGCTCTGCATTTGGAAGATTGCTCCCAGTGTCAGGTGGCGAATTGCATGATTCTCAGCAATCAAAAAAATCAAGGCGCTACACACGCAGTCATTGTGCGAGGTGGAAGAGGGAATCTAATTGCGGGCAATATGACCGACCTGCCAATCGAGGTTGACCAATCGTCAGCAAAAGTCGTGGGCAATTCGTTGGTCGCCAACTTACCAGCTTCCACCACGATTGACCAATCGTCGCTATCGACCAAAGCGGCTGGCGTGTTGGCACAGCTAGACGGATCGATGAGTTTTAAAGGCCTTCAGCGTCCTGTGCAAATCTTGCGCGACAAATGGGGAGTTCCTCATATCTATGCGGAGAACCAGCACGACCTGTTTTTTGCGCAAGGCATAGTTGCCGCTCAAGATCGTTTGTACCAAATCGATATGTGGCGCAGACTCTCCGTTGGCGAAACGGCGGAAGTATTGGGACCAGATTCCGTCGTGCGCGATCACTTTGCTCGCCTCACAAAATACCGTGGCGATATGGACAAGGAATGGACCAGCTATGCAACTGATACCAAAGAAATCGCCACAGCTTTTACCGACGGAATCAATGCATACATCGATCATCTGGGAGAGCGTTTACCTATCGAGTTCCAGACAATGGGCTACCGTCCAAAAAAATGGCGTCCCGAGGACGTTCTTGGTCGACTGTCGGTCTTAGCAGTTTCACGCAACTTGGACGCTGAAGTAAACCGTGCGGCGCTCGTTGCTGCCGTAGGGTTGGAGAAAGCTCGCTTGATTTTGCCTACCGACCCCCAGACAGATTTTGCGCCGGATTCACAACTCGACCTAACAGGTATCGATGCATCAATTCTAAAAGGCTATTCAGCGGCGAACTCGTCCATCAGTTTTTCGATGGGTGCCGAAAGTAACAACTGGGCGGTTGGCGGCACGATGACGCGATCCGGCAAGCCGATGATGGCCAGCGACCCACATCGGAGTATTGCGCTTCCTTCGTTGCGATATTTGGTACACCTCAATGCACCTGGGTGGAACGTCATCGGTGGTGGAGAGCCTGCTTTGCCGGGAGTGGCCTTAGGGCACAATGATCGGATTGCCTGGGGCTTTACTGTCGTCGGCACTGATCAAGCGGACTTGATTGTCGAGCAACTCAATCCGACTGATCCCACGCTGTACAAACACGGAGATCGTTGGCAGGCCATGACGATTATTCGCGAGTCCATCGGTGTTCGCCAACATAACAAACTAGAATCGATCGAATTAGAGCTCCAGTACACCCATCATGGTCCGGTTATCTACGTCGACAAAAAACTTCATCGCGCTTATGTATTGCGTTGGATGGGTGCCGAGCCCGGCACTGCGGCGTATTTAGCGTCGTTGAGCATCGATCGGGCCAAGAATTGGAAAGACTTCCAAGCGGCCACTGCCAGGTGGCACGCACCTTCTGAAAATATTGTTTATGCCGACGTCGATGGAAATATCGGCTGGATTGCCGCCGCACTGACTCCAGTGAGAGGCAATTGGAATGGTTTGTTGCCTGTACCAGGAGACCAAGATCGATACAACTGGCGCGGATTCCTCAAACCTCACGAGCTCCCACAGGCGTCCAATCCCGATTCTGGATACATCATCACGGCCAATCACAACATTCTGCCTGCCGGTTATAACCGCGAGATCAGTTACGAATGGGCTCCCAATTCACGCTTCGAACGATTGCAAGAGTTGATAGCTGGAAAAAAGTCGCTAACCGTCGACGACTTCAAAAACATGCAGTATGACACGACTTCGATCATTGCTCGCGATTTAGTCGCCGAGTTACGCAAATTACCGCACACTGATCCCAAATTAGGGCGCCACATTTCCACATTGACCGATTGGAACGGTGCATGTGATACCGCTTCGGCCCCAGCCGCACTATTTACTTTGTGGTATCAAGAGTTAGGCGAGTCTTTTTTTGGTGCCCAGGTTCCAAAATCCCTTCTCAGTTACGTCGTTAATGCTGGTGCACAGCGCATGGTCAACGAGATTAAAAAGCCGACTGAAGCGTGGTTCGGTGTTGACCCATATTCCAAACGAAATGACTTGTTGCTCAGTACGCTTGACCGCGCAATTGCCAAAGCACAAGAGAAAATGGGGGCTGATGTTACCAAGTGGTCATTGGGACAATTGAGACAAATGCATTTCAGGCATCCACTGTCAAAGATAGGACCTGCCTATGCAGCATTTGATCTGGCGCCTATGCCATCCGGCTCAAGCGCGTTTTCTCCCAATCAAGCTCGCTATGACTCGCAAGGGAACCGCTTGCACGGAGCAACTTATCGACACATTTTTGACCTGGCCGATTGGGACAGCGGCCAAGCAACCAATGCCCCAGGACAATCTGGCCAACCAGGAAGCCCGTACTATGCCAATCTTGCCGAGGGGTGGCATCATGGCGAATATTTCCCGTTGGTTTTTTCCAAAGACAAAGTCGAGTCGGTAACGGCACATCGCCTAACTTTGGTACCAGCCCCATGATACTGAGCCGGGCAAATGGCCGACGGCCAGACTCTGCTGGATTGCTCGCACATCCCTGGGAATAATTCGACCCGGTGACGCATCTTATTCTGTACGTCGTCGCCACCGTGGAATGTTGAGTGAGCCGAGCAGCAGGAAAAACTTACTCTTCAGCTTGTGCTGGACCCCTTAAAAACAACAGTGGAAGTGCGCAAGCATTGAGGTGTCATAGTAACTTCTCTATCGCCGCTCGCCTCATCAACGCTCCCATTTTTTTGCTGGTCTTGATCTGGCGTTACTCCATCAGTTTGCACATGCCAACTGGCTTGCGAATGACTGAACGCTTAATACGAGTTGTCATAGCAAGGTCGATTAACGGTCAGCACATTTACAGTGGGTTCGACGACTTTGTCTTTTAATCGTAATCGTGCAGAGTGAGCCCAAAATGATAGCTCGTTTCAGTTTCATCGTTATCCAAATACCGGTACTGTGCTTGGTTCTTGGTTGTGGCGGTGGGAGTTCTTCTGGACCATCGTCTACCTCGTCCGTATCCGGCCAGGTTTTGAAGGAATTGTCCAATACTGGCAATGGAGACTCGTCGTGGAACACTGAGACTTACGACTCGATCGTCGAGAATGATTTTCGCGACGTGTTGTCCTATCCTCAATCGACTTTTTCTGTCGATGTCGATACAGCGGCTTACGGGATTGTTCGCAAGAAGTTGAAAGACGGCTTCTTGCCGCCTCCTGGTGCCGTGCGCATTGAGGAATTGGTCAACTATTTTCGTTACGACTATGCACAGACTACGGCTGAGCACCCTTTTTCGGTTCATGTGGACATTGCAGACTGTCCCTGGAACCGTGGGCATCGGCTGGCGAGGATCGCAGTTAAGGGGCAAGAATTAGGCGACTCAAAGCGTTCGCCGAGCAACCTTGTGTTTCTTCTTGATGTCTCGGGTTCGATGAATAATTCTGACAAATTACCACTGGTAAAGTCTGCGATGAACTTGCTGGTTCGACAATTGAATTCCAGCGATCGCGTGTCGATCGTCGTCTATGCTGGCTCGAGCGGAGTGGTCTTGCCCCCAACGCCGGGAGATCGAACTGACGAAATCCTCGCCGCACTAGACGAATTGGCACCCTCCGGGGGAACCAATGGTGCTGAAGGGATCGAATTGGCCTATCAATTGGCCGAACAGAATCTGATAGAACGAGGAACGAATCGCGTAATATTGTGTACCGATGGCGACTTCAATCTTGGAGTGACCAACCAAAGTGAACTGATTTCGCTGATCGCAACCAAAGCTCAGTCACGTGTCTTTCTGACTGTGCTCGGATTTGGGTCTGGCAACTACAAAGACTCAATGATGGAAAAACTGGCCGACCAAGGTAATGGCAACTATGCGTATGTCGATTCGCTTCAGGAAGCTCGCCGCGTATTGGTCGACCAGATTGGCTCAACGCTGGAAACGATTGCCAAAGACGTGAAGCTTCAGCTCGATTTTAATCCAGCGTTTGTCTCAGCCTATCGCTTGATTGGATACGAGAACCGTTTGTTGGCAACGGAGGATTTTCGCGACGATAAAAAAGATGCCGGCGAAATAGGTGCGGGACATACGGTAACAGCCTTTTACGAAATTGTGCCTGCAGGTCAACAGAGTCCAGCGCGGCCGGCAGTGCCTTCAGAATTTGTCCAGTCGGTTGCCATCCCACAAAGCCGCATGGCTTGTGCATTCGTGATCAACCTGCGATATAAGTCTCCAAACGACGAGACCAGTCAAGAATTTCAAGTGCGTGTGGAGAGCCAAAAGATGCTCACGCAACAAGAGCCGACCCGCGATTTTCGATTTGCCAGCTCAGTAGTGGCTTTTGGAATGCTGTTGCGTCAAAGCCCGCACGTTGGTACCGCAACTTGGGATTGGGTCATCGACAACGCTCGATCCAGTTGTGGGCCCGATCGCGACGGAACAAGGAATGAGTTCATTCAGCTTGCCGTAACAGCCAAAAAACTTCAACAGCGCATGCGCAAGTAGTGCGACGAGCGGAAGTCGCCACAAATTGCCAAACATTGGGCGTCTTAGTGTATTGGCAATTCTGACGACTTCCCCTGTGACGTATTTCAGAGGGCGATCATGTAATATGTGCCCCAGTGGTTTCGACGTAAACGGCATACAGTGATGAACTGGCGGTCATGAACAACCGATTGCGGCGCGTGCCACCAAAGCAGACGTTGCCACAAATTTCGGGTAATAGAATCTGACCGATGCGTGTACCGTCGGGGGCGAAGATGTGCACACCATCATAACCGTCACCGACCCATCCCGAACTGGCCCAAATGTTTCCATCCACGTCCGCACGAATGCCGTCAGCAAAACCGGCTTTCTTTTCACCGTTGACCATCAATGCCATCGACGCAAATTGCTTGACGTTGGCTAGTGTTTTTTCTTGGACCACATCCCAAACCTTGATGTCTTCGACAGCATCGGGATAGTGCGATTTCCCGGTATCGGCGACGTACAACTTCTTATAGTCTGGGGAAAAGCACAGGCCGTTAGGTTTGTGAATCTGATCCGCAACCTTGTTGAGCTTTCCAGTTTTACCATCAATGCGATAGATTGCTTCCTTTTGATAAGGTTGTACTGAACCGGTATTGGCGCGCACGCCTTCATAGTTCATCAATCCGCCATAACCAGGGTCGGTGAACCAGATATCTCCATTGGGGTGCACAACGGCATCATTGGGTCCGTTCAAGGATTTGCCATTGTAACTTTCAGCTAACACGGTGACGTCGCCGTTGTATTCATAGCGGACTACTTTGCGAGTTCCGTGCTGGCAGGATATCTGCCGCCCCTGATAGTCGAAAGTGTTTCCGTTGCTGTAGCCGGCGGGATTGCGAAAGACGCTTACATGACCGTCGTCTTCCAGCCAACGCAATTGGATATTGCGCGGGATGTCGCTCCACAACAAATACCTTCCGACGCCGTTCCACGCGGGCCCTTCAGCCCACAACATTTCATGACTGTGATACAGCCGTTGAATAGGGCTGTTCCCCAATTTGTATTTCTTGAACCGTTCATCCAACACCACCACATCCGGTTCGGGATATCGAGTCGGAGGCGCATTCGGTCCGTAGTCTCTGGCAGTTGCCTGCGAGGCGATGGCTGAGGTGGCTAACGCACCTGACATGGCAACTAAAAAATTGCGTCTCGATGCACTTGGCATGTCGCTTGATTCAAGATCTAAATAACGCTCAGCAGAACGATTCATGGTTGCTCCGTTCAAAGGTGTGAAAAGTAAAGTTACCATCCGCTCAATGTCGGGCTATATTGTAGCCCTTAAAATCTAATCGCGCATCATCAACTGGTTCAATACTGAATAGAAAAGTCAGCAGTGGAAGTACGCCAACAACCCGTGATCGTCATTCCCGGCGACGATCCAGTTCAAATTGCCGGTTCGCCTCAATTGGATCGCTTGCGCCAATATGGACGTGTCATATTGTATAACTCGCGGCCGGCAGATCATGCCGAGCAAGTTCGTCGAGCGGTAGAGGCTGATTGTTTGATCAATTCGCGAAGCTCCGTTAAGTGGCCAAGCGAAGTATTGCAACAACTGCCGCGACTAAAAATGATCACAGTATGTGGAATCGGCACCGATTCGTTCGACTTAAGTACAGTCCAGCAGATGGGTATGACACTTTGTAATCTGCCTGGTCGAACCGCCAAAGTCGTCGCTGAACATGCATTTGGCTTGATGTTGGCCATCGCAAAACGAACGGCTTATCATACGAGTGCATTAAAAGGAGGACGCTGGCCGGGTATAAAAAACTTCACGCTTGCGGGCAAGACATTGGGCTTGATAGGAGCCGGTCCAATCGCTGCAGAAATGGCGAGATTGGCAACTGTACTCAATATGAAGATCCTGGCTTGGACCTTTCATCCCAATCCCGAGCGGGCGGCGAAAATGCACGTTGAATTCTGTGACCTGGAGCGTCTGCTGAGAGAAAGCGACGTGGTCAGTTTGCATGTTCCATTGACTCCGCAAAGTCGCCACCTCATTGGTGCCAAGGAGCTGGCCACCATGAAGCCCGCCAGTTTGCTCGTCAATACCGCTCGTGGAGCCGTCGTCGACGAATGTGCTTTGGTCGAAGCTCTACAGAGTGGACATCTGGCAGGCGCGGCGCTGGATGTCTACTCGACTGAGCCGATACCGGCGGGCCATCCAATACTCAACTGTGAGCATGTTGTATTAACCCCGCATAGCGCCGATCAAACGCCCGAGGGAGTTGAACTGCTCAACTCTGGAGTGGTCGAGAACGTCATCGCCTACTTGGAAGGTCGACCACAAAACGTCGTCGTCGCTGGTTCAAAATAGATACTGGTGAGTTGTTCACCGGGTTATAATCGAAATACTAGTTGGACAACGCTACTTTCGACTATTGCAGAAAGAGCTAAGTCGTTGCACCGAAATTGATTAACCCACAGCCAAAGGCGAGGATTGGGTTGAGTTTGGCATAATTTCCACTTGGAGTCGACATCTGGGTGAAAGCTCAACAAACCAGGCCTCGCCTACGGCTGCGAGTCAAACGAGAAAGTGGTTTGGGCTTGGGTCCATATTTGGCGCACAAAGTGGCGCTGTCCAACTAGATTCATGTGGCCAGTACTCAACCAGGTTTATAAGCCAATGTTCAATCGGCAAATTTCCAGTTACTTTGGCATCGTGCTCCTAGTATGCACTGGACCTGCTAGGGGAGCGGAGCCGAACTCAGCTAAGTCGGACGCGGAAGCCGTTGCGATATTAAAACGAGCTTGCTTCGAATGCCACGGTCGCAATAAGCAAGATGGTGAGCTAAGGCTTGATTCGCGCGAAGCGATCTTACAAGGAGGCAGTAATGGAGCCGCGATCGATGTCGGCCAAGTCGATGCGAGTGAGTTATTGCGGCGAATCTCTTTGGACAAGAATGATTCCGATTCGATGCCCCAGCAAGGAGAATTGCTGGCACCTGCCGAAATAAAAAAACTGGCGCAATGGATTGCTCGTGGTGCACCTTGGTCGGAAAGTGTCAATGAACCACATTGGTCTTATGTCGCGCCGGCACGTCCGGTCCCACCGATGGTGGCTGGCCAGCTTTATGACAATCCCATTGATGCCTTCATTGCCGAACGCCACCAGCAGTCCGGAATGGGGTTCGCCGACCAGGAAGAATCACGAGTCCTGTGTCGCCGCATCTATTTAGATGTGATTGGCTTGCCACCTCAGGTCGGTGAAGTCGAACAGTTTCACCGTGAAGCTCAGGAAAACATTACTCGAGCAGTGGAGAAATTGGTAGACCGTTTGTTGGCATGGCCGCAATACGGAGAGAAATGGGCGCGACCTTGGTTGGATGCTGCCCGCTATGCCGATTCCCACGGATTTCAGCGCGATGATCTACGTGATCTGTGGGCCTATCGCGACTGGGTCATAAGATCTCTCAATGATGACATGCCGTTTGATCAGTTTACGATCGAGCAATTGGCGGGTGATCTTCTGCCTAACGCAACGGAGTCGCAACGGATTGCAACAGGATTCAATCGCTGTGCACCTTGCAATGTCGAAGCCGGTACCGATCCCGAAGAGAATCGCTTCAACCAAATTGTCGATCGCGTCAATACGCTTGGGTACGTTTGGCTTGGAACATCGCTGGAATGCGCGCAATGCCACGATCATAAATATGATCCGTTTTCCCGCAAAGATTATTACGGTCTGTTTGCCTACTTTAATCAAACCGCGATCGAAGCAGACCGTTCGAATCCGAATGTTCCCGGTTCGATCCGATTTATTGGTCCCTATTTGAACTTAGCTGGTGAGGAACGGGCGAAAACTGAGGAGATCTCTCGCAATATCGCACGACTAAAGCAACAATTAGCAATCGGAAGTCCAACGAATGAAAGGGGTGAGATTACTCGGCTGCGGACCGAGTTGGCACAACTTGAGTACCAGCAGAACCAGCTACAGCCAACGAAGACATTGGTTATGGAGGAGATACAGCAACCAAGAGTTTCCACGATGTACGCTCGCGGAGACTTTCGCAACCCGTCGGAACAGATCGAACCATCAACACCAAAAACTTTGCATGCTCTCGATCCCCGCGTACCACGCAATCGGTTGGGATTGGCCCAGTGGTTGGTCGATGGGCAAAATCCACTGGTCGCACGTGTGGTTGTCAACCGCATGTGGGCTGAAGTATTCGGCGCGGGTTTAGTATCTACGCCTGAAGATTTTGGATTAAAGGGGGAGCCGCCGAGTCATCCTGAGTTGCTTGACTGGCTAGCGGTCGAATTCATGGAATGCAACTGGTCGCAAAAGAGCGTGTTGCGCGCGATCTTGACCAGCCAGACATATCGCCAATCGTCGCGCATCACACCATCTGCGCTGGCGAATGATCCACATAACGTGTGGCTCGCAAGAGGCCCTCGCTTCCGTCTGCCTGCTGAGTCAGTGCGCGATAATGCGCTGGCGTTGGCAGGCCTACTTAGCCATAAACAGTTCGGTCCGCCAATTCGCCCGCCCCAGCCCGCTGGTTTGTGGACGAAGGTCGGCGGCGACCGATACGATTACCAAGTCAGTCCCGGTGAAGATGAATTTCGGCGTGGCATTTATATTGTGCTCAAACGTATGTCCCCTTACCCCAGCTTGATTAACTTCGACGCAACCGCTCGACTGGCTTGCCGCGTAAAGCGCAGTCGGTCGAATACGCCATTGCAAGCGCTCACTCTGTTAAACGATCCGGTGTATGTGCGAGCCGCGCGAGAGCTGGCTGAACGCGTGCAACGAGAATTGCCGACCGAGGACGTCGATGCTCAGCTTCGTTATGCTTTTCAGATCACTGTTTCTAGGATTCCACAACTACGCGAGCTTGCCGCACTACGCCAGCTTTTTGATGAAGAATGCGCACATGCTGAATCCATGCCCCTCGGTGAATCAAACGCGATCCGACAAGCTTGGTTTGCGGTTGCTTCGACTCTGCTGAATCTCGACGAGACAATCACCAAGGAATAGGCAAATGAACCAAGCCACTTATGTTCAAGATCGACGGCAGTTTCTAGGAAAGACTGGCCTATGTCTTGGTTCAGCGGCCATCACGTCGTTGTTATCTGCAGATCGCACCAGTGCGGCAAGCGAACAAGCGGCTAAACCGGGTCATTTTGCGCCCCGCGCCAAGAGTGTGATTTATTTGCACATGATTGGAGCCCCTTCCCATCTGGAATTGTTTGATCCCAAACCGGAATTGGTCAAGCGCGATGGCGAAGTTTGCCCCGCATCCTTGTTGCAGGGACGCCGCTTTGCTTTTATCGGTGGTCAATTGCGATTGTCAGGGTCGAGGGCACGCTTCCGTCGTTACGGTCAGAGTGGCCACTACCTGTCAGAGTTCTTGCCTCACCTAAGCCGTGTTGCGGACGAACTGTGCTTTGTTCATTCGTTGCACACCGAAGAAATCAATCACGCTCCCGCTCAGATATTTTTGCACACTGGTTTTGGACGAGGTGGAAGACCAAGTTTTGGGTCGTGGGTGACCTACGGACTTGGCTCGACGAATGAAGATCTGCCTGCTTACGTGGTCTTGCTCAGCGGACCACCGGGAGGCGCTGGATCCAGCATGTACTCCAGTGGATTTTTGCCCAGTGTGCATCAGGGAATCCAATTTCGTTCGGAGGGTGAAAGCGTACTCTACCTCAATAACCCACAAGGCCACTCGCCAGCCTCTCGGCGCCGCATTCTCGATACCGCCAAACTGCTGAACCAATCTCGACTGGACGATGTTGGTGACCCCGAAATCGCTACGCGTATCAGCCAATATGAAATGGCGTATCGCATGCAAACTAGTGTTCCGGAGTTGATGAAGATCCAAGACGAATCGTCCGAAACTTTGGCACTGTATGGGGCGACACCTGGTAAAGCATCGTTTGCAAACAATTGCCTCTTGGCTCGTCGTTTGGTGGAAAGAGGTGTGCGCTTGATCGAACTGTACGATAGTGATTGGGATCACCACAATAATCTGAGCAATCGGATCAGTGCAAAATGTAACGATGTTGACCGCGGCGCCGCAGCACTGATCACCGACCTTAAACGACGAGGATTGCTGAACGATACTCTGGTCATCTGGGGCAGCGAGTTTGGGCGCACTCCATTAGCCCAAGGCATTGATGGTGGTGGTAACAAAACGACACCTGGTCGCGACCATCACAAAGATGCTTTCACCGTTTGGCTAGCAGGTGGAGGGATTCGTGGCGGAGTTTCGTATGGCCAGACCGACGAATTTGGAATGGGAATTATCCAAGATCCCGTCCACGTTCACGACCTTAACGCTACCGTACTCCACTTGCTGGGCCTCGACCATGAACGCCTGACCTACAAGTTCCAAGGTCGCCAGTTCCGACTGACTGATATTTTCGGATCAGTCATGCGAGACTGGATCGCTTGATATGCCTCACGCGCATCGATAACTGTAATCGGTTTTTGGACACCTCAGCAGCGTCGTGCGGTTGATACTTCCATATTTAGCAGTTGAACCTTGTTTGATTTCAATCGGCGAACCTGAACCCAGTGTCCCAAGCTGCGTTTAACTCGCGGGAGCATCGCCCCGCACATGAAGGCCATAACCAACAAAACCAGCAGAGACAGTCATCGGTCAATGCTGTAATCGGGGAAAGGCTATTAATCGTGCGGATGCTGTACGCGCGGCCCAATGGGCAAAGGTTGAACGATTGCACTACTCACAACAAAATCTGTTTTTGCTTTGTTGTGAGCTTGTCAAAATCACGTTTACTGTAGGATCTCGAACAAGTTACTGCGCTCATCGGTCCACAAGATTGGCTCTTTCTGTGCTGGTGGATTTCGTTCCATGGTGGGTGGCAACTGCGAACTATCTGACGCCAGGAGTGCCCACAGAGCCTCGTTTACAGCCATGCGTGGATTCGCTGAACTGCTGTATGACTTTAGGTTCAGATTGAATTCGGTTGCCAGACCTGCCACAACAGGTCGCAGGTCGAAGTGCAAATTGGAAATATGGCATGCAAGCACGCCTTCGGGCTTTAAATGCTGCCGATAGATGCGCATAGCTTCTTGAGTCAGTAGATGGACCGGAATGGCATCGCCGGAAAAGGCGTCCAATACCAGTACGTCAAACTGTTGCGAGGGCTCGCTTTCGAGCACCAACCTTGCGTCGCCTTCGACCACCGTAATCTCCGCTGCACTATCACTTAAGCAGGAAAAGTGTTCGTTAGCCATCGCAATTACGTCTGGATTGATTTCGTAAAATCGAAATCTGTCGCCGTTGCGGCCGTAGTTGGCCAAGGTACCGACACCCAATCCAATGATGCCCACGTGGCAAGGGCGATCTGCAGGAAGGATTGACAGTAGTTTGCCGATCCCAGATTCACGTGCAAAATAGCCTGTTGGTGTCGAACGAAGATTATCGTCCAAGAATTGAATTCCATGAATAATACGCCCGTGAACGAGCGCGCGCGAGGGAGCAATAGCGCCCGGAACCGCGTTCTCGCGAATCCGTAACACACCATAAAAGTTCCGGTGAATGTCTAAGGAACCATCGTTCGAACCAAGTTGAGTAACCAACACGCAAGCCACTCCTCCCAAGACCAAGACGCCCTTGCCCATGCGTGGCCGTGCCGATCCAGACTGCGCGAGCTTTTCATTGCGCATGTTTTGCTGCAACGCAAAATTCACAAGTACGAAGACCAGCAGAGCGATCTGCAGTTCTTGGAATCCACTAAACAACATCGGTGCAAACAACCCGACAAAAATTCCGCCTACTGCGCCACCTGCGGAAATCGTTAAGTAAAAATGCGTTAGATACTTGGCTCCTGGTCTCAAGCGTACAAGTTCACCATGACATGCCATACAACAACAGAATAGCGTCGAAAAGTAAATGGCGATTTGTGCTAGGAACGGTACTCCTGGACGCGACGCCGATAGGATGCTCGCCAGTACAACGAGAATCAAAGATGAAGTCAAGTAAAAGCGGCGCAGGTACCATCCTTGAGCGTCAAAGGTCAAAATGAAGCTGATCAGATACAACGCCAGCGGGATGACCCACAAGAACGGGATGACCGCAACGTCCATACAAACTTGGTTAGTAACCGCCAACAGCAACACCGATGGGAGCATCGCCAGGATGAACCACACCCCCATTTGCTCACTGGTGATTGAGCTCGTTTCACTCTCGTCGACAGAAGTAGGCTTCGGTTGAGCCGTACCCTGGTTCTCGGACACAGGCCTGGCGACAAATAGGGCACAGAGGGCACACAATGCTGCAAACACCACAAAGCCAGCAGACCATATCCAGGCTTGGGTCGAGGTCGTGAAATTCGTTTCAAAGAAAATCGGGTACGTCAATAATGCTAATAAGGAACCGACGTTTGACAACGCATACAACCGATACGGCGATATTCCCGCATAGGCTCGACTGAACCATCGTTGCAATAAAGGTCCTGTCGAGGAAAGCAGGAAGTACGGTAAGCCAACTGTGCACGTCGTTAGCAGAATGATGCGCAGCGCTGGCGAGTTGGCTGGTTCCGGCTTCCATGCTGCGTCTGGCGTGATAGGCAGGAGGCTTAGTGCCAGCGCCAGCAATACCAGATGCAATAGAGCTTGTCCACGCACTGACAAGCACTGAGTCGTGAAATGAGCGTAGGCATAGCCTGCAAAGAGCAGGACTTGAAAGACCAACATGCAGGTCGTCCAGACTGCTGGTGTCCCGCCAAACCAAGGCAAGATGTATTTGCCAATCAAAGGTTGAACTTGGAACAGCAAAAAGGCGCTCGTAAATGTCGCGCACGCAAAAAATACAACTCCTGCATAATTAGAACGTTTAGCGTTATCGGATATGGCTGCCGTGCTCGCCATGAGAGTGCCCTTTTCAGTATTCGCTTTGTACCGAAGTTGACGATTGCAACGCGTAGGCTTGCATCGTTGATTTTGTTGGTACGGAAACTTAGCTTACGAATTGCACTCGGTCGAAATTTGGAAGAGACGACTTCACGAACATTTCGTCTCAGCGTTGCAAATTGCTAAGCGGCTTTAGCTCGATCAACATTGCCGGCAAGAAGACTTCAGGTAGGTCGTCCAATTCGCGCTGGTCCCGAATTATTATCTCCCAGCCGTATTGATTCCCCTTTGCCAATATCCGCCGAACGGCGCTCTTGGCACCATATATTAACCACATTACTCCACCAGACTCCAAACGACTCTGGCCTTGCTCTAACAGTCCATCGCACAAAGCCATTCCCGGATCATATATGGCAAACTGGTCAACACGTTGCACCGGAGAGTCTTCCCAAGGTGGATTCGCGAGAATCAAATCGAACCTCTCACTCTTATCGATCACTGCAAATGGGCCGGGAGTGATGAATGGTACTTGGCGCACTGCCAAGCGTTGGCTTACACCGCAAATTTCCGCATTGTACAGAGCATTTGCCACCGCCGCAGGATTGATGTCGGTAGCCACAACTTGGGATGCTCCACCCAGCAGCGCTGCGATTGCAAGTAGCCCGGTTCCGGTACCAATTTCTAACACTCGTTTGTTCGACACCTGCTGGCCGTTCAGCAACAACTGCCGAACCAGCTCGGTATCGCGTGGTTCCCAGAATACGGTGTCGAATTGCACAAGCGACTGTTGTATACCGTTGACTCCATGCCATGCCTTGATCGAGAAACTCTTGCCAGCGGGAGACAACGTAGAGTTCTCTGTCACCACAACTGACGAGGACCGCCACTCCCAAACCTTAGACAGCAGCAACCAACCGATACCCAGCACCAGGAGCAGCATAATCGTAGTAATTCGCATACAGTGCTCTTGTTAACAAACGCTGCGAACGGCGAAGTACAGTTAATGCTCTTCCTAGCCCCAAAACCGAGGCTCGCAGCACTGGAAAGGCGAGTTTTTGCGGAGCCAATCTGAAGTAGCTCAGCAGTCGCTTTACCCGCCGCATGCCTCAAGGAATACTTATTGAATTCAAAACAAAAGGGCAGCTACTTGCTGCCCTGTCGTTCGAATTTCGCACCAGATAGTTGATCTACAAGAGATATTATTCTTCAGTTGAAGAACTGTCAGTCAATGGGAGCGGTTGCCCCTCAGCGTCCGACGAAGGTTGAGTGACCGTTGGAGTAGTTGCTTGACTGTGCGAGTATTCTGCTTGGATCAACGTAGATACTTTTAAAGCATTTTGCAGCTCAACTGGATTAAAGTATCGCACGTTGCCGGTGTATTTTGATTCCACGCGATTCTTGTGCGCCAGCTCTCCCCATGAAAGTCCGTTTGCTAAGTGCCAAGCCGCAGCCTGGGCTGTGTTCTGCTGGAGCTTGCCCTCACCAAGTAACGTACACAACCGGGCAACGCGCGGGTCCTTGTTAAATTCTTCGATAGGGACGATGGCATACTTTATACGGGCGTTGGGTTCTTTCTTGCCGTGCTCAAGGCACACACAGGGTACTTTGAATTTTCCAGGGCGATCGGGAGCAACGCGAAACATACCTCCGCCCATCCCCATGCCACCCATTCCTCCCATGCCACCCATTCCCATGCCGCCGCCTCCCATTCCGCCCATGCCTCCCATCCCGCCTCTCATGCTGGGGAC
>CAZVBC010000073.1:0-22817 GCA_964625155.1 uncultured Pirellulaceae bacterium
GTCTCGCTACCCTCAACTTCCTGCGGCTGACTCGTGATTTGACTCGCGTCCATTGCTGAATGTGAGTGAGAATCCGACCACGGCTGGTCGTCCAGACATTCGGACAGGGCCTCGTCGGCCCAACGCGCAAGTTGCTCGGCACGTTGGGCAACTTCGACGGCTGTAAGATTGCCACTGAAGTCGAATCGCAGGATCGGTTCGTCCAGAAACGCCTCGCGATTGTTCTTTGGGACTTCATGCAGTGGCTGTTTTATCTCCAGCGGTTCGGCCACGCGACTGATGGTTGCCAATTGCGTGCGACTGTCAATTCGTTCAATTGGTTTGTGGTGCATATGCCAATGTAAGGCTGGCTGAGTGTGATGAGTATGTTCCTGCTTGGCAAACGGCTGGGGACCGACCGCAGGAAAATGCGAGTTCTTCTTCGGAGGATCGTTTGGCGGTGTTAGTGCGAGAACCTCCGAACTCCGTTGGCGCGTTTTCGCTACCTTGGGCTTGCGCGATCTGAAAATGGTATATGCACAAAGAAAAACTGGATAAAAGAGGGCTAACCCGATTGCAAAACCACCAATTACGACACTATTTGTCAAACCCATCCATGGCAACAGTAAAGCCGAGTCACAATACTCCCAAACGAATTGAGTCTTTGGATGCTCGAGCAGCATCATGCCCAGTTGGTTTTCAAGTGGAGATATTGCCGGCATCAAGCAGGTAGCAAATATGCTTGACACAATTGCTAGTAATGTATGGACAGGCATCACCAAGATGACCAAGGCCAAGGCCGCAGCCAAGAGGTTGTACTTGGGGAGTAAACCCAGCATTAACCCCAGCGATATAGCCAATGCCATCTGCCAATCGCGATGGTGCTGCGACGATTTTTTCAGCGCGCGCATCCATGCGCTGTCGCCTGGGATTGCCATCCCTCAGCCTCCATTCACAGGTCGAGCTAATCAGCAATACGAACAGGGCCCTACACGTCTTTCTTGATTCGACCCGGTCAGCCAAAGAACTTTGAGAAAATCCATTGAAACCGCCACAATTTACCACGAACTGGCTCATGGACATCGAAGCTGTCGTTGACGGCATCGTGCACTGTGAGTTTGGCAATTGCAGCGGCCTGCAGGGAAAACAGGTGCCCACCAAAGTTATTGTAGCTGGCTAGCCACGGGGGTTTGTCGCAATGCTTCAATGCGATTGACTGCATTGAGAATCGCTTGAATCGTCGCTTCCACGGTGTCGGTGGAAACTCCAACACCACGATACGTTTGGCCTTCGTACTCGACTTCTAACTTAACTTCCCCAAGTGCATCGCGTCCCAGGGTCGCGCTGCGAACTCGAAAGTCCTTGCAAACTAGTTTTAGACCCGTAATACTTTCGACGGCCCAAAATGCCGCATCAATGGGACCATCACCTTGCCGTACCTCCTGGCTGTACTCCTGACCATTGTGGCACAATGTCAACGATACACAGGGAGTGGAATTGGTTCCGCTGGCGACTTGAAACCGGACTAATAACCAAGCCAGTTCGACATGGCCGGAAATCTCTTGTTGGATCAAAGCGACGATATCGCCGTCGTAAATATCTTTCTTCTTATCAGCCAACTCTTTAAACTTTTCGAAGACTGCTTGCATTTTTTCTGCAGTGATTGTGTACCCAAGCGCACGGGCTCGATCGGCCAAAGCCGCGCGACCACTGTGCTTGCCAAGCACCAAATCGGTCTTTGACAGTCCCACGTCCTCCGGGCGCATGATTTCATAGGTACTTCGTTCCTTGAGCATTCCGTCTTGATGAATTCCCGATTCGTGAGCAAACGCGTTTCGACCCACGATGGCTTTATTGCGCTGTACGTCCAAACCAGTAATCTTGCTGACCAACCGGCTGGTAGGGACGAGTCTTTCAGTACGAATGTTCGTTCGACAGTGATACAATTCGTGCCGCGTGCGCAATGCCATTACGATCTCTTCGAGTGCGCAGTTACCGGCGCGTTCGCCAATGCCGTTGATCGTGCATTCGACTTGACCGCAACCGGCCGCTACCGCTGATAACGAATTAGCGACCGCTAAACCCAAGTCGTCATGGCAATGCGCACTCAGCACTGCACGATCGATGTTCGGCACGCGTTCGAGCAGCAACCGAATTCGCGCATGCATTTCGTCTGGAGTCGTGTAGCCTACGGTATCGGGAATATTGATGGTTGTGGCTCCTGCCGCAATTGCAGCTTCCACCACACGGCACAAGAAATCGTGCTCGGTCCGCGCCGCATCCTCGGGCGAAAACTCAATATCGTCGCAGAGGCTGGCAGCTAATTTGACACTCTCAATCGCGCGCGCCACGATTTCATCTTCGCTCATACGCAGCTTAAATTGTCGGTGGATTGCACTGGTCGCCAGGAACACATGGATTCTGGGCTTGGTCGCACCTTTCAACGCTTCCCAAGCCCGCTCAATATCGCTGGAATTACAACGCGCCAGCCCGCAGATGGTCGCGCCGCGAACAGAGTTGGCAATCTCGCGAACTGCCTCGAAATCACCCGGCGACGCAATCGGGAACCCTGCCTCAATGATGTCGACTCCTAGTTCAACCAACGCCTGCGCCACTTCCAGCTTCTCCGCCAGGTTCATGCTGGCCCCAGGCGATTGCTCACCATCTCGCAAAGTGGTGTCGAAAATCCGAATGTGACGCTCTTCAGGTGTAGTCGCCATAAGTCGCGGGCCCTTGTAATACTGTTGCCACCAACAAAAATCGCACGTAAGTTGAAATAGCTTTGTCCGAAGTAATCCGTATAGAAACATGAAACTAACAAAAAACCCCGAGGCTCTGGTGAGCCCCGGGGTTAATCTTGATCCAATTAGTCGTGATCGTTCCCTTACCGCTCACCCGCCGCAGCGCGTGCTAGTTCTAGTAGTGAGGTAAGTAGGAGTCGATTGGCCGACATGAAATATATTCCTTAACGTGAATTTCGAAACTCAGGCTAACCGACCGCTTTTGTTCCGTCAAGAGCTTTTGCCACAAAATGCAAATCGGCTATTTTCAGGGACGTCCTTGAGTCTTCGATTTCCAAAGTGAACAGGTTACTCAAAAACAAGCGTACCAAACTTCTGAAACTCGTGAAAGCTCTTGCCGACGCGAGCCCAATCCCAAGACGAAGTTTTGCCATCGTCGTAGTCCATACGATAGAAATTGGCGCGCCAGCGCGAGCCGGGCTTTGGGGGCACGTTCTGTAAGGGCTTGAGCAAATCGAAGGGAAAATAAATCTCGGCCATCCAGCCTTTGATATGCGCACCCGATTTGGCTTCGCCGCCAACAATTTTTACAGCTTTTTTGGTCGCCCGGGCACTGTCGTAGTGCCATGGTCGCCATCCATAGAACTGGCCATCAAAGTTGGGCACGATAATTGGCAATTCTTTGGCCAACGGCGAAATCTCGTACTCGAAATAGACCGGCCAGCCTTCGTGAGGCCATAAGAAAACTTCGAAAACATCTTCAGTCCATAAATTGAGAAAGTCTTCCTGCATCGTTGCCGACAGTTTATTGTCTGTGCTGTCCATCAAAACATATAAACCCGTATTTGAATACAAAGCCTTCACCCGACATTGGTAATCGTGAACACTCCCATCTCGACGATGTAGAGCAGACCACGGAACTCCTTGCCATGCAGCCTCTCGGCCATCGCCAGTAATGTCGAAATCCGTTTTCAAGAATGGCACTTTCATCTCCGGTTTGCCACCACCGTCCTCAGCCGATAGATTTGCACCGTCCACGACTATACAACTCCCCAATAACAACATTAACAAATAAAGATTCGTGTGATCCATATAATTCACTTGTTTAAAAAGTCACCGGCAACGAGCATCGTCTGGCGAAAATCACCAATCTCCGACGCTGCCATCAGGATAAAACACGCGTTGTAGTATTTCTTGTTGAAACGGATGTTTACGTACTTCTTGTTCGTTGATTTCGATACCCAAACCAGGCCGATTATTCGGTCGCACTAATCGCCCCTTCGGCTCGACGGTAAATCCTTCCGAGACAACTTCACTGCGCCACGGAACGTCAGCATGGACCGTTTCACAGATGATATAGCTGGGCTGCGAAAATCCGAATTCCAGCGATGCTGCCGTACTGACCGGACCCTGTGGGTTATGGGGAGCAATTGCAATACGGTGCGCATCAGCGAGCGCTGCAATACGGCGCGCGGCGGTAATTCCTCCACAGTGTGTAATATCCAGTTGGCAAATCTCACAAGCACGTTTGGCGAACAATTCGCGAAATGCCGTCAGTTCCGTGACACGTTCGCCGGTCGCAACTGGAGTGGAAATGGCTGCATTGATCATTGCCAAGCCTTCCACTGATTCGGGCCAACACGGCTCTTCAAAGAAGTACAGCCCATATGGCTCAAGGGCCTTTCCAAATTGCAATCCCATCGCAGGTGATGGGCGAGCGTGGCAATCGACCATGATATCGATCGCATCGCCCACCGCGTCGCGCATCGATTCGACCGCCGCAGCCGCTAATCGCACCGGGCGCAAACCTTCGATGGGCATGGTCGGTGGTACCGCCATACTCTTAAAGGCAGTAAATCCATTCTCGACTGCCTGGCGAGCCAAATCGCCAAACGCTCTTGCATCGTCGACAGTCGTTTCATAGAAGTCTTCCATCTTGCCGCCACCCAAGTGGCAATAGGTCCGCACATAGTCGCGTACTGGACCTCCCCAAAGTTGAGAGCAGGGCATGCCCGCAATCTTGCCAGCAATATCCCACAAGGCAATATCGATGGCGGAGATCGCAGTACAGCGCACAATACCATGACCATGCCAAAAGTGCTGGCGGTACATCATCTGCCACAAATGCTCAATCCGTCGCGGATCTTCGCCAACAATCAACTGAGCAATATCTTCGATCGCTCCCACAACCGCTCGAGTATGCCACTCCAATGTCCCTTCACCCCAGCCATACAATCCGGGTTGATCGGTAAGGACTTTGACAAACACCCAATTGCGCATGCGCGCATGGCAAACAAGGGTTTCGATCTTGGTGATTTTCATCTTGGATCTGTCAACCGATACGAATCAAACGAAAGCCAATCGCCGAACCACGTAACTTAAGTGACTCGGCTCGCCAAAATGGCTCATTGCTAATGCACAGTCCGAGCCACCAACAGACGATATCGAAATTCTCACGCTCTGGCTACACCCTGCCCCTTGCGAAACCTCTCAGCGAACTTATTGCTCCACGCCAGCAGAGATTGCACATGTACGTTTGCGCGGCTGACCCGCTGCAAAACCGGACGCTAACGCGCGCTAGCACGTTCCGGATGATCTATAGTGGTGCTGTCCAACTAAGGAATTACTAGGCGAAGCATCGCATACTTTAGGCCAACCACCATAGCACGGCCGTTCCAGCGATTAATCGATAAGCGGCAAACAGAAAAAAGCCGCGCAGACGAACCCAACGCATGAACCAAGCGATTACTATCCAAGCCACTAAAAAACTGACGACAAATCCAATCGTTAGTGTCATCCACGCTTCGAACGTAAGCGTGGACTCGTGCTTGGCGAAGAAAGACAGCAACTTGAAACCAGTCGCAGCCATCATCACAGGCAACGACAAAAAGAAGCTGAACTCAAGGGCAACGGAGCGCGACAAACCCATGATCTGTCCACCGGCTATCGTAGCCATCGAACGACTAGTTCCCGGAAATGCCGCTGCCAAAATCTGTGCCAGCCCAATCACTATGCCTTGAGTCAAGGTCATATCTTCCAATCGCTTGGTGCCGACGCGTGGACTAAAAAAATAATCGACAGTCGCCATGACCACTCCGCCAAGGATCAGTGCCCAAGCCATCATCGAGAGGCTCTCCAAATTGCTCCCAATCAGTTCATCGATTAAGTAGCAGGGAATCGCGGTCACTACGAAACTGATCAACACTAATCCCACAGGGTGGGTCACCAACTTCAACCAATCACCGTGCAAGGCTCTAGCGGTCTTCAAAAACTCAGCGATGCGCTGGCGAAAGTACACTAACACGGACAAGATGGCACCTAACTGGATAACGATGGCAAACATCTTCCAGTATTCGTTCGTTAAGTCTTGTCGTAATAGTTCTTGGCAGATGCGAATGTGAGCCGTAGAACTGACAGGCAAGAATTCCGTCAGTCCTTCCACAACCCCAATGATCGCAGCGGCCAAATAGTCGTTCATCAACAAAAGACCCTTTGTTACTACCGGTGAAAGCTCCGGCTTTCTAAACCTTTGACGACGTTCGGCCGCGCTTGCTGCTCTGGCACGCCAGACCAATCGGCACGAACAAGCCCTACGACCGCCAAAACTCCTGCATTCGGCCAACTCGAACCAGCCCACTTCGGTACATTTTCCGTCAGGCCTGCGAGACTTCTCAAAAGCTAACAGATTGTAGCCCACAGTTAGTGGAGAGGCTGTTCACCCGAAGTCTCAGGCGAGTGGCAGTTAAAAGTATACCGGTCGGCAGGCACGGGGCCGTTAATAAGCTGTTAATCATTTGGGTTTGACGCAAGTTTCGGATGAGTAGCTTTTGTTACGCAGTCATCGTCCTCAACGGGACAAAAATGTCGGTTGCAAGCAACTGCCTGAGTTAGGACACTTATTGATTGCCAACATTCTGGAAAAGGATCGCTGCGTCGGACATTGGTGGCGACCCGTTCCATGCAAAGTTAGCGACCGCCAAATCAACACGACCATCATGATCCCAATCTCCTGCTGCACACGAGAAATGGTCGCATGATCCGGTCTCCAACACGTGCGCTTGAAAACGCCCCTTACCTACCTGTTCGAACAGCATGACGGACGGTAATTGCAAGCGTTCACGGCTGGGAAAGTGAGGTGACGGTAGATGACTGACAGCAGCAATATCTGCATCCCCGTCACGATCGAAATCCGCAGCAGTTGCACATGCGGCTCCGTACATCGCAGCCACACGATGGTGTACGAACGGGAATTTTCCTGTGTTTTCTAGCCATTGCACGCCGTGGTAGGGCTTCAGCAAGTACGGACGGTCGAGAACATCGCCGTTGGTTAGTAACACATCCAAGTCCCGATCACCATCTAAATCAACAACTTCGATTCCGCTACAACCATAAGATGGATGCGGCGCTGTGAACAGGATCTCTTGTTCAAACGTACCGTCTCCCCGATTGCGAAAGAACACCACGGTTTCATGCTCTTGACTAATCAAGCTTAGAAAATCAGGATGCCCGTCGCCATTCAGATCCACCACTGGAACATGAATGGCACCATGCCGCGAATCCACTGTATGAACTGCAAATCGCGGGTCTGACAAATCGCGCGTTTGATTCTCCAGGTAAAGTATCTGACCTCCAGTCCGCCAACCAAATACTGCAATCACTAAATCAAGTCGCTGGTCAGCGTTGAAGTCCGCTATCTGCACATCGGCTACGCGACCAACTCCATCCAAGATTGTTTTCGGTTCAAATTGGCCGTTTACTCCAGCACGTAACCAGAGGACTTTGCCCACCTTGTCATTGGTTGGAAAGAAATTACCCAGTGAAGCGACCACCAAATCCATTCGGCCATCCTGATCCAAGTCGCCCACCGCAGTATGACAAGGGGCTGTCAACTGCCGCAGGGCCATTCCTCCGGGACCCTTTGAGTACGGCTTCAGCACCAAAATTGAATCCAATTTCGAATCGCACAGCAACAGTTCTTGTTCTGGTCCGCCTAACAAGCTGGCCAACTTAACATTGGCAATTCCTGGAAATGGAGGCACGCGTGGCAAATATCCTGTACCACGTTTTTCGAAACGTACCGGAACGCGATTGGTTGGTGCCATAGAATCAAGTTGTGCCAAATGCTCTGGTGCTCGGCGTTCATAATACAACACAACACTCTCCAGCGACGGGAACGTGCCTGACAGGGCGGAATTGTTAAGAAAATCAAAACCTTGCTTGACCTCTTTTCGCCACACAGCTCTCGGCATCGACTCCGGTGGCGGATATGCATGACAAGCGGCACACAAACGATGAACTTCCTCACCTGACGCCTCTTCGACCGGCTTATCGGACCGCAATGAAAGTGCACTGCCAGACAATGGCGTACGCTGAGGGAGCGCAACACCTGCCACCGGCGCCGGCAACTGGCCGCCACCTTGGCGAGCATGCAAGCCTGCGCGATACGTTTGACCACTGCTAACAAAATACTCTGCCAATCCCACATGAGCTGGAGCGTGCTGAGCATCTTGCGCTAGTGCCGAGTAAAACCAACCGACCGCTGCGGAATCTTTCTGCGTGCGCAACATCCAGTTTCCTACTGCGGTGAGTAATTCGGCATCCTGCGTCGACTCGTGCAAGCGCAGCTTCAACGCAGCTTGTAGTCGATCATTTTGTTGAACGCGACGCTCAAGATCCGGATCGCTTTGGCGAAGTGCTTCCAATGTCGTCCGCAGTAACGAGTTGATCTCCAGGTGATCCGGAGCTTGCTCAGCGGCCTGTTTGAGCCACACTAGCGCGGACTCTGGTTCTCCCATCCGCAGCGCGAGCCTGCTGCGCACAGCCAGCAAATCGATCGATTGCGGACGAGCCAACAACAAATGTTCCAACAACTCGCCTGCCTCTTTGAGTCTTGCCTCGTCCATCCAGCAGCGTACCAATCCAAGACTTGCCCGCTCGTCCCCAGGCCGTTGCCTGTACAGAATTTCGTACTGTTCCAAGGCGCGGCGGACGAAGCCCAATGTACTTAACAAATCACCAAATGTACGGCGAATATGGAAATTGTCCGGCGCAGATTTCACCGCCAATTCCAAGTCGTGAAGTGCTTCGTCCTCACGTTGCATTTCAATATTGGCGCGCGCGCGAATCCACAATGCTCGCGCTTCTTGCGGTTGGCTCCGCAGGATGGTTTCCGTGTATTCGAGAGCCTCACGCCATCGAAACGCAGCCAAATTGCCTTTGGCCAACGCTTCGAGAATCAATACCTTTTCCGAAAGTTGCTCGGCTGCCCGCGATCGCCACGCAGATTCGTCACGCAAATCACCTTGCTGAACCGCCATGAGCAACTCTTCCAACGCTACCGCGTCACTCAAGCCTGGCAGTTTCCAACATTTCGCAAGAGTCGCTTCTGCATGGGAGTAGTCATCCCCTTGCCTGGCGCGGCGAGCCTCTGACAAGCGGCCGTAAGCAATCGTGTAGGCAACTATGATTGGCAGCAGTAGCATTGCCGCAACATAAACGCCCCAACGCCAACGCCTAATCACCAACATTGTGGCACTCTCCTGCGAGCTGCAGATAACAACACCAAAACGATTTACGCCGATGCTCCAAACAACTGCGAAAATCCTTTCTTCCGCGTGAAGCGTCCCGAAAGGGACCAAATGTCGTAGAGTAACCAGAAGCCATCGTGCGGCAAGATGACGTGATATCCATGAATCATAGCAGGCACTCCGAATCGTTTAACAGTTAGCCGCAGGCGTACTCGGATGTAATAAGATTGCAGTTGCAGCAGAGACTGCACACGTACGCCTGCGGCTGACGGTTAAACGAATGCGGCTTACAGCCCGGATTATCCAGTGGTCGATATAAATCAAGCTATAATTTACTGCCGCGTTGACGCTACACATCTGATCGCGATACGCGAAACAGGTGCAAGCCATCGTAACTTGATTTGTTATCAAGCCCTCCATCGCCAAGGGGCTCGGAAAAAATTTACTGAAGAAGATTACCGGTACATGATGGATGTGACTTCTTAGTTGTTCAAGGGTTTTGTATGACATCGAATAAGATTATGGTGCTGGTGTGCCTCGTGGCATCCAGCCTAATTGCAACGGCACAAGAGAAAACGTCGCCCCAGTCTATCCAATTCTCGGAACATTTGATTGCTGACAAGTATGCCTATGCTTACGGAATTGCGGCTGGCGACATCGATAAGGATGGAGACCTCGACTTGACCAGCGCTGACTACACTCCTCATGACATGTTGTATTTGTTCGAGAATGTAGGTTTGGGTGAGTTCAAGAAGCATTACATTCAAACCAATGATCCCAAACGTCTCGAGAGACATATGCTGGGTGACGTCGACCAAGATGGTGACTTGGATGTAGTAAT
This sequence comes from uncultured Pirellulaceae bacterium, assembly GCA_964625155.1. Taxonomy (GTDB): domain Bacteria; phylum Planctomycetota; class Planctomycetia; order Pirellulales; family Pirellulaceae; genus Aureliella. Next base: position 10,089 of record CAZVBC010000073.1, read on the forward strand.
CGTCAAGAACCTTGAAGGACACCTGTTGTGGTTTCAAAACAGTGGCACACCAACTGATGGCCGTCTGTGGAAACGGCACGTAATAACCTTGGACTTGCCCGGCGCTTACGATGTTGCGCTAGCGGATTTTGACGGCGATGGCGATTTAGATGTTGCAGGCTCAAGCTGGGTTTTAGGCAACCAATTTGCTTGGTTTGTCAACAACGGAAAACCGGCTGAAGGAATCTGGGAAAAGCATATGATTGAGGAGAACATCTCTGAAACGCGAACCATGCGAGTTGCTGACTTTGATGGCGACGGCGACGCTGATCTTCTCGGAACCGCGCGCAAAGCCAATCAGACGATTTGGTACGAAAACCGCCGTGAAGGCCGGTCGGTTGCATGGGCCAAGCATATAGTCGACGGTTCGTCAGTCTGCCCAACGCATGGCAACCCAGTGGACATGGATCGGGACGGCGACCAAGACATTGTGATGGCATTAGGATTCTACTTCGATCCTCTCTCGAAGGATCCCAGCGCTTCGACCAAGCGAGAAGATAATCAAATAGTTTGGTACGAAAACAACCAAAATCTTGCTGGGCAGTCCTGGAAAAAACACGTAGTCGGCGACCGCTTTGACGATGCCTTCGAAGCAACGGCCGCAGATTTGGATGGTGATGGAGATATCGATGTGGCAGCAACCACGTGGCGCAACCCTGGCCGAGTTGCTTGGTTTGAAAACACTGGTGATCCCCGACGAGGTTGGATTCGCCATATCTTGAAAGATAACTGGCGAAGTGCCAATCAAGTTATCATTGCGGATCTCAATGGTGATGGCCGACTCGATATTGCCGCCTGTGCGGAGCACGGGAGTTACGAATTTCGTTGGTGGCGCAACGAAGGACGCCCATCCGCTTCAAAGTAACTGGCTGCAGGACAAAGTGTAGTAGAACAATAAGTGATCGAATTTCGGGTGCCACGCCTTGGTCACCGTTTTCGACTTTGCCGATTGGCGCCTATTTTCTTCCTACCAGTCTCCAACACTTGTCAGACTTCACGATTTCGCGACCCCTTTTTTCTTCCCTTGCTTGCGAGCCTTTTTGCGAGAATCCTGATTGCCAGTCGCCTCGGATTTGGCGGAATCAGGATTGCGGACGCTCGGCAATTCTGGGGCATTCACACTCGGAAGATACTTTGCAAAGCTGGTCTTGATTTCGGCATACTTCGGATCGCTGGCAAGATTTGTCCACTCATTCGGATCGGCACGATGGTCGTAGAGTTCTTCTCCGCCATCAGCGTATCGAATATATCGCCACTGTTCGCTTCGAAAACTATGATTGTCCTTGTGAAACGTGGTCAGTGCGGGCGAGTCCCATTGGGCGTTGGGATCCTTAAGTAGCGGCGTGATGTCCAGCCCCTCGACGTGAGACGGTTTGGTGATTCCAGTCAACGCGCAAATCGTCGGATAGATACTCATATAGTCAACCGGCCGGCCACAGACCTTGCCTACAGGTGTTACGCCAGGAACTTTCCAAATAAACACGGTCCGAGTCGGTTCTTCCCACAAAGCAAACTTTCGCCAGTGTTCTTTCTCACCCAAGCTCCAACCATGGTCGCTCCATAAACAGACGATGGTGTTGTCACGGTGAATGGAATTCTCCAGCCCTTCGATCAAGCGACCGACTTGAGAATCGCAGAATGCAATGGTCGCTAAGTATGCTTGAACGGCTTCTTTCCAACGGCCGGATTCGAGAATTTGGGCGTGGTCTCGTCCAGCCATTTTTTTGCCGATTTCTGGTACGTCCTCCAAGTCACCGTTTGTATGTGGAGGGAGCTGAATGGACTCGAGGGGAAACTGGTCAAACCACTTTTTTGGAACGCTGAAGGGCATGTGAGGTTTTACGAGTCCGACAGCCAAAAAGAACGGCTGGTCGTGTTTCTTACCAAGTTGTTCCAATCCGTAATCGACTGTTCGCCAGTCAGGCATGTCTTGATCGGTATTACCCAGCGGCGCGAATTTGATTCCGCCGACTCCATCGTTCTTTGCGCTCGGATGCAAGTTCAATTTGCCTTCTCGTTCGCGGCTGCCCAAGTAATCTGTCCACCGATTGCCATGACCATAAGAGCCGTGGAAGATCTTTCCTGCACCAAACGCGTTGTATCCAGATTTCATCAACGTGTGGTTGAGCAACAAATCTTGGGATATCGTTGGCCGCCAATCTTGCGAATTGTCATAGCAACCAGTAGTGCTGGGTTTCTTGCCTGACATCAGCGCGATTCGAGATGGGTTGCACGCTGGTGCAGCGCAATATGCTTTGCTAAATGACACGCCTGACGCAGCGAGACGATCGATATGCGGAGTTTTCGTTTGCGCGTGTACGCCTAAATGGCTGACCCAGTGGTTCAAGTCGTCGATCGCAATGAACAAAACGTTTGGCCTTGATAGCGAATCGGCCGCTAGCGTGCTCGACAGAGCCACGCACGTTAAGATGACAAAGCTCATCGGCAAGGTCCATAGTTTTTTCATCATTGGAACTCTGAAGAGAAGAGGGATGGTATTTACTGTGGTGGACAACAACCAGCAGCCATTATATTTCTTTTCGCATCCGCCGGGCGGTTCGGCCCACCTACTTCAATCGTAACTGCTCAATAACCAGGTCATCGGATTTGCGCATTGGTCCCGTTTGTCTTGCAAGTTCATAGAATAAACTTGGCTCATGCACCTGGTTATTGAGTAGCTACTTCAATCACTGATGACGCCTGAAAATCCAACACGGGAACATGTTTACCACTGTTTAACTCTGTATTTACCACTCCACCGGCCAATGATGCACAAGGAGAACCGCCAAGAAATCTGGCGAATATCGGAGAAATCGTGAAAGAATTAAAAGACTGGACGGTGTAATATCATGGCGACTGCGAGTGGCAGAAAAGTACTTTCCAACGCGCCGGAGGGCTCGCGCTTTATGGCACTTACTTGGTGTTGGTTTTTGTAACGGAGGAACACAACGCGTCCTGTATACTTTTAACTGCCACTCGCCAAAGCTCGCGTGCTAATACTAGCTACAGCAGAGGATGAACATCCGTGGCAGTTTGTATTGGAAATTGCTGCATGGGGAAAGGAATCGTGATACCTGACACAAGAATCAGTTTGATACTTCGCCTACCCCAAGCATCGGACGTCGATGCTTGGCGCGAGTTTGTGGAAGTATATGAACCATTTATTCTGCGATTGGCTCGCAGCCGGGGACTACAGGACAGCGATGCAGGTGATGTGGTCCAGCGTGTGATGATGTCAGTTGCGCGAGCTGTAGATCGATGGAAGCCTGATGCGGATCGAGGCAAGTTTCGTACTTGGCTGTTTCGAATCGCTCGCAATCACCTTATCAATCACTTGCAAAACGCTCGCCGTGAGAAAGCATGCGGAGGCTCGGATCACATGCTGGCGATGCAGATGGTGCCGCAACCAGGGACTTCAACCGACGGAATCGATAATGACTACCAACGCGAAATGTTCCTGTATGCTGCCGCTCGAGTAAAGCGATCGGTTCAGCCGTCAACATGGCAGGCGTTTTGGTCCGTCGCTGTTTTGGGACAATCCGTTGCCGAAGTAGCAGCAGAATTGCACATCAGCACCGGCGCCGTATATATTGCGCGCTCGCGCGTGATCGCTCGCTTGCGACGCGAAGTCCAGAGATTGGAGGCCGACGAAAATGCACTGCCGTGATTCTAGTTTAATGGAACTGCTGTTTGCCAATACTTCAGAAAATTCAGAAAAAGATGCTGCACCCAAGTTGGCGGCTATCGAGAAACATGTGGAAAGCTGTGGTCGGTGCCAGCAGCGGTTGGTCGAATTGGCGGACAGTGCTCAAACTACTGAACAGGCTGTAGTGCATATGAAGGCGGCTGCTGGTCACGACTTCGAGATTGAAAATCGTTCCTCTGGAATCTCACTGGAATTCAGTGCCGCACTTTCCGACGATGTTACTGTGGAACCAGAAGCTGTCGAACTCGATTTCTTGTTGCCACCGACTCACCCAGAGTTGCTCGGGCGATTGGGAAGGTACGATGTTGAACGCGTGATCGGTAAAGGTGGCATGGGTGTCGTACTCAAAGCACACGACGGAGAATTGAATCGCGTCGTAGCAATCAAAGTGTTGGCGCCGCACTTGGCCAATAGTGCAGCAGCCCGGCGCAGGTTTGCGCGCGAAGCCCAAGCGGCGGCGGCTGTTCTTCATCCTAATGTCTTGCCGATTTACAACGTCGAATCGGATGGCAAACTACCTTACATTGTGATGCGTTTTATTTCTGGCCAATCATTGCAATCGCGGGTCGAACGATGCGGGCCACTGGAGATCCACGTGGCCTTGCGTATCGCCAAGCAAACCGCCGCAGCCTTGGCGGCCGCCCATGGGCAGGGTTTGGTGCATCGAGATGTAAAACCTGCGAATATTCTTTTGGAAGAAGACGTCGAACGCGCACAACTGTCCGATTTCGGATTGGCTCGCACAGCCGATGACGCGAGTTTGACTCGCACTGGGATTGTGGCTGGAACACCTCACTATATGTCGCCAGAACAAGCCAATGGGGAACCAATCGATGCGCGCAGTGACTTGTTCAGCCTAGGTTGCGTGCTGTACTTCATGCTGACCGGACATCCACCGTTCCGAGCCGAGTCGGCGATGGGCGTGCTCAGTCGGATTTGCCATCACCAACATCGGCCTGTGCATGCAATCAATTGTACGGTGCCGCACGAGTTTTCGCGTTTGGTGGACCGGTTGCTGGCCAAGCGGCCAAGTAAACGATTTGAATCTGCCTCAGTCGTCGAAGCAGAGTTGGATAAACTCATACTGATATTGCAAAGTGGAAAATGGCGAGTTGGATCAAGTGCTCGCAGAATTCTGGGATCACGCCGCGCCTGGTTGGCAACAATGTCTTGTGTCGTAGCTTTATCGGCGCTTGCCTTCCTTCCATACTGGCTTTCTACCAGCACCATATGGAAGCGGACTTCCGCTCCCCCCGCATCTTCCCATCCCGCCACTTCGCAAGTGCACGCTACATTACTTAAGCAGTTACGAGCAAGAGCCGCTAACTCACGCAGCAAACCACCTCAGCCTGTTTCTTCTGCCTCGAATTCGACAGTTCCAGTTCAAGCTAACGTTTCCGCGCCGCATCCTAGCATATCGCGTGAACCAACCGTTGAACCGCAACGACTTTTGGAATTAGACGATCCTTGGAAACGCGATCTGCGCGATACACAGGCAAGGATCTTCAACCTGCAGGAAGAATCGACTTTTGATGCTCAGTTTCTGCAACTCATCAATCATCGGCTATCCGAACAGATGAGTATTCTTGAAGGACAAATTCAAATGTTGAACCACGTCGATAATGTAACTCATATTCAGTAAGGAACACGAAATGAATCGAGTATCATCAGTTTGTTTGATTGGAGCCGTTTTATTAGCAACGGTTCTATGGGCGTACGTGGTTGGTCAAGAGATGCGACCAAAGATAGCTGATTACAGCCAACCAGCCCCCGCAGGAACAAGCAATACCTACAACAGTGGCCGTGTACTAAGTCCCGTACCCGGTCCGGCTGGCCTACCATCAGGGACATATGCGTTTCCTTCATACACCATTTCAAATAATCCTGCCATGGTGCGAACTAGAACCAAAGCATCGATGGTTTTAAACACGTTTTACGAGGACATTTCGGAAGAAGAGAAGAAACGCTTTGAGGAGTTTCAGGCAGCCGTCAAGCAGTTGCGCAAAAAGCATGAGTCGGCCGACGAAAGAAAAAAGGCTCGTGCCGAAGTCGAGAAATTGGTTGTCGCGCAAATTGACCTTGATAACGAAAACCGCGAAAAGCAGTTGCTCGAGATCGAAGAGCAAGTGAAACAATTGCGCGAGCAGATGGAAGAACGAAAAGCCGCGAAACCTGAATTGCTCAAATTGCTCATGATGATGATCGAAAACCCATCCAACGGAATTGGCTTGCCCAGCGAGTGGTTAGGAGCCATTGGTGCCCGTCCCTATCTAAGCGAGAACACGATTGCTCCAGCTCAAAACATCCCGCCTGCGCAACCTTCACCAGGTTACACAACTTTACCACCGAGTCAGTACTGACGAAGGGTTCGCGAACCGCCGTCTGTGACTGCAAGACGTGGATTGTGGGTGGTACATTTGCTCCCAAGCGGATCATCACTCTTGGGATTTCTTTTCCTCCCCAACGATCGAGCGCAGTTCATCGATCGTGAATTCAAAACTGCCTTTGTACTTCGTTAACAACTGTGCTGCTTTGCGGCTAATGGAGGTTGGATACTGCTTGCTTGAGTTTCGGGCTACCTTGATCAGCGCCAGCGTTAAATCTGTAGGCAAGGACTCGAATCTCAATAAGTCTCGCAGGCAACCCAGGCATAGATGAACGTCTCGCAGATTTCCGGCTAGTAGAATACGAGGCATGTATTCCAAGATGGTCGAGACGTTGTATCGCAAACTGATTTCCGCGACTTCGCTTTGTTTGGCTGACGCCACTTCCGAGTCGGCAGGAGAGGCTGCAAGCACGACCAGTTTCAGCACATCGTCCGCCGAATTCGGTTGGAAACTGCTCAGTGCCTTCAGGGCAAAACTGGATTCCTCTTGATCGTCGGAATCTAACCATTCGAGAAGTTGGTCCAGTCCAGGCTTAGCCGTGACAGAGACTTGATCAGCCCCAAATTCAGATGCCAGTGTTTCGTCGATCTTATCGATGATCGTTTTTGTCGTTCCATCGCGATTGGACAATCCTCCATCAGTTAAGCCGAGTTGGTTCAACGTACTTTCCGCCATATGATGTCCTAACATGCGGTAGGATTCAAACTTGCCGGGCAAGAAAGCTTGGTCAGCAGTCGAATCATTAGGAAAGTCTGGATTCGATCGCATGTATCGTTTCAATTCATCACATTCATCCCCGGTCATCGTCGATTTGACATAAACCAGCCAACTGCGGTGTGTCGTAACATCTGGGTAAATGATCTCGGCGACGAAGAAGTGCTCTTTTGCCAAGCGAGTCTTTTTGTTCAAGCTCAATTCTTCAAATGGTAAACCCTGCCCATTGACCGCTTGAATATTGATCCCATGTTTCATCCGGGCATAGCGAATCAATCGTACAAAGTCCGTGAATTCGGCGTTCGGGTCGGCCCCGGCATCGATTGCAAAAACCACGCGGCATCGGCGGCGCAGCAGAGGGTCAATGCCAAGGTTATCAAAGAACCCACCGTCCGCCACGAAACACAAATCTCGCTCCTCCGCCGTTTGTGACAGACTGGTTAATACTCGCAATGGAGAAATCGGAAGTTTCGACCACATGCGATTAAGCCAAATCGAGGGATGATGTCCGGGGTTCTCTAACCACTGACCAAGTCGAAAATTTAGAGCAAACAAAATGGCGGTCAACAATGGATTTTTGGTCAAATGCAGTACGCTTACTGCCGCCCCTGAGATTGCCATAGCATCTTCGAGCGCATATTTGCCTCCCATAAAGTCTTTCGTGCGTGCAAAACTAGTACGTTCAGAACCGCAAAATTTCTGTGAAAAAATGAAGTAATCGAACGGCTCAGGATAGTCCTGGCGATTTCGCTTGCCGATCATGTACACCGAACCGGTCAGCAAGTGAAACGGATAACCGCGCGAGGTCGTATCCATTAGTGCGAGTGGAATCGTCTTTCCCAACCCTTCAACTGGCTCGATCCAAGCTTCAGATAGTCGCTGAGTGTAATAACGATGAATGGACGACACATTCAAGTCGACAAGAAAGCCGCTCAGCAAGAAAATAACTAGGGCAGCCATCGCGATCTGTATGCGCAGATTTTGATCATCATGCCACACGTAATTCGAGAAGATGATGCTCGGTTCATGGAGATCTCCACTAACTAGGGCTTGTAGAATCTTTCGATTGGTTTCAACGACTTGTTTTAATCGTCCGACCTTTGTGAGTTGCTCACTATTTGCAAACGATTCCGCTTGCATTTTTGCCGAAGCACAGAGTTTTGCTACTTCTTCTGGCAACGGTACTTCTTTTTCTCTGTAGGCCTTTTGTACCAACTCATGAAAATTGTGTGCGCGCAGTGCACAATTGATTGGTTCCAAAAGAGCTAACTTGATGGCGTAGATACGATGCCGCCTGGCTACCAATTCCCAGTAAGAATTGGACCCTAAGTTCTCACCAAGCTCCCGCCATTCTTTTTTATATTTAGTACCATTCGGAGGCAGACCCGCTGGCGTGTTTGATTTTGGATTTTTTGGGCGAGCCCACTGGTCCAGCGGCCAAGAAATCAAACTGGCCCAAGCGTAGGTGAAGCTGTGGTCTGGCATCAGTTGCTCGAACTTCGATACCTCCTCATGCAACTCACACTGCAACGCCCGAATTACATCTCGACAAGTCGCCTTTGCTGTGAAATCGGCACTGAGGATCTCATCGAATGGAGCCGCAATACTTGAAAAGGCGTCGGATTGAAATTCAGTGAGTATAGATGAAGGTACAGTGGAGGCATCAAGTTTAGAAATATTATCGACCGATGTGTAGCACAAACCGTCAAACAGGCTCTTCAGCGGTTCCGCCTCAAGCCTTTGCAAGAACGGTGCATCGGCTCGCCATTCACCCCAGCGGTCGATTTCGTTGGGAACTTTTAATACATGAACACGCTGCGAATTCTTTCGCGACAAATTCTCTTGCGCGAACCAACCGATGAGTAACAACGGTAGTCCCAATACTAATGCCCGCGTGGCAATCCAAAACGATGCTCGTTCCGCCGTCGAGCGAGGATTGGTTCCACTGCGAATCAGTAAGGCTGGCTTCAAATAGGGAAGCAATGACGCAATAACGGCTCCGGTCATCGCTGCCAAAAGTGGACGTGTCCAATGCCGAGGCTGGATACCATCGATATCGAATCCCAACCACTTTGGAATGATGTCCAAGTGAATGTCGCCTGTTCCCATTAGCAGTGCGATACTGGTCACACTGGTGATCGCTCCTAAATAGAGAAACCAACGTGCGAATTGTCCATTTGCTCGCCTGCCGCGCCGAAAATAATCTACAGCCCACAACATGCCCCAGACAGACAGAAGAAAAACTGGAGGCAGGAACGCCACCAATATGTCGTCGCGGAAGCCTAGGACTCCCAAGGCAAAGCGACACTCTTGGGCATTGACCCATTGAAATAACCAAGCGATCAAGGCAGTCATGAAGATCAAACCGCTCAAGCCAACTACAATCATTTGCAGCGAGCCAATAAGACTGCGGTTGAGAAACGAACCCACATGTCGCAAATAATCAACGCTAAAAACAAGCTGCAGTATTCTGTTCGGTTGTTTGCCCAAACTTTGAGTTGCTATTCCCGAATCAGATTTACCAACGACATTCGCCTCGCGTCCTTCTTGCATCGCATACGATGAGAGAAACGACCCTGCGTATCCTCCTCCAGAAACTGTGGACAAATAGTCCACATAAGGTAAGAAGTCTCTTTCAATGAACGCTTGGAGCACGCCCAGTCCCAAAGCTCCCGAACGAACTCCTCCACCCGATAATGCCAGTCCAATCAGAGATTGCTGGGCTGCAGATCCGTGAGACTCGGCAATACCTGCTTCAGTTCCAGCAGAATCCGCTTGAATCCGATTGCCGAACGGAAATGCAATAGCCCTGCGGATTTGGATCTGCTTGAGCTCTTCTTCTATTACATGGTCTTCGTCTAACGCGTTTGGCTTTGGTATTTGCATACCCCACCCCCTCAATATACCCCCAAAGTTGAGCTTGGGTGATTATGGCAGACGCAGTTGCCAATGCAAGCAAATCCTTCAAACTTTGGCGAACGACCTGATTTCCAGGACAGTTCGTGCGGCTAGCGGAGAATAAAAAGGATGTGCAGTTTGAATAACTTAGGCGCAATTTAGAAATCCTATCCAGAATTATTAACGCGGTTCCTGCCACTCGTGAAAAGAGCCAGCCAGCAAGAGGAACTATGTGCACATGTTGCCGTAAAGGATGATGTGCATGGTTCAAGGCCTTTGCGAGAGTGTCGTATTGACAGCGAAAACGGAGATGCGCCGGTCGTGCTGCCTGGGTGGATTGTGTTGCTAATAGTGATTGCCACGAAAAAACGAGCAGGCAAGATTCGTAAACGCGTGGGATCTGAGCACCGCAGAGCAATCCGCGTTCTAGATTATCAAGACGATTTCTAACCCGCTCAACAAACAGCGAGGCGAACAATGTTCCTCGACATGGAAGAAGATCTATTCAAGCTATCGGACTCCCTCGAAGCTTTTAACGAGCTTGAGAAGTGTACCGACAAAGCTATTCTCGCGATGCGTTCGAGTGAAAGGTTGGAGGTTCGCGCTAAGGCGCTAATCAAGCCGGCAAATCTCAGCGAACGACAGAAGTTTGTGGTTCAGGCGGTTACCGCAGACATCTCCAACGGTGGTTGCATGATACTTTCCTCACGCGCGATTCTACCGGGTGATTTTTATGCCATCAGTTTCGATGAAGCACTGGCTAATGTAGGAACACAGATCGCACGTTGCATGCGTTGTCGAGTTGTTCAGGACGATGTCTTTGAAGTAGGTTTTCGCTTCTTGCAAAACATCTCCTTGAAGGATTTGGTCTAAGAAAGAACGTCGATAATGGCAACCGCAACTTCACCTCTCACTGGCGGACCGACAAACGACACTGGCGGAAGGGCAAAAGTTGACTCGCCAGCAAATGCCGTTCATCCGATTGCTGCAGAAGTACAGTGCTTAAAGACATCTGAAGCGATTTGGAAAGCTTTCTCGACCAGCGAAACGCAACAACAATTTCTCAATCGATTTATTGAATCACTGGTCCAGCATTTTGATTCTCCCTACGCCACGTTAGTGTGGGAGACCAATGTCGGCAACCTCAGTGCGATGCGCGCGGTTAATGACGAGGCGTCTACCGTCTGGAACAAGCGATGTTCCGGCAACTTGCTGGATACTCGCTATCGAAATATCGCAAGCGCAAAACCACTGCGAGACTTAACCAGTGGTGTGGCGTTGGTGATTTTGAGCTGTCCAATTGCCGTATCGAGCACTTCAGCGATCGGTGCATTATGCTTGGTTACAGCCTATCGCAACAAGGAAACGTCAGCAGCTCAGTTACGAGAATTGCAAGCGCTTGTGGGCATGGCCAGCACAATGGCTCTGGATGTCGCAGCCAAGAAAAATCGTACGTCCACGAATTCCAGTCAAGATGCGTCGTCGGCTGCTAAAGCCGCTGGATATCAGTCGCTCACAGAATTCGCTTACGCGATCACGAATAATCTGAAGGCCAAGTTAGGATGTGAGTCAGTCTCGTTTGGCATTGTCAAAGCCAACCGAGTTCAATTGCTATCCATGTCCGGCACAGCAGTCGTCGATCATCATGCGTCGGGAACGCAGTTGCTGCAACAGGTCATGGAAGAATGTCTGGATGCTGACGAAATCTGCTCGGTGCAAGCTGCAAAAGGAAACAATCACAGCACCGGAGTAGCCCATCTGCTGCATCGCCGCTGGCAATCGGATTCCTCCGGCGCGGCCGTAGCATCCATCCCTTTGAAAGTCAGCGATTCGACAGTCGCGATATTGAGCTTGCGCCATGTTCCGGGCGAATCCTTTTCGTCCGATTCACTCGACAAAGTAAAGTCTTTGGCCGAACCATTGATGCCGGGTGCCATGTTGCTGCAACGCGCCGACCGCAAGCTGTTGGAACATGCGCAAACGTCGGTTGTCAAATGGGCAAAGCAGAAGCTTGCAACGGATTCATGGACCAGGCGTTTGGTCTTAGGCAGCATACTTGCAGGGATCTTCGTAGTTGCTATTGGCAAGCAAGATTACTACCTGACATTACCCTGTGCTGTTGCACCCCATCAAGAGCGAGAGATCGCCATGCCGATCGATGGCAAGGTCATCGAGCTTTATGCGCGTGCGGGGGATGCCATTCACCAAGGCCAGTTGCTGGCAAAGTTAGATACGCGGCAATTGGAACTCGACTATAAGAAAGCGCGTGCCGAACATGAATCCGCGCGTGTCGATGCGATCCACGGCTCGGCCACTGGTGACCATCAAAAAATGGCAGTTGGACAGGCTCGAGCCGATGCTGCCTGGAAGTTAGCACAAAAGCTCGAGCGACAGATCGAACAATCCGAAATTCGGTCACCGGTGGACGGAACAATCTTGGCAACCGAAATTGAGAAGCGAGTTGGTGAAAGTTTGCCGATCGGAGAGTCTTTGTTCTTGCTAGCTCCGCTCGGTCAATGGAAAGTCAAAATCGACGTCCCAGAATTTGCTACCAATCTCTTGCGGGCTGGACAATCTGGCCAGATCGCCACACTTGCGCGGCCGAATGCTCCAATTCCGCTGCAAATCAACTACGTCAGTAATTCCGCTGAGGTGCGTGAAGGCAAGAACCTCTTCACTTCCGAAGCGCCGCTCGTAAACGATGTACCTACGTGGCTCCGAGCTGGAATGCACGGTACAGCGCGGGTGCATGTGGGACGGCATCCGATTTGGTGGGTATGGACACATCGATGGATCGATCATTTTCGCCTAAAACTGTGGAAGGTGTAGTACATGTCGAACGGTACCGCACCTGCTGATCTGGCGTCGAAGTTGGCGGATGTGCGCGCTAGCATTCGCCCCAATCTCGAAATCACTCGCCAGTTGTTTGGTAATCGTGCAACCTACGTGGTCCGTGACCCAGTGACTGGTCAGAACCACAGCCTC
>CAZVBC010000074.1:0-22800 GCA_964625155.1 uncultured Pirellulaceae bacterium
AATTTGCATACAGTGCGATACGAGCATGCAAAACGGCTCACAAAATCTTGAAAAATTTTTCTGCACTGTGCTGCAAGCGGTTGGTTTTGAATGCTCGCGTTCGCCATCGCAGGGGCCGTCTTACCAAACGATAGCGCGGTCGTCAGTTAGATTGCATTGCCTAAAACCAGGGAATCGAAACGACGTTGAATTGACTCGCCAGAATCAACTTCGTTGACGTTCTTGGGCAGATATCTGGACAATTCCACTGGCCTGCGGCTGCGGGTTAAACGATGAGCAGTTTGCGGCACGCCGCTTCCTAAGTAACGTCCAACTCCAATGGCACGGCCAAGGTGGTAAATTCCCACATTTGCAACAATTCCACTATGTGCTAAGATATACAAAAAGCCCTTGTGGGATCTGGAGGAATTATGCAAGTCCGCACAATCGACTCGAAAGCCAGGTTGATTCTGCCGAAATCGTTCGCTAACGCGACGGTCATTGTCGACGAAATCAGTGAAACGGAAATTCGAGTTAGACGCGCCCAGGTGGTGGCTGAGGATGCACTGCGATTTCCCGAAGAGAGGGCCACGCCACTGTCAGACCGCGATCGAGACGTTTTTGTCAAACTGCTGGCCAAGCCACCGGCTCCCAATGCCGCGTTGAAGCGAGCGGCCAAGCGACACAAAACGCGTAACAATGCGAAGCGTTCGTGAACGGCAGACTTGCATGGATTGGCACATCGAACCTTGGACCTCCGAGCACGATCGGTCGACATTCTCATGCGGCAAAGAATCTCTGGACGAGTTTCTGCGGCTGAGAGTGAGTCAATTCGAAAAACGAAACTTGGGCAAAACGTTTGTCGCTGTTCCATCCGATTCGACGCCAGGGACGGGAAAGGTAATCGGCTACTACACGCTCGCGGCGGGAGCCGTTTCTTTTGAGCATTTGCCGTCGAACATGGCTCGCAAATTGCCCAAACCCCCAGTACCGGTTGTGCTTCTGGCTCGCCTCGCAGTAGACCAGTCATGGCAAGGCATCGGCCTAGGCGAATCGCTACTGCTAGATGCGCTCTCACGCTCAGTTTCCTTGTCGAGCGAGCTTGGGATCTACGCGGTGAAGGTAGACGCCATCGACCAAGCGGCAACAAAGTTCTATGCCAAGTACGGATTCATCGCGCTACCCGATTCACAACTAGGTATGTTCCTGCCGATCGCAACGGTCAAAAAAGTCCTTGGTTGACGGCTTGTGACGGATAATCACGCTGGGTCAACGACGTCGCTTGGTCCTCCCTGACGCTGAGTCGAACTGGTCACTCAACTATGCTTCCATCCATGCAAAATCTTGCTGATCATCTGCCTGTCCCAAGACTTGATCGACCCGCGCGATGTCAGCCTGCTCCAACTCTGTGTGTCGCTCGCCTACAGCCAGCGTCTCTTCCATGGCTCCCTCCTCTTTATGTTCGTGTCCGAGCAGATGGCCCAGTTCGTGCATCACGACGGTCAGCAGGTCCATGCGGCGTTGTTCGTCCTGGTTGCCGGGCAACGCGAACTCTTGGTCATCGCCAGGCGTTGTATCAACGAACCAACCCCAGCCCGCCGCATCGTCGTCGATCCAAATAGTGGCGGGATACTGCATTCCCAGGTAATTCGCCCCCAGATCGCCGACCAGTACCTGGACACTGGCTAGTTGCTCCACTTGCTGTGAAGTCAATTCCGTGGCTTCCCAACGCCGGATGGCTTCCTCGACGATCGGCTCCAGTCGATCGGTCGTCAGTGTCTCTACGTGGTCGATGCTCGCTTCCAAGTCCCGACAGAGCCCTGGAACGAGCAAGCCTGTGAACGAGCAAATTGCCTCCAATACCATCACGACAATTGGCGACAGTGCTTTGTGACAACTTAATCTCAGAGGTCGGGAGGGCAAAACTTCTGCTGAGTCAGTTGAGCGGCGGCTCGGTAGGAACCTCGCTCACCCGACCTGGATTTTCATTGATTAAAAGGAATTCAAAGTAACTACTCAATAACCAAATGCACGTGCCAGTTTCATCCTTTGATCTTGTAAGACAAATGACCAATGCACAAAATCCGCTGCACCTGGTTATTGAGCAGTCACAATTCAAAGTTGTTTAGCGCGGTCGGAACCTCGCTCTTCCGTTTCCGCGAACCTTAATTTCTTAGCGGTGACAGAGCACTTGGGAGGTGATACAAAGCGAGCGGTCTTTTTTCATTCAATGCCACCATGCTGAGCACTGTCGAGCAATTCTCCGTCGGCTCGATTGCCGAGTTTATGAAGTAACTCTGGGGAGATATTGGCTTGGATAAAGCGAACTGAACCATCGGCAAACGCGAATTGCGCCCCACCAGTATGAAAACTGCCAAAGCCACCTACTTGCAACGGATGCCGTTCCGGAACGGTTGTGTTGTTCAATGGATGCTCTGTCTCAAATCCACCTGATTTCAGTTGGTTCGTATTTCTCAAAGTCGACCGAGTCCCCGAAGCCCAACCGAGATTATCTGATTCAGGAATGTATTCTCCCAGCAATATCGTCTGTGAACTCCCGTCGCGCAGTTCGCGAAACGCTAATTTGCTGTTCAGGAATAAGACGCCATTGTTGTTGGCATCGATGGGCGATTCGGTGGCGTGATGGCATCCAGCATAGGTTGACAGTGTTGATGAAGTGCCCGCCGCTCCGATTGCTTGTCCATTGCTCTCTGGACACGATGGACAAATCAGCAGGCCAATTCGCTGCTGGCGTGCCCGGGCATTTTCCGGTGCGTACGTACCCTTGGATTGATCAAAGTGCTTGTAAATATTGTGCTGTTCGATGAAGGGAAGTATCTGCACGATCCAGCTAACGTGTTTGCCAATCTCTTCGTTGCGAATCGGACCATCAGGGTTGATCACGCCGGAAGGCAATCGTTCGACATTGAACTCATGATGATGGACCGCTAGCCCAAGCTGGCTAAGGTTATTGGTACAGCTTGCCCGCCGAGCTGCTTCACGAGCTGATTGCACAGCAGGTAACAGAAGGCCTACCAGCACTCCAATGATGGCGATGACCACTAGAAGTTCGACCAAAGTGAAGCCGAGCTGTGAGCGAGAATTGTACGAGACAAGATAGGTTCGGTTCATGACTGTGCTCCGATGTATCCGTGAATGGTGAGTTGGAGAATTCGAGTCTTGTTATTCGATCGTGTCAGAAGTTGGACGCTTGAGATGCAAATGGCATGATCGTTTCGTTTGGCCGACGGACTCTCGACCTAGCGCAGCTGTAACATCGAGTTGAACAACATTCTTGGCTGCATCTTCAGTTACTTTTATCGTTACCTCAGCAGAATCGTATTGCGCATTGAAACACTTTGGTTGCCAAATTTCGCCGTTGTATCTTGAGGATTTGGCGAGCGAGTCAATCGCGCGATTGACTCCAGCTTCCAAAAGCCATGTAGTCTGCTGCAATTGCACCTCTGCTCGTAATCCTTGCCGTTGACGCAAAGCAATTTGGACGGCACACACAGCCACAGAGAGGCTCACCAACAAGCAGGCCATAACGCAAATTAACACGGCTCCAGATCGCCGCGACCGATGATGCTTGCTCATGGCTGTGTGGCCTCGTTGGAAGACGTTTCCTGAGTCGACCAACTAGAGAGCCTCCCGACCGTCGCGACTATTTGACGATCGACACGAGGTGGTTGGCCAGCGATTTCTGATTGGCGAACAATTTCCGCGCAGACGCGGAGTGGATTATTCCATGATGCCAACTGAACGGAAACTCCTGGCCTGAAGTGATACCTCTCCTGTTGTAACACTTGAGTCCCACGATTCTCTTTGCGAATGATTTGGTTCTCTAAAGAGGTGTAAGTGATTTCTATCGACGAGCGACCCTGTACAAGTACCAGCGTCTGGTCTTTGATACTGGCAAACGAAGCGCGGTTAATATCCTGGCGTAACTGCCGTGCAAACAAACTGGCTCGGCGAGTATCGTTTTGCAGATCTTCCGTTACTGCGAACAAATGCATTGATTGGTGGATGACTCCCACAGCCAACAGTGTGAGTGTTGTACCTGCGGTCATCGTCAAAAGGAGTTCAATCAGACTGAAAGCTCTCTGTGCATTTCTCTTTCGTTGCCATTGTCTAACGAAGTTTGATACTAACTGGGGATTGAATTTATTCATCGTGATGCACTCCTGGTGGAACAACCCAAGCCATCATGGTCAGTGGGGTTGCGGGAGCAGGGCGATCCCATTGAATCGACAATGTGATCCGCCTGCCATCGTCGTCGTCGAGCCAATTTCCCTGCAATTTCACGTTTGCTAGAGTCTGCTCCGCCGACTCGCTCGGCTCCAATCTAGCCAACTGCGACTTCGCGGTTTCTGTATCTAGAGTTACTAAGCGTTCAAGCTGATTACTAAGTTCATCCAACGCCAATTGATGGTGACGCACATCAACCCACAGGCGTCTTGATTGAATCGTCAACTGACTCGCGATCGTGATTGATGACAACAACAGAGTGGCGGCAACCAGCAGTTCTGTCACCATCGAGCCAGTGCGCCGCCATACTCGCCTTTGTCGATACTTACCGCAAATTGTGCGCGAATGCATTTCGAGCATGGGACAACTCACAATTACGACAGTGAAGAAATCAAGAACGATAACATCCCAAACGCGGCGGTGCTTATCCACAGCACGATGCCACCCAGAAACACAATCAAGGCCGGTTGAAACAGCGCTAACATCGTTGATTCACGTTTTTCAATTCTCTCTGCTCGCCACGTTGCCAGCAGACGCATTAACCATTTACGATTGGCTCCAGAGCCAGAACTTGCCAACGATTGTGATTCTGCGGTTGAGATTAAATCCGCATCGGATAGAGCTTTCCACACGTCGACACCCTGTTCTACATCGTTGCGGGCGATCAACAATTTCAGGCGTATCCATCGATCAAAGTGGTAGCGTGCCAACGTTGAAAGCGCACTTGGAATTGGCCTCCCTTGCTCTTCCGCAACCGAGAGCAGGTTCAATAACTGAGCTGAGCGTAAACTAGCAATGGGTCGGTAGATGCGCGGAAAAACTCTTCGTCGCAGAAATGCGCGGGCGGAAGAAACGCCAAGCATCAGCATAATTCCAACGACGACTGCCCCAAGCCAGACCGCGTTTGATGACAACAGATCCGAAGCGTACATCAGCCAGCGAAACGACGTCAACTCTGCCTTATGTTCCATCGAAATACCGGCTTCCTCTAACATACTCTTGTATGTCGGGAGGACAAATGTAGCTTGAAAGAGCATTAACAAGAACATGACCAGAGCCAGCGCTGTCAGGTAGACAAGCGACTGCCGTAATTGAGACTTGACTTGCCTAGAAATCTGCTGCGATTGTGCGATTAAATCCCGATAAGTTGCCGTTAACGTCCCAGATTGATAACCAAAGCGGATCGCCAATACTTTGTCGTCGCTAAGCACATCTCGCGTTTGTTCCAGAGCGCTCGGCAATGGTACGCCAGCCGACAATCTTTTCGCCAGTCGTTCCATGCGAAAACGTACGTAGCCTCGATGTTCGTTCGCTAGACAAGAAACCAATTTGTCAGCATCCAGTCGTTCTTGGTGAGCAATTGCTAAGATTCTGATCAAGGATTGTTCGATAGCTTCTTGGTAATCGGTAGGCCAAAAAGTCGTCGACTTCCAAATTGTTCCGCTTCGAAGCTTCGGCATTCGCCATTGATTCTTAATCAAGCCGATCCACCGGCGATATGTTGGAAAATACGTGGCTATGTTCTGTCTCCCACTAGCTAACTCAGTGCGCTGATCATACTGACAAGGGGCATAAAAAGTGAAATGACAATAAACAAAACTACAATGCCTACGCCAACCACTGCGATGGGACCAGCCAAGTCTGCCGACCATTCGCATCGCAACCTTACTCGCTCGGAGTAAATTGTGGCCAACTCTCGCAGCAGTGGAACGTTGGGGCGGCGCAGATCGTCTCCGAGCGCGTAAATCAAAGTTGGAGGTAGATTCACAGCGACCTGAGTTTGACTGGGCACAACCCCTGGCTTAGCAGTTGCATGAGCCAGTTCTTGGGTAATCATTGCCAAATAGGGATGAGTGCAGTGATTACCAGCGATGCGCAACGCCTCGGGTAACGTCGCACCCAGACTGAGCAGCTCGGCCAGCATCCTACACAAACTTGCCAGACTACTAACTTTTCTGGAACTGCCTGCAGTGAACCAGCCGAAGTACTTGGAGGGTATCGGCGACCGCCACAGAAACCAGCATACAGGCAAACCAATCACTAAGATTGACGCTGCAATCAACGTTGTCCTAGGCAAAAACAAGGTAAATTGATCAACAAACCATATCAGCACTTGTGTGGGCATGGGGAGTCGCAGGCCCATTTCTGCATACATCTTGCGGAACGACGGAACAATCATGAGTGACAGGCACACCAACACCAACAGGGCTACAAATAACATTCCAACCGGATAAAACCAAGTTGCGAATCTCTGCTGGCGATTTTGGTTCTCCTGAAATACTTCCTCAATCATTTGACAAATTTTCGTTTGGTTGCCTGGAGACTCCAATCCTCGAGCTATGACGGGCAACCACTGAGCAGTCTGCGGGTCTTCTAATAATTTGGCTGCTTTGTCTCCGCGACCAATGCGCTGGATCAATCGTTCAACAGATCGAGAGGTTGAGCTTGGCGGGAGATCATCGACCAGTGCCTGCAGCCCAAGTAATAAAGCATCTGGCTGCTGAATCGCCAGACTGATACGCTGCAGCAACACCGAATTGCTCTCGTTGTCGGTTCGAGTTGCTTCCGGTGCAGTTGACTGTTCAACAGGAGCGACTTGGAGACCAGTCTCTTGGATGGAATGGACCGTCATGCCACTTTGCTCGAGCTGCGACACAGCGCTCACAACGTTTTCAGCGGCAATTTCGCCGAGGCACGATTTTCCCTGATCGTCGGTGGCTTGATAGGCATAATGTTTCATTAATTGGCTCGCAACGACTGTGTTAGTTCGTACAACAATTCAATCACTGGCAAAAACAAGCACAGTCCGTATACCAAGACACACACTCCACCTATGGAAACCCCGATCATCGTCGGAATCCAAGCTCGCCATAGCCATAGTTGCTGATGAGCAATCTGCCGATAGATACTGGCTGCCTGCCGAAGAGCTTCGGCGCGATTGGAATCAGCCACAAGTTCAGAAGTCGCCCAATGCAGAAGGGGACGTATCTGATCAGTACTCAAATTACAATCCAATTGCCGTTGCACTTGCGATACGGTCACCGGCCATGACTTGCGTCTAGAATCCGCAGTGTTCGCATCGACTGCCACCTCCATATCATCGGCAGCTCGCGGGCCAGCCACTTCAGACGACGCGCACTCGGCGGTATGCGAGATATTGAAATGCGCTAGCCGTTCAGCAGCGATGGCGTTCTCGAGTGCGCCAAAGTAATGACGACTCCCCGGCAGCCAACGAAAATCCGTGCGCCGCAACCAGAGGCTGAGCCCGAATATACACGCCACTGCTACCACAGGTGCTGTGACTGACCATACAGGCATCCACTGCCGAACGACAATGAGCCACTCAAGTACGCGGCCCGGCGCGACTGCCGCGCGTTGATGAATCTCTTCCAAATAAGGTACTGCCGTAAAAAACAAGTACAGCAATGCACAATACGCAATAACCACCACAATCACGGGCTGAATCAAGGCCCCTTGCATTTCACCGCGCACTCGCGACATAGCTAGGGATGCTTGGGCAGGTCCATCCAAAGCAGCCTCGGCTGGACCACGTTCGAGCCAATCAAAAAACGTCTGTCGATATCGGTTTGTTAAATAAGGTGCTGTCGCAAAGGCCTGTTCGATCGATAATCCGCGATCTAAATCGCTAGCCAACTTCTGCATCACATTATTTAATGCTTGTGACGTGAAAGAGGGCGATTGAAAGCCCAACTCCAGCACCACGCCAGAGTTCGCCAACTCCAGCAATTCCTGGTTGAATTCACGCACACGTTCTAGGGATAATGATTGCATTATCGATGCCACATCAATGCCGCGATACCAAAACTCTCAAGCATTTATTCGTCCGACCAGGAGCAACTGCACGCAACCAATGGATGCATGACAAAGCCCCTTTTATCTACAAAATACATAGCTGGGGGCTTAGGACCCTATTTGGTACGCCAAGCAACGCTGGGCATCTAACCCAACTACCACCTAGTTGAATTTGCAAGAACTACGGTAGATACTTGGTAACTTCCGTTCCGATTAGCACTTTCACCAGGATTCTCGTCATGCAATTCCGTTTGCTTCCATGTGTTGCAGTAATTTGCTGCACCATCTTTTCGATTGGATTCTCCCAAGATGCACAAAAGCCGGTGCGAATGGGATGCGGCTTGATGACTTTTGATACTGTTCCAGGTTGGGGGCTGCGCCCCGACGGAAAATCTGCGATCGGGCCAACTCACGGCGCGGTTGTAATTGATAAGGAAGGCTATATCTATACCAGCGCCAATCGTGGTGTCTTCGTATTCTCGCCCGACGGCAAGCTCATCAAGTCGTACGAGGACAAAGAATACACGAACCTGCACGATATGGAGATTCGGGACGAAGATGGGACTGAATACATCTATGGAGCCAGGAATGCTAACGCAGAAGGCATCAAATTCAACGCCAAATCAGGGCATGTCGTACTGCGGCTCGGCTTTCCAAAAGAATCAGGCCTAAACCTGACAAAGTTCAATCCTACCGCGATTACCGTTGCGCCAAACGGAGACATTTTCCTTTCGGATGGATACGCCAGTAACCATATTTTCAAGTTCGACAAAACCGGAAAGTATCTCATGCATTTCGGTACCAAAGGAAATGGCCTTAAGGAGTTCAACACGGCGCACGGCATGACATTAGATACTCGCTACGAACCACCGAGACTGTTGATTTGCGATCGCAATCACGAACCTAAAGGCCGCTTATTGCATTACGATTTAGAGGGCAATTTTATTGAAGAAGTGATTACCGGTTTAGGGATGCCCACCTCCGCCGCTGTTCAAGGGAACTATGTTTCCGTCCCCGATTTACACGGACGAGTCGTGATTCTCGACAAGACAAATACCATCATGGCAGTATTGGGACACAACCCCGATCCTCAAAAAGGACGCAGTTACAACATCCCGCAAGAGCAATGGGTCGAAGGCATATTCAGCGGTACCCACGGTTCGTATTGGGACAAAGACGGGAATCTTTACGTTCAGGACTGGAATGTTTCCGGCCGCATTATGAAATTGGTACGAGTGGCCTCGCGTTAATCGAACCATTCATTCGTCTTTAGAGATCGTTTATCCGCATACCCGTCGGGCTGCGCGCTAATGATTACCTAAAACAACGTTTCGCTGGGCTGTAAAAAAGCTGTATTGCCGAGCGTTTTTGGCGCGCGGTTTTAGTTCCGTGCGAAGCGTCCAGAAAAGAACAAAATGTCGGTAGCGTAACCCGCAGCCATAATACGGCCAGATGACGCGGTATGCATGAATCATAGCTTGCACTCCGAATAGTTTGACAGTTAGCCGCAGGGGCAGTCGGATGTAATGAGAATTCAGTTAAAGCCCCGGGCAACGTACGTTTTGGGAATGCACCCCGATGGGCAGTAAAATGCTGGGACCCGAAAAGGCAGAGATACCGGCACTGTTCGCGACCAGATACCCCAGTGATGACGACACAAATTGCCTGCCTTCGGAACGCCGGTTTCTCCTATTCTATTTGCCAACTGCCAGCCACTTATTGATCCAGTCCATACAAGCCGGACTTTGCTTACTCACGCTGAACGTTAAATCTCCATAATAACTAAGTGGTTGTTGGCACGTTGTTGGCACCTTTCTACGCACAGCTCTGCGCAAAAGATTACAGTTCTGATCAAATCGTGCAAGTCTGTCGGTCGCTCTCTAAGTTATATTGATCAACTAGCAATATTTATTTTCTCTTAATCTAAGAGTGCTAAGGAACGGATATGAACCGAATACGTGGCTTTACTTTAGTTGAGTTGTTGGTGGTTATAGCCATCATAGGAGTTCTCGTTGGACTGTTGTTGCCTGCTGTTCAAGCAGCGAGGGAGGCTGCGAGACGAATGCAGTGTTCCAACAACCTGAAACAGATGGGACTGGCGCTGCACAACTATCACAGTACCTACAATAAATTTCCAGCGGGTGGATTTGGTACGCATGCGAATCTTGATACGGGTTTTTCGTGGATGATCAGCATTCTTCCCTATTGCGAACAGACAAATATCTATGATCGATTAACTTTTGCAGGGCCAGGCGTTGGCTGGGTCGGGCCTGTCAACTCTGTGGGATGGCGGAATGGGCAGATTATTAATAATGTAAAGCTCCCCTACTTGATCTGCCCGTCGGGTACAGTTCCCGAGTTCAATACGTTTGGCGGGCCAGGGATAACCGTGATGCGGCCGCAATATGTGGGTATCTCTGGCGCCGCAGATGGCAATGGATTTACCAACCTTCCTGGTCGCGTAAAGGGTTGTTGTACTCAGAGTGGTACCGCGACGGGAGTGATTTCCTCGGGAGGTCTTTTGACGCCAGTGCGATCCCGCAGTATTTCGGATTGCAGTGATGGAACGTCGAATACGATCATGGTGGGTGAAATTTCGAGCTACGGGCGTGATCAAGTCGGCACGCTCTTGGCCATCAATGGCTTTTTGGGCTTTCAAGCTGGAAGTTTGTCAAACGTAGCCGTTGAGGACTGGCCGGTCGCATCGGGATTGTTTCATCGCGTGCTTAACTTGACAACCGTCCAGTATCCTCCAAATTCGAATCGTTCGATCGCAAATCCTGGCGTCAATCCCAATATGGGTTCCAACAACCCATTGCTGTCCGAGCATTCTGGTGGCACTCAAGCTGTGCGCGCCGACGGATCGGTCCACTTCATGAGCCAAAACATTGACCTATTAATCCTCCGTTTGGTTTCGACGCGTGATGATGGTCAAGTAGTTGGAGATTGGTAATCGATCAGAGTCTGCTTGATCAAAAAAGCTGGGCTTGCCAGTTCCTGTCCGACGCAACCAACGATGCCATACGTCAGCATGTTGGTGTATTGTTTTATTCACAAAAGGAGAGCCAACTTGCAACGGCGAGTCAGATTGATTGTGCTTATGGTACTTATCACAGTCTTCAATGGTTGCGGAGGCGGAGGTGGCCGCGACTACAAGATTCGTGCCGATCAGCAGGCCACGATTACGGGGTCAGTCAAGTTTGGCGATAAAAACGTGCCTCTCAACTCGCAAGTCACATTTTTCAATTCGGAACAAGGCATAGCCGCAGTGGGGTTTGCCGACGCAAATGGGAAGTTCACCATCAAGCCTGCGGAGAAAGAAACAGGCTTGCCTGCTGGAACCTATCAAGTCACGATCACGCCGCCACCGCCGCCGCCCATGACCGAAGAACAATACAAAAAGATGGAAGCCAATGCGATGGCGATGCCTGACATAACTTACAAGGAGCTTCCAAAGAAATTCTACAACAGCATGACCAGCGGCCTCGTCTTTGAAGTCAAACCGGGCCCCAACACTTTCGATATTGATTTGGCGAAGAAGACGAAAAAATAACGCACTTGAGCGGTTAATCATGCGGCACTTTCAATACATCATCAGTTACTTCGTACTCACGTCACTCGCATTGGCAGTGCCGCGCTTGTTACTGGCTGAGGAACAGCCTTTGCGAGTGTTTATCTTCGCGGGCCAGTCGAACATGGTGGGTACACATTCCAAGGTCGAGCACATCCATCGTTTTCCGCCATTTGCCGATCTAGACCGACCTCAAGAAAACGTGTTATTTTCTTACAAGCTTGGTCGCGAAAGCATGGTGACTTCGGACGACTGGATCGCATTGCAGCCAACTGGCGATTATTTTGGGCCGGAACTCAGTTTTGGGAAACGCGTGGCGCAGAGTATTGAAGCGCCAATTGCCATTATCAAGTGTGCTTCCGGCGGCACTTCCCTCGGTGAGGACTGGAATCCCGATACACCAGGCGGTTTCAAACTTTATCCGCTCGCTCTTGAACATGTTCGATCATCGCTGGCCGCACTCAGTCGCAAGAATCTTCCCTATCAGTTCGAAGGCTTCATGTGGCACCAGGGTGAGAACGACATGTTTAGTAAGGAATTCAAGCCGAACTATGGTCGGAACTTGAAGAACTTCATTGCAAGCTGGCGACGTGACCTCAAGGCACCGCATCTTAAATTCTATATCGGCGAACTTTGTACCAAGACAATCTGGGGAATGGATAATCGGGACAACATGTATGCGATCCGTAGCGCTCAAAAATCGGTTGCCCGCACCGATCCACTCGCAGAGTATGTGCCAACCTCGCATGACGCCGTAGAAATCGGAGGCAATGAGGGGCTGCACTACCACTACGGCACTCTTGGACAACTACAACACGGCGAGAATTATGCCGCAGCTTATCTGCGCACAATCGGAAAAAGCGTCGCCACTGTGCGTGTGCTCACAAACTGGCCCTATGCTCAAGGTTCTCCTGTGAAGCTGTTCATTTTCGCCGGACATCGCAATATGGAAGGCGAGCGAGCTTTCGCCCAGGAACTTAAGTCCATGAATGGATACCAGTCACTGATGAATGATGATTCTCGAATAGCTTTCAAGTACAACCTCGGTGGCGGTTTTAAGACAAGCGACGCCTGGGAGCCACTTGGCCCAGCAGGTCCCTACCATACTTTCGGCCCGGAGCTCAGTTTTGCTCAGGCAATGCACCGCAAACTGCTGGGTAACATGGCCATCGCCAAGTTCACTCACAGCGGATCGCAGATGATTGATTGGACGCCTGAAGGAAGTTCAACTAAAGACTTGAACCTTTACGAGTCCTTTATCACCTTCGTCCGTCAAGCTCGGCAAGAACTCCAAGCCAAAGGGCAAGCAGTAGAATTAGCTGGCATCTTTTATCATGTGGGGGAAAACGACATGGCTTTTGCGCCCTACCGAAAACAAGCTGCAAAGTGGCTGCAATCGACCATCGTTCGCAGCCGACAAGATTTGTCCGAGCCTACGTTGAAATGGTATGTCAGTCAGCAGCCACCTCCAGATCAAAAAGGGCTCAGTAATATCGACGTCACGGCTGACCTGGCATCGATCGCTCTTGCCGATCCCTCGTTCGTCCATATTAAAGCCTTCGACTTACCTCAACAAACTGAGAAACTGGTCCTCAACACGGCGGGAATTGTCAAGCTGGGTGAATTGCTCGCAGAAAGCTACAGATAAGATCCCAGCGGTGCAAGTTTTGGCCGGCTTGCCTCACAGGGCCTACTGCTTCAGCATCCTTAATAACCTCGCCACATTGACTCCTTGCAAGTATTAAATTCACTATGCAGAAAACGACCAAAACCAAGCGACGCGAATTTGTCGCTGGTATTTCCAAAGCATCGCTTGTGTTTGCGATTCCAACCATCGTTCCAGCTTCCGCCCTTGGCTTGGAAGGGAAAACTCCTCCGAGTGAAAGAGTTCATCTGGGCGTGATCGGCATCGGGCGTCGGTGCCGTTACGTGATGGCTGAGGTACTGAAGCTGACCGACGTGCGTTGTCGTGCGATCGCCGATGTACAAGCAGTGCGCCGCGATGAAGGGAAACAAATTGTCGATACTGCGTACGGAACTTCGGATTGTGTAACGATGCGCGATTTCAGAGATTTGTTAGTGAGGAAAGATATTGATGCAGTATTGATTGCCACCGGAGATCGTTGGCACGCGACTGCTGCAATGATGGCAGCCGAAGCGGGTAAAGACATTTATTGCGAGAAACCCTGTGGGTTAACTATCGATTACTGTCAGCGACTTGACGAGACCATTCGCAAGTCCAATCGCATTTTTCAAGCGGGAACTCAGCGTCGTACCGTAGCCAACTACCAGCAAGCAATCCAGATGGTGCAGGCAGGGAATCTTGGCCAGCTCAAGAAAATGATTGCTTCGGCTTATACACCCACGCTCGACAACAAGTGGCTGACTCCCGAGCCAACTCCCAATCGCGATGTCGTTGATTGGAATATGTGGCTAGGTCCAGCACCTTGGCGTCCCTACAATCGCCAGTACGTCGAAGGCAACTGGCGAGGCCAATGGGATTTTGATTCGGGTGCACGAATCTTGGATTGGGGCGCTCATACTGTCGATCTTTGCCAAATGGCCAGCCAATCCGACGGTACCATGCCCATTGAATATAAGCCGCAAGGCAACGGGATTGAATGCCGTTACGCCAACGGCTTGACACTGGAAATTGAATTTCTCAAAGATCCATTTGGGAAACGCCCCGGTTGGATTCAATCCAACGGTACGTGTCCCGTGCGATTTATCGGTGATAAAGGTTGGATAGAAACGGGTGACGGCGGAGAAATTCATCTCGCGCTGGAGGGTGATGCCATTCAGGTCAGCAAAGTGGGCGAGCGCCCACGAGGATTTGATGTTGTCAATCACCTGCGCAACTTCTTCGATTGCATCAAAAGCCGACAACCAACGGCGGCGAACTCAGTAGTGATGCGACGCTCGCACATTGCATGCCACGCTGCTGCGCTTGCTTGGGTTCTTCAGCGACCACTGAAAATCGACCCGACGACTGAAACCTTTATCGGCGATGACGAGGCCAATCGGCTGAAATCTCGTCCCCAGCGCAGTGAATGGGTCTAGGTTTTTTCACCATGTCAATGGAGCTCAATGTAGCTCAAGGTCGCATGCTCTCTTCAGATTCCCTTTCATTACACTGCAACACGCTGGTTTAGCTGAAGCGAGTCGGCGTTTGGCGATGCCCGCTCAGGTTAACGACATCATCGCTTCGACTTAAAACCAATATCTTGGCGCACAAAGTAACGCTGTCCAACTAGTGGCAAGCCATGTCGAGTTGCTGGATGTTTTGCGTTATGTTGTAGGCGGATTTTGAGCTCACATATTTGGCTCAAGTTTCAAACACCCAGTCTTTTAGGACACCATCAGAGTCAGACTTGACCGTGTGTGCTTTCAAATTCTTTTGCGATACATGGTAAGCGAGTCGTTGACGATCCACAGACAACTAATTGAGAATCAGGAGCCCCGATGCTTAATGAAGTAATTGAACTTGCCAAGCAGTTAATTGCTATCCAGTCGGAATCTTTGTTGAGCAATGCGACGATCAGCGATTTCTTACAAAATTGGCTGGAAGACCATCGTTTGGCAGTCGAACGTATCTGTTACCACGATGCTAATGGCGTGCAAAAAGTCAACTTAGTTGCCAAGTTGGGTCAAGGGAATGGTGGGCTTGGTTTCTTTTCGCACTCGGACACCGTACCTGGCGATGGGGCTCAGTGGCAACCCTTCAACCCTCGAGTCGAAAACGGCAAGCTTTACGGGCGCGGCAGTTGTGACATGAAAGGCCCGCTGGCCGCATCAATGATCGCAGTCACCAAGATCGATCCTTCAAAATTGCGACGACCACTTTACATTGCGATTTCCGCCGACGAAGAAATGGGGCACGTCGGCGCGCATCATATTCAAAAGGAATCGGTTACGCTCAGAGAGAACTGGCCGACTTGGACCGTCATTCCCGAACCGACACAGATGCGGCCAGTCTATGCTCATAAGGGTGGTGCGCTGGTTACAGTTACTGCCACCGGACGCGCGGCACATACTAGCCTTGATACGGGTGTTTCGGCAAACTTTCTGATCGCTCCGTTTCTAGCCGAGGTAGCTGAAATGGCCAAAAGCATGAAAGCGGAAGAACGATACAAGAACCGCGAGTTCGACCCGCCGACCAACGGTTTTAACCTGACCATTGATGATGGCG
Organism: uncultured Pirellulaceae bacterium; assembly: GCA_964625155.1. GTDB lineage: Bacteria > Planctomycetota > Planctomycetia > Pirellulales > Pirellulaceae > Aureliella. Next base: position 15,801 of record CAZVBC010000074.1, read on the forward strand.
GATGCGCGACCAACGTTACCGCTGCGAAGTGCGTCGCGAAAATCAATTTTCGCATCATGCCAAATGATTTGCACGAAGAGATTATCGCCCAGGTCGAAGCAGCGGCCCGGCGCTACGACCTCGCTGTGACTCATCGCAAACTAATGCCGTTCTACGTATCCAAAGACGCACAGATCGTTCAAGCCGCCTGTCGAGCGGTAAACGAAACAGCACCGATGAATGTTCCGTTCGGCACTGAGGCCGAGTCCTATCAACGGTACACTCAATGCGTCGTTCTTGGTCCTGGCGGCATCGGCCAAGCACATACCGTCAACGAATTCGTGGAGATCGACCAGTTAGAACAAGCCGTCAACGCCTATCAACGCATCATCACTGAGTTATGCATGTAATTCGCCTCTACAACGGGGTGACTACAACCTAGCAATCTGAAAGTCGCGGAATGCGTCAAAGCATTTCGAGTCCTTTGAAAATCATCGAAATCCTTGACGGGTTCCACTGCGATCGAATCAGAGAAGATGTTTGGGGACTCTTCCTTGACACTCGGTCGTTCTTAGGGATCTGGCGCTGGCGATCGGGAAAGATTATGCAAATTGATGCTTCGAGGCTACTAGTATTCCAACAATCCCATTCGGTAAAATGCCGCAGTTTGTCCTGTGTTTGAATTTCAGTAGAGGTGACATCATGAAACTCTTTTGTTGGCTTGTCTTGGGGCTTGCGGTCGTTGCATCTGGATCTAATTGCACTTTACATGCTGCACTGGTCGTCCGTTCCGCAGGAGGTGACGCGACTGGGGCATCGATCCTATCTGCCCGAGATACATTTCGAACTGACTTGGGAGGAGGCACGACAGCCGGTGCGAACGGTTCATTTGGTGGTGTACGTCGCGAGATCAACTGGGACGGCGTGCCTACCGCTTCTTCTGCTCCCAACAATTTGGCGGCCAACTTTTTTAATAGCAACTCCCCGCGAGGTGCAGTTTTTTCGACACCAGGAAGCGGCTTTCAAGTTAGCAGCGCTACGACTGACGTTCCCGGCGCGCCGGCGGCATTTGGTAATATCAATCCCAACTACACCAATACTTTTGGAGTGTTTTCTGCTCAGCGGCTTTTTACTGCGCTCGGAAGTAACATTACGGACGTGACGTTTTTCGTACCCGGTACCAATACACCGGCATTTGTAACCGGCTTCGGATCAGTTTTTACCGATGTCGATACAGCGGGGAGTACGACCATACAATTGTTCAATCCTAACAACATTAGCCTGGGAATATTTAATGTGCCTGTTGGTACGGTCGCCAACGGGAGTTTGTCTTTCTTGGGTGTCTTTGGAAACGCTGGTGAACAGATAGGTCGCGTGCGTATCACCAGTGGAAATTCTGCGTTGGGAGCGGCCATTAACGACGGCGGTGCTGTCGACCTCGTGGTGATGGATGATTTTCTATATAGCGAGCCAGTCGCCGTACCTGAACCATCGTCAATGCTGCTGGGCCTGCTCGGCGTGACAGGTCTTTATGCAAATCGCAGGCGACGTCTTAAGCGAGCTGTATGAGTCCAGTTGAAAGCCGATCGCTGCGATCCGGTCCAACCGGCCGGAACGATACCCTATGACTTCGATTCTTGGCATCTCGGCCTACTACCACGACTCGGCAGCGGCGTTGGTAGTCGACGGACAAATAGTTGCGGCGGCTCAAGAAGAGAGATTCACTCGCAAGAAAGGGGATGCACAGTTGCCCATGGCTGCTGTGCAGTTTTGCTTGGAGCGCGCTGGGCTGAAAATTAATGAAGTCGATTATATTTGCTTTTACGAAAAACCTCTGAACAAATTCGAAAGGCTACTAGAGACTTACGTTGCCTTCGCCCCAGCGGGCTATCGTTCGTTTCGAGCGGCGATGCCGATTTGGTTACGTGAAAAACTTCATCATCCTCAGAGAATTCGTCGTGGTTTAGGAATTACTCACAAGCGGCGTTTGGTTTTCGCTGACCATCATGAATCTCATGCCGCCAGCGCATTTTTCCCATCTCCGTTCCAGGAGGCGGCGATTCTGACGATGGACGGAGTTGGTGAATGGTCGACCACTTGCTGGGGAATGGGGCGCGATCATCGTATCGAATTATTACAAGAGCAGAGGTTTCCGCATTCGTTGGGTTTATTGTATTCAGCGTTTACTTATTACACGGGCTTTCGTGTAAATAGTGGCGAATACAAAGTGATGGGGTTGGCACCCTATGGCCACCCGATCTATGTCGATCTAATCCTTAAGCATCTAATCGATCTGAAATCAGACGGATCGTTTTGGATGGACATGACTTATTTCAATTATTGCCAAGGGCTCACGATGACCTCGAAGAAATTCGAGCGACTATTCGGGGGCCCACCACGACGACCTGAATCGTTGATCACACAGCGCGAAATGGATTTAGCGGCCTCCATTCAAGCTGTAACGGAAGAAATCATGTTGCGTTGGGTTCGGTATGTTCATCGCCAAACAAACGCCACGAAGCTCGTGTTGGCTGGCGGCGTTGCGTTAAACTGTGTCGGAAATGGACGGATCTTGCGCGAAGGGCCGTTTGAGGAAATTTGGGTCCAGCCAGCCGCGGGAGACGCTGGAGGAGCGTTGGGCTGTGCACTGTTAACTTGGTATCAGTTGCTAGGTAACCAACGCATTGCGAGCCCCATGGATGCTCAGCAAGGATCATTGCTGGGGCCGGATTTTGATAAAGTGACCATCCGCGCCGCGTTGGACAGCGAACAGCTTGAAGTGCAGGAATTTAGTAATTCCGAAAGCTTGTGTGAATATGTTGCTCGCGCACTCGCCAGCGAAAAAATTGTCGGCTGGTTCCAAGGTCGCATGGAATTTGGTCCGCGAGCCCTGGGAGCACGCAGCATCCTGGGAGACGCGCGCAGCCCCCGGATGCAGTCCGTGATGAACCTCAAGATCAAATTCAGGGAGTCGTTTCGGCCTTTCGCGCCGATTGTTCTTGCAGATCAAGCAGCGAATTACTTTGAGTTGCCAACCAAGCACGAAAGTCCCTATATGTTGATCGTGGCTCCGGTCCGTCAGGAACTCCGCTGCGACGTTGACACCGGTTACGCATCTGCGTTCGGAATCGACAAACTGAACTTCGCTCGTTCTACGATTCCTGCAGTAACTCACGTAGATTATTCTGCTCGCATTCAGACCTTGGATCAGGTGCGCAATCCACTGCTACATCAACTGCTCGAACAGTTCCATCGACTGACCGGCTGCGGCGTACTGGTAAACACTAGCTTCAACGTGCGCGGCGAGCCGATTGTCTGTACACCACCAGATGCGATCCGTTGCTTTCGCATGACAGACATGGATATGTTGGTCATCGGCCCCTTCGTTGTCGTCAAGAGTTCGCACAACGAACAGGTTTCACAACAAACTCGCGACCATCATCTAGCGGCATTTCATTTGGATTAAGCTTCCGAATAAGGCAGACCGGACATTGATTGAAATTAACTGGCGGCCGACTCAAAAGCAATTGAGGCAGTTTGCTGCGATCTCGCTAGTGGCCCTCCCGCTGTTAACCGCAATTTGGACCGGTGGCTCCATGGTTGCCACCACCTGGGCGGCCGGAGCGGGGATCGTCTTAGGAGTGCTTGGATTAGTTTGCCCACGTAGCATCCAGCCAGTATTTGTGGCACTTTCCCTTGTAACAGCGCCGATTGGAATGGTTATCGCCGAATTAGCCATGTTGTTTATTTTCTTTGTGTTGTTCGTTCCCCTTGCCGTTGTGTTCCGTCTCGTGGGACGCGACAATCTGCGTTTGCGGCGCCGTGAGCAAGAAACCTATTGGGTGAAAAAATCTACGCCCAGTTCAAGTAGCAGATACTTTAATCAGTGGTAATTTAAGGCTCGAGTTCTATTTTCTTGATCGCGCGTTGGCTACTGAAATCGGATCGCGGCCAGAGTGTGCCATAAGTTAATAGTTGACGTTATATGTAATGGCTATCGCTAGAGGTTTTTGCCGTCAGAATGTCCCTTCACAATGAACTCAAAACACGATCACTGGCTTCGCATTGTTGAAATGGTTTTGCGATTGATTTGAGCCAGATTGCTGTATCATGACCTACCGCATGAAGAATAAGGAACCAATTGTGTACCGGAAAATAACACAATGTTACATCGGGCTTGCACTGCAAGTTGCACTTTTATTCGCGGTGAGTTCGGTAACGGCCGAGGACTGGCCTCAATGGATGGGGCCTCAGCGCGACAATGTTTGGCGAGCTGAAGGAATTATCCAGCGGTTTCCGGAAGGGGGTCCTTCAATTCGCTGGCGCACCCCGGTTGCTGGCGGCTACGCTGGCCCTGCGGTAGTAGGATCTCGATTGTATTTGACCGACTACGTGACTGCTGACGAAGTACAAACGCCAAACCTCGACCGGAAACTATCGACTGGTATCGAAAGAGTGTTTTGCTTGGACAGCTCGACCGGTAATAAAATATGGATGCACGAGTATCCTGTGAAATACTCTATCTCGTATCCATCCGGTCCGCGCTGTACACCCACCGTCGATGGCCAGCGAGTCTATTTCTTGGGCGCCGAAGGAATGTTGCTCTGCCTGGCCACAGAAAGTGGTCAAGTCATTTGGCAAAAAGAGCTAACACTGCTTTACAACACCAAAGCAGCTCTATGGGGATATGCCGGCCATCCTTTAGTTGTCGGAGATAAATTGATTTGTACTGTGGGAGGCACAGGCACTCATACTGTAGCATTTAACAAGACGACGGGCGAAGAAATATGGCGTTATGGAACAGCCAATGAGCAAGGATACTCACCTCCCTCGATTATCGAATTTGCTGGGAAGCGACAACTAATACTGATGAGCCCAAATTGGCTGGCGTCGGTCGACCCCGAGACTGGAAAGGAGTATTGGGTACAAGAATACGAAGCCAACAACGGCTCGGTCATCATGCAACCAGTGCGCTCAGGACCGTTTATGTATGTCGGTGGTTTTAATAAACGATCGTTGATGGTTGAGTTAAACGACAAGCAACCAAGCGCAAAAACGCTTTGGCGAGACAAAACCAAAATGGCGATTGCACCTGTTAATGTTCAACCTTTTGTAACGGACGACGTGATGTACGGGTTCGACGCGGGTGGCGATTTCCTCGCTGTGCAATTTCCAGACGGTAATCGACTTTGGTCAACATTCGCACCATTGGGCGATCGGGGCGCCAATAGTGCCACAGCGTTTATCGTCAAGCATAACGATCGTTATTGGCTGTTTGCGGAGACAGGCCATTTGATCATCGCCAATCTCAGCAAGACCGGATTTACTGAATTGGATCGAGCAAAGATTATCGATCCCAGCAACAATGCATTTGGCCGTCGCGTGGTCTGGTGTGCACCCGCTTTAGCAAATAAGTGCATATACGTGCGCAATGACAATCAATGCATCTGCGTCAACCTCGCCGCACAGTAAGAATACACTGCGACGAATCACACCCTCTGTCTCAGGGTGTGTTGACTGAATCAGAGGTACGTTCTGGCGAATCGTCAAGCGGCGTAGTTGGCTGAGCGCGGTAGTTCTGCGCTGACTTGCTCTACACACTCTACGTCTACAGACTCTCGATGCGCTACGGCTCCGGCAACTAAGGCTAGGTCAGCAAGTTGAACGACGCGGCGAGCGATGCCGTGGGAAAGTTCTTGAATCCTGGCTACAGCCGTCGGGGTAAAGGGCGAAACCGAACGCCCAAGACGATTGCAGTTCCAAGTAAGAAACTCAGCGACTTGTTCGGCTCCCCATGTCGGTAGTTCGATTTGCAGGTCACTGCGCTCCCAAAGATTGCGACTGACCGTCGTGCCGAGTTGGCTTTCCACCGCCATCACGACCGTCAGGGGTGAAGATGTGGCGACTAAGCGGTTGAGATCCTCTTCGGCTGCGGATGACGAGCTTTCCACGTCATCAACTAGGGCAACTGTATGAGTGCCTTCGCATTGCGCGGCAGAAAAGTAATCGAGCAGCTTTCGCCAAGTTCGATGGTCTGCTGTATCGAGCCGACCGCCACACAGCGCACGATAGGCTTCACCAAATAACTCCCCGGCAGCCAACCCAAGCATCGAAACATAAACGACGTTGACATTGGGAATGCCAGCGTATCGCGGACAGGACCCTGCGATATGTCTGAGGAAGCTGGTCTTGCCGACACCGCTGGCTCCGACCAAAACGCCGAGGGGCCGTTTGTTTTCGACGAGGAATTCGAAACGCGCGAGTGCCTCTTCAGTCGTGGCATTGCGATAGTAACCGGCTCGAAAGTCGTTCGCAAATGGCGGGCCGGACAATTTCCAATATCGCCAATAGGTCACATCAATCTCCCCGTCTATGTTATTCGTCTGGCAAAACTAAAAGTAGTTCGCCGGGTGCCGAACTCGAATATTAAAGTAGACTGCTCGCGCTGCGTGAGCTGGTTTGACAAACTACAGCTACCTTGCAATACGGCAGCCGCCCAATCCAAAATCGAATTGCGGTTCACTTTCTATCAGCCCGTCTACACCTCGTCCTGTATCGTACTAAAATCGGTTTTCTTGCATGGTATCTTTAAGTTAATCATCAAATCGGTAATAAACAGCAAAGTCCTTTACGTATGCAGTTACCAAGGTTTTTTGACCCGCTGCTGCCAGAGCAGGGAGTATTTGAACTCGATCCTTTGGAGATTCGCCACGTCTCCAGTGTGCTGCGATGCCAGCCGGGCGATTGTGTGATTGTGTTTGATGGCGCGGGCCGGGAGCAGGTATGTCGCATCGTCGGGATATCTAGAAAATCTGTGCAACTGGAGCTTGTTGAAGCCTTAAACACAAATCGAGAATTGCCGCGCAGTTTAACGTTGGCCGTTGCACTCCCCAAAGGTGACCGGCAAAAAACTCTGATCGAGATGGTGACACAAATCGGCGTAACCCATTTGCTCCCACTGCACAAAGATCGCGGTGTCGCGCAGCCTACGACTGACGCTTTGTTGAGACTACAGCGGATT
>CAZVBC010000075.1:0-22664 GCA_964625155.1 uncultured Pirellulaceae bacterium
TTGTTTCAAATCGAAATCAAAGAACTGCGACCGTAAAACGCGAGGCGTTGTTGAATTAGCATCGGCAACATCTGGTCGATCGCATTGATGTCCTGAATGGGTTGATCTTGTTCGTCCGTAATCGTCAGCTGACCGCTAACAAACTGCAGTCGTAATGCAGCGTTAATTGATTGTACGTTGGTCTTGCCATCCAGCATTGGTAGAATGCGACGATCGATCGGCATGATCTGGACTGCTTGGTGGCGCCAATTGGTGACGAAGTCCCCATCTTTTGCCTGTATTCGTACGAGTTGGTTGGTAGCTGGCCGCTCAGGGTCAATTAGACCAAAGGGAGCAAGATGCGATTCGATCGCCAGTTCTAACAAACCTCTGCCCGATACAAAAGCGGTAAGTAGGGCCACGGCGACTGAGTTTTCGAGATCGCTTACGGGCAGGTCTTGGGCCAATTGGTGACGCACTTCTTTTGTTAATTGCTGAACTTCGATCCTTTGTGGCCACGCTTGGGAGAGCAATTCGAAAGCAATCTGGGTCGAACGGACGCTGGTTTCAATCGATAGCCCATTTGCTAACGAAACACACCAATTTCGCGGTTCGTGGGTCTCATCCTGCGGAACGATCTGACCTGGCGAAGCACAAAAGAGCTGGTCGAGGCGCGAGCCACGTACTTGATAGTTGGGGGATCGATCCGCATGGCAGACGAGTGTCTGTCTGAACGCCCGGTTGCGAACAAAATCCATGTACTGCTCTTGTTCGACCAAATTCGGAGCGATTTGATCCAACTGCTGCTGAAGTTCGGCCTCCAGAGAAAGACATCCAACCATCGATCCGAATTCAGCTTCACCCAGGTAGCGCAAGTCGCATTGCGCGAGGCGCGCACAGAAGTTCGAAAACCAAATTGGTTCGTTGTTCTCTTCGAGATGTTCGTGGAAGAGGTAGCTATCAGAGTGTCCTTGGAGGAGCTGCAGTTGTTCTTTGAGCATCTTTGCATAAGAACTGTCAGAATGGAACGTTGCTTGAACCAGGAATTGGATCAGGTCGCGAGCCTGTTGAATGCGCACCGATGGCTCCGATGCACCATTTCGTTCGACGTGATAACGCATCATGTCACGCAACGCACCACGTTGGCGCCAACCAGGGTGGGTGTTATAGCTGATCAAGCCCACTCCGAGTTTTGAGAGGCAAACGCGATAAATCTCCAGTATTTTTGCTTGGACAACCGGAGGCACCCAAGAATAGACTCCGTGACAGATGATGAAATCGAAACTGGCAGGCGTAAGATCGAAATCGAGTATGCTCGCTTGCTGTAGCGTGATATTGCGCAGCCCCAATTGCTGCAAAAGTCGATTCCCTTGGGAAATTTGTGCGCCGGAAAGATCGATACCCATAAATTGGCATTCGGGATTCCAAGCGGCCATCGGAATCAAATTGCCGCCCGAAGCGCAACCCAACTCCAATACCCGATAGGGTTTGCGAGGTACGTCCAATCCAAGCAACCACGCAATCGTCGATAAATGGTCCGGGTGAGTAAATGAATACGGGTAACTGGGGTATGGGACTTCGTCGTAAGTGTTAGGATCAAGCATGCACGAATTATCGAAATGTGGTTCAGTGCGATGGTTTTTTGTATCGGGAGGGCGAGTCCAGGAAGTGATCGCAAGCATTCGGTCGCGAGCGAGCAAAAGTTGGGCAATGCTGAGCGGAGATTATCGCAGGTTTTCAAACCAGTACAGACCAGACTTACCGGGACAAAGCAAATCGAGATCACCGTCGCCATCCATATCGCAGGCACTTAGTTGCAGGCCAGTACCTGCACTGCCAGGCCGGAAGTCGGTCATCGCCGAACGCTTAGCCGCCTCGGCAGGAGCGTTTTCAGCAGGCTGGCCCTCGTAGATAATCTCCTTGCTCCAACGAGATTTTTCGGCATCAAAGCGGAAGCTGTACAAACACGGAGCGTCGGTTGCTCCGGGTTCGACTTCATGAGCGTAGACGCGTTTGCCTGTAATGAGCTCCCTCTTTCCATCAGCATCGAGGTCGGCTAGCAACAAAGTATGTACTTGTGAGAACGAAGCGTCGACACGTTCCTTTTTCCACGTTCGCATGCCTGCGGCATTGATCGACTGTTTTAACCAAAACAATCCGAAGTCATGCCCCATTCCCCAGATCATGTCCGTGTGAGAATCACCATCGAAATCATGTCCGATGATCGGAACACTTGCCGACCCCAATTCGAATTCCGGGTGAAAGGGCCAAGTATCTGCAACGCGCGCTGGTTGTTGGTACCATCCGCGTGGCGTAATGATGTCCAATCGTCCATCATTATCAATGTCACCGGTTCCAACGCCATGTCCACGACCATCTTTGCCCAAGTCGTGCTTGGTCCATTTGACGATGGGCTTTTGTGATGCCAGAGAATACCAAGCTACGTTGCCAGCAATGTTGGGCAAGAAATCGAGTTTGCCATCGGCGTCGATATCGATCAACTGACCGGTCTCCATCGGACCGGGAAGATCGATCGAGTGTTCCGTCCAGCGCTGCGCAGGGTCAGTCGGTTGCTCTATCCACGCGATTCGTTTGCTGAAGTAAGCACAAGTAACAATATCGCATTTCCCATCTGCATTAACATCAAAAGGCAAATCAGCGAAGTCTTCGTAATAATGCGGATTGGTACCGGGCGGTACATCGCGTACCTTGTAACGTGTCCAATGGGGCGCTGCGTACCACGAATCACCGCTGAATACGTCGAGCTTGCCGTCGCCATTGATGTCAGCGGCACCTGCGGCTTCGAAAGGGGATTTATCGTTAATGGTGTGCTGCTTCCAGCGGAGGATTCCGGTACCGTCGTCAGCGAGAGCACAGATCGATTTGACGACGATTGCTAACAGCAACGATGCACATGGCACGAGAATTTTTGCTCGGGATTTCATGATCATACTTCGCCTGTAACTTGCGCAGGATTGGGATTTACGAAAAGACGAAATCTAGTGCCCCGTCCAGGCTAAGATTAGGGATCGGATGTGTGCAGACCCTGCTGAGCCACCTGAGAATTAGCTGGCCAGAAGCCTCGCTCTCAATTTTCCGCAAACTCTAATTCTGAGCTGTGACAATGTTTTAGCCTTTCTTGGGCCAATCGACTTGAGATATTTGGGCAAGAGCCAGCAGCAAGGCTTGTGTGCCACTGCGGGCGTGTCCTTGCGCGGCAAGTGCAACGTAAAGCTGCTTTGCGAGTGCAAGTCCAGGCAATGCAATCTGCATACGTTCGGCTTCCGCAAGTGCAATACCCATATCCTTGATAAAGTGCTCGACAAAAAAGCCTGGGGCAAAGTCACCATTAATACATCGAGGGGCTAAGTTTGAGAGCGACCATGACCCGGCCGCGCCCGAACTGACTGATTGCAGAACAGTATTCAAATCCAGTCCGGCCTTATATCCATACAACAATGCTTCGCAGATTCCGACCATACCAGCAGCGATGAGCACTTGGTTGACCATCTTGGTATGCTGCCCCGATCCAGCCGGGCCTTGATGGACAATTGTCTTGCCCATGGCGTTCCAGCAGGGAGCCAACGCATCGACAACCGCTTTATCGCCACCGATCATGATCGATAATCTTGCCTCGCGCGCACCGATATCACCTCCGGAGACCGGAGCGTCAATCGAATGGACACCAACTTTTTTGGCAGCCTCGAAGATCTCAACCGCCAGTGCAGGCTGGCTGGTGGTCATATCGACAAGGATCTTTCCTGATTTGGCTGCGGAAAGAGTTCCGGCGGGTCCGAGCGTGACATCGCGAAGATCGTGCGGAAATCCCACAATGGAAAAAATAACATCGGATCGTTCGGCAACTTCAGCGGGGCTGGCGGCGACTTGAGCACCAAGATCGGCCAGCGGCTGAGTTTTTTCGCGAGAGCGATTAAAAACCGTGGCAGAAAAACCTGCGCGAATCAAATGACCGCACATGCTTTTGCCCATAACTCCTGTGCCTATCCAGCCGATGCGCGTCTTGCCCGGAACAATCTCCATGACACTCATTGATATGGACTCACTTTCCTTTTTTATCGACCGATAAAATGTGTTGACCGAAAAATAGTAATGTTGTCTAGGCGAACGTAGATCTGGCGTAGAATTCTCGCTTTTGACCAGGGTAGTACTGGCAAACGCCGTACAAGGAAATCTAGTTTTCTAAAAACGACGGTTAAAGATCTCGCTGATGACAAAAGCGTTCTTGATTGCTTCAGGGCGTCGCAATAGGGCGACGATCGGATGTACTACGACGGCTCGTTGCTGGACTTCGGTTGTTTGGCTGGTCGCATCCTGACGCCTTCGACTGGTATCCGATAGGGCTGTCGAAGCTTGCGGTAGTTTGGAAATCTGATGATCAAATACATCGTGCAGACGATCGCTCATGCGTTCATCGGCTTGATCGATTTCTTGAGCTAGCTGTGGTCGCGTATCGATGGTCGATAATGGATCGGGACCTTGTTCACGGCGAACGGGCTCACGCTGATTGGTTGGGGGCAACACCACCGCTTCGATGATTTCCGGTTCTGATCGGCCCATGCTGGTCGGAGCCGGACGGGAAGGCGTTGACCGAGGCGGATTGTTTTTTTGCCCGGACGAACCTGGTTGCCGAGGGGCTCCACGTTTGGATTCGTTTACTTTTTTAGCTAATCGCTCGGCAGCTTGTTGCAGAAATCTTTCGAGGTCGTTGGCCATTGATTGGCTCCTGAGGACAATACCGGTGTCGACGATCAGCTAACTTGTGTAACCGGGCCAGATGGCGCGCCCGCACTTGCGATGCTTTTGCGCATCTGTGTATCAGCTTCGACGTTCTTGAGTTTGTAATAGTCCATAATGCGCAGGTTACCAGTATTAAATGCCTCGACCATCGCTCGCGGGATTTCAGCTTCAGCCTCGACCAATTTTGCTCGACTTTGCTCGATGTGTGCCGACATCTCTTGTTCAGCGGCGACGGCAGCAGCCCGACGTCCTTCGGCTTTGGCGCGTGCGACGCGCATATCCGCTTCCGCTCGATCAGCCTGCAATCGCGCACCGATGTTTTCTCCCACGTCAATATCCGCGATATCGATCGACACAATTTCGAAGGCTGTTTGGGCATCCAGTCGTTTGGCTAGCACCGCTTTGGAAATCACGTCCGGATTTTGCAAGACGATTTTATGGTCCTCAGCGGAACCAATTGCGCTGACAATTCCTTCACCAACACGAGCGATAATCGTTTCTTCGGTTGCGCCACCGATCAATTGCTGAAGATTGGCGCGCACTGTTACGCGGGCTTTGACTTTTAATTGAATGCCATCTTTGGCCACTGCGTCCAATGAAACTCGGGCGGAGCCTTTGGGAGGACAATCGATCACCTTCGGATAGACACTGGTTTGGACTGCTTCCAGAACATCGCGTCCGGCCAAGTCGATTGCGCACGCTTCGCGGAAGGATAGGGAAATCGTTTTGGACTTGCGGGCTGCAATTAGTGCTCGAATGACTTGGGGTACATTCCCGCCTGCCAGGTAATGAGACTCAAGGGCCTTGCGGCTGACTTCAGTATCTGTCAAACCGGCTTGAACCGCCATGATCTTGGTGCGCACTAACACTGGAGAATCGACTCGTCGCAGCCACATCCCAAATAGATCGACCATACCAATATTGGCTCGCGTCGCGAACGCTTGAATCCACAGCCAGAAGAAATTTGCAATCAATGTAAACAAGCCAATGACAGCGATGACAATGACCGTCGCCACTCCAATCATTACGATGGAGGTGAAGTCATCGTTAGCAGCAAACAAAACTGTTTCAGGCAACATGAGACGTTCCAATTTGAATCGACTTGTAAACGACGATTAAGCAGATAATCCTTACTGGAGACTCGAGCGATCGACGCAATTCATTTATCTGCTGCAGCTCAATCGCTCGGGTCCGCGCCAAGATTCTATCTCAATTTCCACCCCTTGAGAACAATAGCGGTGGACGAGCAGTGGGTCAATTTCTTTGTGAGCGAAGCGAAATCCCTCGGAGATGGAGTTACCAGCGGGACTGAGCCGTTGAATCTATTTTCCTCGAATGGCGTTTAAGCTCTGCTGCAAGCCGGTGACCACGGCGCCACTGTCGGAACCTAATGCCAAAAAGCGAAATCCCATATCCCGGTGAGCTTTTACAAGCTCAGGTCGCGACAAAATTCCAGGAGTTTTCCCTTGGCGAGCACAAGCGTCGATGACCTTTTGAAAAGCTGTGACGACAGTTGGATTGGTAAAATCACCTGGAGAGTTGAGATTCACGGACAAATCCAATGGGCCTACAAAAAGTACATCGACTCCCGGTACCGCAGCAATAGCGTCCGCTGCATCGACTGCTTCGGGTGTTTCGATTTGAACAACCACTAAGGAACGGTCGTTAGCTGTCGTGTAGTAGTCTTTCCAGGTCATGCCGTAATCCGTCGCTCGAATGATCCCTGCGACACCCCGTTTGCCTACGGGCGGATATTTCATGAACTGGACTGCTCGTTCGGCTTCTTCCGGCGTACTAACATAGGGAAACATGATTCCCGCAGCTCCACTATCCATCACGAATTTGACGATGTCCGCGTCGACTGATCGAATGCGTACGATCGGAGCTGCCGCACCGGTGTGCGCAGCAATTAACTGGGAACGCAACTCGGCAAAGGACCCTGAACCATGCTCCAAGTCGATTAGCAGCCAGTCGTAATTCATTCTTGCCGCAATTTCGACTGAGGCTGCGGAGCCCAAATTTAGAAACGTTCCGGCCAAGACTTCCGACTTCATTCGCTGGCGATCGATCCAGTGCATATCAGTCCTCGTTGGTATCGAATTAAATTCCTGTTGTGTAGAAGTGATCTTTTTAATCCGCCTCGACCCAAATTAACAGCCCACAAAAAACGCTAACTCTTGGAATCGGCCCACACAGTTCTTAAAGTCACGAAGTTCATGCTGACTATCCAGTTGTCCCAAACTCTCTGGTACACGCTTTCACAGCAAAGAATTAGGGATGGCGGAATCGGGTGAGCCAGGTTCCCACCGGGCCGCCGCACAATTGATTAAGCAGGAGCTTCGTTCGCTTCGTTATCCCGATCTAAACGTCTCTTGGGACCTACGCTTGCGGATTTCGGGAAGGCGACGCGGGCGACGCTCCTACGGACTCTTCAATCGGCGCCGCACAACGTTCGCAAGCAATGGTTCGCGAATTCGCGCCCCGAAAAAGCTCGGCAGGAGCTTCGTTCGCTTCGTTATCCCGAGCCGGATTTTCATTGATCAAAAGGAATTCAAAGATGTTTAGAGCGGCGGCTTGGTTAAGCCCGACCTCTGGAGCTAAGCAGTATCCAGCCACTAGTAACTGGTTCAATAATTGCAGCTTCGTCTTGACTTGGGTTGTCAAAATTGACTATGCAACTGAGGTAACTGGCCCTTTGGATTTGTTACCAGAGGCATTGCGGTTTCAAATCATTTCGCGAAAGGAATCTCGGAATGATCCTACGACGTCGTTTTTGGCTGAAGAAGTTGCTCGCTTGTGGAGCGGTTTCCGCTGCAGGTATCACGTTAAACGGACAGGATCGTTTTGATCCCAATCTCGCAGGGCGCAATGCAGATTTGCATTTGACGAAACTGGAAGATCAGCTCAAAAACGGATTGCGCGCGGTGACTCCGGAGCAGATCGAGTACTTGCGTACAATTTCGCGGTTGGTTGAGCAAGGAACTTTGCCGCGCGCCATGGTGAATCTGATTTTTGAATGGGCGATCGAACGAAATCCACGAGTTCCTTTCCCCTACTTTCAATTCGCTTTGCGTGCTCTAGCCAAACGCAGGGGTATCAACGTACCATAGCATATTCGGAGTTTAAGCATTACCGTTTCAAACTCTGAGAGTATTTCTACGGCGACAATGTCTTGCGCCAAGAGATCGATTGCGGGAATGAAAGTTGAATATGCTGTTCCAGCGCGGGAAACTCGCCTGTCCAGCGAACAAGTAAAGAGCCTAAGATCTCTATTAGGTTAGCGGCCGGTTGCGTGGCGCGGCCTGACCAATAAGACTGAAACTACCTGCGGCTGTTTCGTGTCATTAGCCGCCTAATACTGAACTATTGAAAACTGAGACTAATGACATCTTCATCCAAATCGGTCACCACTTCATCGCTGCAGAAAATGAAGGAGCGAGGTGAGCGCATCACGATGTTGACTGCTTACGATTACCCAACCGCACGTATTCTGGATGATGCCGGAATCGACATGTTGCTGGTGGGTGACAGTCTGGGGATGGTAATTCAGGGTCATGCCACAACGCTGTCCGTACGCCTGCGTGACATGATCTATCATGCGGAGATGGTGGTGCGTGCGACCCAGCGTGCTATGGTGGTTGTGGATTTGCCTTTTCCCCATGGCCAGCTTGGAATTCGTGAAACGCTGCGTGTCTCAGCCAAGATCATGAAACGCACTGGCTGCCAAGCGGTCAAGCTGGAAGGTGGTGCTGAACAAGCGGCGACAATTGCGAGCTTGGTGGGAGCGGGGATCCCGGTGATCGCACATGTTGGCTTACGGCCGCAGAGCGTGCATGCACTTGGCGGATACAAAGTACAACGTGATCACGAGCAGATATGTCGAGACGCGACCGCAGCGCAGCAAGCAGGTGCGTTTTGCGTACTTTTGGAATGCGTACCGCGCGGGTTGGCTCGCGAAGTTACGGCGATGTTGCGAGTTCCCACGATCGGCATCGGAGCTGGACCGGACTGCGACGGGCAAGTACTGGTCACGCACGATATGCTGGGCTTGACTTGCGGCTATGTACCGAAGTTCGTCAGACCTCTAACCAATTTGGCTGCGCAAGTGAAAGTAGCCGTGCAAGAATACATCTCGCAAGTGCGCGACCGATCCTTTCCCAATGAGGAAGAGTCCTTTTCTTAGGAATATTCTTGACCAATGAATCGTCTAGGGTTCGTGCGAGTCACCGCCGCCAATCATGTAACCAGCGTAGCCGATCCGGATGGCAACGCCAGCGCATTGATATGGCGATTGGAAGAGTTTGCCGACAGCGATGTGGTGGTGTTTGGCGAATTGAGCTTATCGAGTTACACCTGCGCGGATTTGTTTGCTCAAGAAACGTTATTGCATGCCTCGCTTGATGCTTTGCATACCGTTGCTGAGGCTACCGCAGGGACGGGCCAGTTGGTTGTGGTTGGGTTACCATTAAAGGTCGGCAATCGACTGTACAACTGTGCGGCGGCGATCTCGTCGGGGCAAGTCCGCGCGATTGTTCCCAAGCAGTATCTTCCCAATTATCAAGAGTTTTACGAAGCTCGCTGGTTCGCTTCGGCTGTCGGAGACGAGCCGCCGATGATCGATCTGGGGCCGCTTGGTGAAGTGCCATTCGGGATCGACTTGTTGCTGAAGTGTGGCGAATTAGTAATTGGCATCGAAATCTGCGAGGACTTGTGGATGCCCATTCCACCAAGCAGTTTGCAGGCCTGTGCCGGAGCAAATTTGTTGCTAAACCTATCAGCCAGCAATGAGATTATCGGCAAAGCGGCTTGGCGAGAGATGTTAGTTCGCAGCCAAGCGGGGCGGTGCCTCGCTGCTTACGCATATGCCAGCGCAGGTCCCAGTGAATCGACCACCGATGTTGTATTTGGCGGGCACTGCATGATCGCCGAAAATGGTTCGCTGCTAGCCGAATCAGTGCGCGTTGGAGGTCAAGCTGGCAGATTTCCTGATCATTCACATGCCACTGCCGATATTGACCTGCAGCGATTGGCACACGATCGTCAGGTTAGTGGTACTTGGCAACAATCAGCTCGGCGAGCGGGTATCGCATTCCGGACAGTGGAATTTGATTGCACTATGGACTGTCGTGGCGAGCGACGGGCGATTTCGTCGACTCCGTTTGTACCTCGTAGCGATGATCAACTGCACGCTCGATGTGCGGAGATTTTCGGCATACAGTGCGCGGCATTGGCGAAGCGAGTCAGTCGGTTGCCGCCGGAAGCACCGCTGGTAATCGGTGTGTCTGGCGGGCTGGATAGTACGCTGGCATTGCTGGTCGCCGTCAAGTCGTGCGAGCATCATCAGTGGCCGCTGCAAAGGATTTGGGGTGTAACGATGCCCGGCTTTGGCACGACTTCGCTTACGCTCAAGTCGGCTAGGCAATTGATGGCTTATTTGAAAATCTCAGCCGATGAAATCGATATTCGCTCGATCTGCCTGTCGACATTTCGGGCAATTGGACATCGACCACTGGGAATCGATGTCCAATCAATTTCGGTTGAGGATCTGCAAACTGAATTGCAGATGGTACCGGAACATTTGCGTCATGACCTAGTTTTTGAGAATATCCAAGCCAGAGTACGTACATTGCTGTTGATGAGTCGCGGGTTTGTGCTTGGCACCGGCGATTTATCCGAACAGGCATTGGGGTGGAGCACTTACAATGGTGACCACATGTCGATGTATAACGTTAACACATCGATTCCCAAGACATTGGTTCGTTTCTTGGTACTTTACGCTGCACAGCATCAGTTTACCGACTCTGCCAGCGAAGTATTGAGGCGCATTGTCGACACTCCCATCTCGCCTGAATTGCTTCCTCCCAGCCCCGACGGAAATATTGTCCAGAATACCGAAGGGACGTTGGGGCCCTATGAGCTGCACGATTTCTTTTTGTATTACTTGCTGCGCTTCGGGTACTCACCAGAAAAGGTCTTACACTTGGCGGAGATGGCTCAGTTTTCGCGTCCATTTTCACGCAGTGAACTTAAACAGACTTTGCGCACTTTCTTGACACGATTTTTTTCTAGTCAATACAAACGCTCCTGTGTTCCGGATGGCCCCAAGGTCGGTAGTATCAGCCTCTCACCACGCGGTGACTGGCGAATGCCAAGTGACGCCGAAGCCAATGCGTGGCTCGAGGCATTAGATGCGTCAGAGCCTCAGTAGTCCGCAGTTTTTTAACAGCCCTTCCTAAGGGATTCGGTGTTTGCTTGGAATTCGTTGAAGAACGTGGCGGCTTGTGCTGGGCTGTTAATAATCTGGTATTGAAGGGGAATGTGTTTTTTAACAGCCCAGGCTTACGCCGACTCCGCTAAAAAAATAAAACAAAGTAAGTGCCATCGATCGCAAGTCACTCGGCAATTCTGTCTTGCCGCTCGCCATGGCTCAGATCAAGCTCAGGTGGCGGTCCGCATTCCAAGTAGTATTGCGGCTATTCCCAATACGAGATGAGCCGCTGTGATGGTGACCGCTAATCCAATTCGGTCGACTTGCCAAGCTCGTACGATTTCAAGCCCAAAAGTACTAAAGGTGGTTAATCCACCTAAAACACCAACTCGCAGGCCAACTATCCACCAATGGTCTGAATTCTGAGAACTTAAGGACCACTGAAATAGCCAACCGATTGCAAAGCAACCGAGACAGTTGGCGGTCAAAGTAGCGAGTGGCAGCCAGTTTGGCCCAATTTGTTGAAAAACTGAGTTTAGAACGTGGCGAGCGACGGAACCAACCATTCCACCCGCAGCAACGGCAATCCACTCACGCCACATTGGCAGTTTCCTGACATTGGTACAAAAGACTGTTGATGAAAACTCAAAGGATTCGTATTCTGAGATAGTTGATTGGATGGCTGGTAGCGGCCAGACACACCTATTTCGCAGGGCCAGCCCGAACTTTTAGTTGTCGGATAAGCTCTCGAAGTTGCGTTCTTGATGCAATGTATAGCAAATAAGGTTCTTCACAGGAGATAGCGATGGCTTCCGTAGAGACGAAACGTGGTACGCAAGTGATGACCGGGGCAGATATTCTGGTCAAATCGCTAGTGGATCACGGAGTGGAAGTGATATTCGCCTATCCCGGCGGATGCAGTATGCCTTTGCATCAATCGTTAACAAAGTATGGCAAACACTTGAGGACAATTCTACCTAGGCACGAGCAGGGAGGTGCTTTTGCCGCTCAAGGCTATGCCCGAAGCACTGGCAAACCAGGCGTTGCGATGGCCACCAGCGGCCCAGGCGCTACGAACTTAGTTACCGCCATTGCTGATGCGAAACTCGACAGCATTCCACTGATTGCCATCACCGGTCAGGTTCCTACTCCGGTGATCGGTACTGATGCATTTCAAGAGACGCCGATTGTTGAAGTTTGTCGGGGAATTACAAAGCACCATTATCTGGTGACTCAGGTGGATGAACTGGCGCGCGTGATGAAGGAAGCGTTTCACATTGCGACCACGGGACGACCAGGTCCGGTGTTGATCGATATGCCAAAGAACGTCCAGTTGGATAGTTGTTTGGTAGACGAAAATGTCTCGATGCAGTTGCCTGGCTATAACGGCAGAAAACCGTCTGCCAAACCCGAACAGATCCGGCAAATTGCTGCTGCAATCAAGCATTCCAAACGCCCGATGTTATATGCTGGTGGCGGTGTCGTGTCGGCAGAGGCCAGCGATGCGTTGCGGTTGTTGGTCAAAAAGACTGGCATTCCCATTACGATGACGGTGATGGGATTGGGGATATATCCATCGGACGGAGAATTGTCGATGGATATGTTAGGCATGCACGGCAGCGCATATTCGAACTATGCAGTTCGCGACTGCGATTTGCTGATTGCATTGGGAGTTCGCTTTGACGATCGCGTTACGGGAGCGGTCAAGGAATTCGCGAAGAACGCCAAGATCATCCATGTCGACATCGACGCCTCGGAATTGAATAAGAACAAGGTAGCTCATATTCCAGTTTGCAGCGATGTGAAGTTTGCGCTCGATGAGCTGAACAAGATTGTCGAACCGCCCGAAGACATTTCGGAATGGGTCAAACATTGCCGCCAACTCAAGCAGAAGCACCCCTTTCGATACGACGAGAAATTTGATGGCATTCTGCAGCAACACGCCATTCGCGAATTGTCTAATTTGACCGCTGAGCGCGAAACCTTCATCACCGTCGGTGTGGGCCAACATCAAATGTGGGCAGCTCAGTTTTACCAATTCCGCAAGCCCCGGCGCTGGCTCAGTTCATCGGGTTTGGGGACGATGGGTTTTGGTTTGCCAGCCGCGATGGGTGTGCAAGCGGCGCATCCGGATGCGTTGGTCATCGATATCGATGGCGATGGCAGTTTTCAAATGAATATTCAAGAACTCGCCACGTTGTATTGCGAAAAACTACCGGTCAAAGTCTTGTTGCTTAACAACCAACATTTGGGCATGGTCGTGCAGTGGGAGGATCGGTTTATGGGGAGCAATCGAGCTCACACTTATTTAGGCCCGATCGACCATTGCGAAGCCAGAGGGATTGGTGTCACCGATCCACATGCCTCGGTCAAGGAAAGGTATCCAGATTTTGTATCCATTGCTAAGGGATACGGGTGTGGTGCCGCCACCATTTCGCGCAAGTCGGAACTGAAAGACGCGTTGCGGGAGATGATTGAGTATCCGGGGCCATTCGTCTTGGATGTGTCAGTGCCTTACCAAGAGCACGTCTTGCCCATGATTCCGTCAGGCAAAACTGTCAACGATATGATTCTCGAGTAAATTCAATCCTGGCCCAGTAAGGCAATAAGGCAAATCAGGTCATATCAATATGTTATGCAGCACGCGCCCTGTGCTGATTTCGAACGGACGTTGCAGTTGGTCGTAGATCAGGCGCTTGGGCGAAAGGCCAAGCGAGTGAAACAAAGTCGCCATGATGTCGCTTGGGTCCACAGGGTCAGAAGTAGGAAATGCCGCGTGTTTATCGGAGCTGCCCAGGACCGTGCCAGGTTGAATCGGGCCGCCCGCCAAGAGTGTTGAAGAACATTCGCCCCAATGGTCTCTACCAGCATTGGCATTGATCTTCGGTGTCCGGCCAAATTCGCCAAAGCAAGCCACCACAGTCTGGTCTAGCAAGTCCCGTTGTTCGAGGTCTTCGATCAGTGCAGACAAGGACTGGTCGAGCATTGGCAACAACTCACTCTTGAGCGCATCAAAGTTCTTCGCATGGGTATCCCAACCATCGCAAACAGTCATTTCATTAAAATGGATTGCGATCATGGGCACACCCGCTTCAGCCAATCGCCGTGCCATCAGCATCGATTGTCCGAATCGATGGCGGCCGTACCTCTGCCTGACCCGCTCCGATTCGGACTCTAGCGAAAATGCAGGCACACCACCGCGAGCGGTGGCGCCCGTCAACGTTACCGCTTGGCTGCGCAACTGCTTAACGACTAAATCGCGCGACCAGGGTGCCTGACCATCCAAAAGGTTGAGCATGGCCACTCGACGCTCGAACCGTTCCAGTGAAACGTCGCGAGGTAAAGCCAATGCAGGCACAGCGTCGGTGGAATCGGGCGTTCCATTGACTGCGAGAGATTCAAAGCCCGCGCCAAGGAAGCCTGCTCCGCCACCGCGAAGTGGCAAACGAACTCGCTTGAATTCTCCCTCGGTACTACTGCGAATGGCCACCTCTGGTAACGATACAAATCCAGGAAGTGACTGCGGAGCCGGTTTGAATTTTGCAATTACAGAACCAAAGTGTGGAAAGTCGTCGCGCTGAGGGGGACGAATATCATTATCACGTTCTGGCAACGCGGTATGGCGACCGGTTAACGTGTAATAGATCATCGGCGTGTGATTGCTGTTACGATGTGTTACCGAACGAATCAACGTAAATCGATTGGCCAAACTGGCCAATTTCGGCAGCAACTCACAAATTTGCAAACCAGGCAAACGAGTCGCGATTGGCTGGAAAGGCCCTCGAATTTCCGCAGGCGCCATTGGTTTTAGGTCAAACATGTCCTGATGCGGAGGGCCGCCCAAGAGATAGACAAGAATACAACTCCGCGCGGGGCGATAATTCAACTCGGAATCGTCTGCCAAGACATGATTACCGAACGATGTGGTGGCAGAAATGGCCAATCCACCACCTACCCGCAAAAATTCTCGGCGACCCAAACGTGCGTCTGTGTACATTAACCTGTGTGAGTATTTCACTTGGGATTCAACCTCAAACTCCCGCAACGGCAGGAAGTCCACGATCAGCATGTTTTACGATTGGACTTACTCAACGTGCCTGCACAGCTTCTTTGGGTTCAAGCCAGCCAACTTCGTCCTAGATACAGTTTATTGGGTTGCCTAATTGACAACCAGTCCTTCGCTGCGAGAAGAAAACCAAGCGGCAAATTGAGGCATGCGCCCGTATGCAAATGCGAGCAGGGCAATCGGATGCACTGTTGGTTTCGTCGTACCTTGCTCCATTTGTAGTTTGCAAGCCGTGCACTCAGTGGCGCCCAGTTGCGTACTGGCGTCTTTTGCAGCGGTGATCAGGTTCCAGCCAATACGCAAACTGTTGCGATAGTTGCTTCGCTGTAATCCGTAAGTACCGGCCATTCCACTGCATCCTGAATCAGCCAAGTTGACTTGCAAGCCGGGTACTAACCGCAACAGATTGAGTGCTGGTTGGCGCGAGTCCAAGACGCGCGAGTGGCAGGGTTCGTGGTAAAGCACCGATAGATTCTGAGGTCGAAAATCCAATTCCAACGCATTTCGCAGATGTAGGTTCCACAAGTACGAGCACGCCTCCCAAGTGTGTTTGGCAATCAATTGGGTGTCTTCACTATCGACCAGACTTCGGTACTCGTGTTGTAAACATAATGCTGCGGAAGGCTCGGTTGTAACGATCTCATAGCCTTGACGAACAGCCTCGCTGAGCAGGCGAATATTTTGCCGAGAGAGTTTTCGAGCGCGTTCGATATCTCCTGAAGTGATCATCGACATCCACGACGGCGTCTGATTGGTTGGGCAATACACGTCGATGTGTTGGTGTTTCAGGACTTCAACTAAGGCGCGTCCAAGTGTCGGGTTATGCCAATTGACATATTGATCGACAAAGTACAAAACTTTGCGGCTGTTGGTTCGCGAGGGGCGATGCAGCTTTTGTCGAGCTGCCCAATGCAAAAAACTTCGCCGCGCTAGCCGTGGTAGCTTTCGCCCTTGTGCGATGCCGAGCAACTTTTCCATCAGCCATCGCGTGGCGCGATTACCTAGCGCCCAGTTGGCCAGCGTCGGTGCGCGGCTACCGAACGATGCCAGCAAATCCAAACGATTTAGCAAGCGATCTCGTATCCGTAATCCATGGATACCTACGTGCTGGGATTTTAATTCCTGGACCAGTTTTGGAATATTGACACCTGCTGGACATTCGCTGCGACATTGGTGGCAGTTAAAGCAAAGATCGGCGATCGCTCGCAATTCGTCCGATTCGACTTGTTTGGGTTCCAACCTACCGCTGAGCAGACCGCGCATGAGATTAGCCTTGGCGCGCGGCGAAGCTTCTTCACCTTTATGTACGCGGAACATGGGGCACATGCGTTCTGCAGCGGCGCTGGTCTTGCACCGACCACAGCCATTGCAGGCACCTGCAACTTGACTGGCTGAAAAATCAGCTTCCCACTCAAGCACCAGTGGGATTAGTGGTTTGGCGGAAACCGGTGAAATAGCTTCTGGTGCTGCATGGGTAGAGTCGATGGGGAGCTCGGGCTGCAACGACACTTTTGCGCGAGCCGAATCGGTGAGGCTTGTTTCAGCCGGATCCTTTGGCGCAGTCGCAGCAACTAATGCCAGCGTACGCAAGTTTTCGTCGACCCCTTGAGGCTTGGGTGACAGGAACTTGCCCGGGTTCAGTAACGAATCGGGATCAAAAATGCGTTTGATCGTGCGACATAACTCCAAGCGTTGCCCTAGTTGTCGCTCGGCCAAAGCAGCGCGGCTGAGCCCCAGCGCATGTTCGCCGGAAATACAGCCGTTAAACTCAATAACTTTGGAGTAAATTGCCTCGCTTAACCGCGCCATGCGATCGCGTTCTGACGGCTTGGATAGATCCAGAAACGGCCGCAAGTCCAATTGGCCATGGGCCGCGTGCGCATAAAGAGTTGTGGTCACTCGTTCTGCTTTAAAGATGTTTTGAACTTCGACTAAAAATTCTGGTAGGCGTTTTGGTGGAATGGCAATATCTTCAACAAAGGAAATGGCGCGGGTCGATCCTTTGAGTCGATAAAGTTGAGGGATAATCCGGCGCGCGATCCGCCACAATAAATCTCGTTCGGCACGATCCGTTGTCAAGCGGTACGAAATGACTGGCTTGCCCCGCTTTTGAAGACGCTGGTGCAATGCGGCAAGCCGATTACGCACACTGACAGAATCCTCCCCTTGCATCTCGACCAGCAGCATGGCTTCAGCACCTTTGGGCAAGATGGAAGCGTATGTTGTGTCGGCTTCGCGGGCAATTTCCAGCAACCTCCGATCCATCAAATCGCAAGCCGCGATATCGTCTCTGGCTGCTTCGAGTCCCGCTTTCGCAGCGGCTTCTAGTCGCTCGAAGAATAAGAGCAACAAACCGCGGCTGGCTGGAATCGGATCGAGTCGCAAGGTTGCTTCGACAATGATACCCAGCGTACCTTCCGAACCACACATCAGCCGCGCCAAGTCCAGTCGATCACCGTCGAGCGTCTTCTCGATTCGATATCCGCAACCGCGCGCGACTTCGCCCCAGGGTGGACGCAACAGTTGGGCAGAGTTTTGCTGAAGCAAGAGTCCAATCTGGCTGGCTAATGATTCAACCGAGTTTTGCGGAGGATTGTCGAGCGCCCAAGCATGCCGTCCCAGTTCGACTAATTCTCCAGAGGCGAGGACGACTTGCATACTTTCGATCCGCTCGCCCGCTGAGCCATATTTGGGGAAATGGCTTCCTGCAGCGTCGATGGAAAGCATACTGCCAATCGACGAGACACTGCGGGTCGCCGGATCTGGCCCAAACAGCAACCCGAATTGGCCAAGCGCACGATTCAAATCAGCTTGAACCGCACCCGGCTGCACCCGAACTCGGTTGTCTTTGGGAGTATAGATTCGTCGCATATGCCGAGAAAAATCTACGACGATCCCGCGTCCGAGAGACTGGCCGGCCAAACCACTGCCACCACCTCGAGGATAAATGGGAAGGTGGTGCTCCGACGCATAGCGCATCAGCCGCACGACATCTTCGGTCGACTTCGGTCGGACGACACCCAAAGGCGCGATTTCATAAATGCTGCCATCACTGGCATACATCTGCTCAAAAAGCGGATCGCAGTAGACCTCTCCAGCCATCAAGCCACGTAGGTCAGCTTGAATTCTCGTTTGTTCTGGAGCCATTGGGAATTCACAAAATTGGAGGAGACTATTCTCCGTACTGACCCAAATCCGATAACAATTCACTCATTTCCGCAGCCGCATGCAAATCATTTTGAGATCTTGCTACCTCAATTCCGTCCCTAAGAAAATCTCGTGCTTGTTCGATGCAGTCTAGATCAACCAGAATTTGAGCGGAACGGAAATAGGCTGGTACGTACGGTGGCGTCTCGCGAGTCAATTCTTGCAAGTGTGACAAAGCAACATCAGCTTTTCCTTCTCGATGGAATTCTAAAGCAAGCCCATAACGAAGGAACAAGTCGTTGGGTTCATCAAGCAGCATTTGCTCGATCTTTTCCCTTCGGCTGAGAGTTGACATTGCCCCCCCTTAATTGCCTCAAATTTATTCAAATTGGCCGCTTTATACTATCGGCGGTCGGCGCGGCATTCTTCGCCAGTTTTTGGCGCCGGTCCGAATACTGATCGATCGGCCACAAGCTGCATATTTGACCGTGCTAAGCCCTTGAGCAATCGAAGCGTTCAGTAGACCATACTCACAATCAGACAGGAAGTCCATTGTGCTCGTGGAGGCACGGTAAAGCGATTGGTCAGAGCGTTCCGTATTGCGTAACGGTTGCTTTTCATTACAAGTTGATTAGCTGGACAACGCCGTATGCGATTATTGCAAGAAGAACTAAGTTGTTGCGGCGAAATCGTTTAACTGCGTGCAAAGTGGCGCTGTTGAGTTAGGTCTCTCAAAGCATTCCAAACTGACTTGCGGCGAAATGAAACGTGCAGAAAAAATAGTTCTTGGGGAGCGGCGATTCGGTCGCGAGCACTGATCAGGGTTGGTTCTACCGCATTTTTGTAATCTGCATATACTTAGTTGGACAGCGCCACATTCGATCAAGTGAAGGCTTTTTTGCGGAGCAAATGTCCGTAATGCGTGAGCACTTAGTTCCTTTTGACTTCACAGTTAAAAGCGGATGCTATCACGCCTGCGGATGATCGTAAAATGGCGCAGTCCAATTAGTGCTCTGCCACAGCATAAGCATTAGGGCTGAGAGAAAGCCAATATATTAGGCTGTGACAAAGCACTTAGAGCTACAGGTTTATTTTAGTTGGTATTGGTAACTGTCCGCGCATGCTGTCCCGCACTAAAGTACTTTGTATTAGTCTGTACTCGTAACTGTTTCGTGTCAGAGTTGTGCGTGAAGATTGGCTGATGCCAACCGTACTTGGGAAATTTGAGTCCGTTTAATTCCAAGGGGATTACGTTGGTGCGAACCATACATCCAGCCATGCTGGCGCTTGAGGATGGAACTGTATTCGAAGGAGAGGCGTTGGGCGCAGTTGGCGAAACTGCGGGCGAAGTAGTTTTTAATACTTCGATGACAGGCTATCAAGAGATTTTGACCGATCCCAGCTATCGCGGTCAAATCGTCACTATGACCTACACTCAGATCGGCAATTACGGTACTAATCGTGCCGATCTGGAGAGTGCTCGCCCGCAAGTGGCTGGGTTTATTGTCCGCGAAGAAAGCCGCATACGGAGCAATTTTCGTTCTGATGACTCCTTTGGGAATTATCTGCGCGAAAACTCAGTCGTGGGTATTGCTGGAATCGACACGCGATTATTAGTTCGCCATATTCGCAGTCAGGGAGCCATGAAAGGAGTGATCTCCTCAATCGACTTGGATCGAGAATCACTGGTAACCAAGGCAAAAAATTCGCCCAGCTTGGTAGGTCGCGACTTAGTTCGTGAGGTGGTGCCCGAGACGTCGCGAACTTGGAACGAAACATTATTCAGTTTTGAACCGTCTAGTACGGCACGCTCACAGACACAACCTGGACGGCCGCGAGTCGTCTGCCTTGATTTCGGCATGAAGTGGAATATCGCCCGGCATTTATATGAACGAGGCAATGAAGTTGTCATCCTGCCCGGTACCGTCGGTGCGAATGAAGTACTAGCACAAGCTCCTGATGCAGTATTCCTTTCCAATGGTCCCGGCGATCCTGAACCGCTAGAATATGCGATCACCACGATTCGAGATTTGCTAGGGAAAAAGCCCATCTTCGGCATCTGCCTAGGGCATCAGCTATTGAGTCTGGCAAGCGGTGCACGGACCTTCAAACTTAAGTTTGGTCATCGCGGCAGTAATCAACCTGTGCTCAATTTATTGACCGGCAAAGTTGAAATCACTTCTCAAAATCACGGCTTTGCCGTTGAAGAAAAATCGCTTCCCAGTCACTTGGAAATCACTCATCGAAATCTTAACGATGACACCATCGCTGGCGTGCGACACAAACACCATCCTGCTTTCGGAGTCCAATATCACCCAGAGGCATCGGCAGGGCCGCATGACAGCCAGTATCTGTTCGATGATTTCCAGCGCATGATTCTAAAGGCTTAACGGCTCACCTCGTTTGCCTGCCTGTCCTCATGGGTCGGCATGCTGCAATCCAGCGATAACAGTTTGCAGATAAGTGAGAGTGCGTTGTGCCAGTTGGTCAACGCCCTCCGGCACATTGGGGCGTGGCAAAAGGGGTGCTGAAATATTCTCACAGCATAACGGAATTGTGTGGCCAGTCGTCGATACAGTGTGCAGTAAGCGGTAATGGTCAATCTCTCCCAGCCCTGGCGCGCAATCTTCGTCTTTGGGCCAATTGCGATGATCTTTCATGCAAAAGCTGCGCACTACATCTGCACAGGTTTTTATATCGGGTAACGGATCAACATTCAAATAATCCATCACGTTACCAGCGTCGTAATTGACCTTGACTCCAGGATCGTTTACTTCGCGCACGATTTCAGCACAAGCTTTTCCAGTTCCCGTATCTCCGCCATGTTGCTTGACGACCAGTAATACATTATTGTCGCGGGCAATCGGCCCAAGTTTCATAAAGCGATCGATCCAAGCCTTTCGATTCCCGCCTTCGGTATGACCAAACGTCAGCACTTGACCAATTCCTGCAGCGGAAGCTTGTACCAAACGGTGAGTTAATATGCGCAGCCCATCTGGGTGTTCAGGGTAAACCGTTGAGAACATCATTACGGGATCGAGGCCCATGTCCCGACACTTTTTCCCAAGTTCACGTGCGCGATCCGGTGGGGCATCAACCGGCATGACCGGCACACTCTTGTCAGCATCAGATTCTCGGTGAGTTGTCCCCCACGCAACGTAGCGATAACCAGCACTCTTGATTCCCATAAGAGCTCTGGCAAGTGGAAACTGGCTGTATGGCAAGGTCATGCAGGCAATTTGGAATTGGGTACGTTTCTCCGCGCCGCTGGAATTCGATTGCAAATTGAAGTAAGCTGCGCCACTCATCGCCGATGTGGCCACTATGAATTTTCGCCGACTGAATGTGGTTCTCTCAGCACTGGTTGCTTGCATGTCTGTCAACTCACTTACTCAAATGACCTGGATAAGTTGCTTGAAGAAGCAACAACAAAAACAAAGTTATGCTGGGGACCGATCGCACTGTCGGCAGTTGCTGATCACCATAGTGCTGGTCAAGTTCTGCTTTTTGTTAACGACTGGCGTCTGCGTCGCGCAGACATCCAAGCCAACCGTTGTAAGCCAGCCGCAAATGCTTTTCAACGGGCGGGACTTGAGTACTTTTACAACCTGGTTAAAGGCTTCTGGGACCAGTGATCCTCTGCAAGTTTTTCGTGTCACCGACGGAATGATTCACATAACTGGTCAAGGGGCGGGATATTTGGCCACGCGCGATGACTATCGTGATTATCAGTTGCGTTTGGAATACAAGTGGGGGGCACGAACTGATGGCTCCAAATTTGTACGCAATTCCGGCATACTTTTACATGCCGTGGGGCCCGACGGCGGTGCAGGTGGAACATGGATGACCAGCTTAGAGGTCCAATTAGCCCAGGGCTGTGAGGGTGATTTTATCGTCATTCGAGGTAAAGACTCGAGTGGAGACATGATCGCTGGTACTATCACTTCCGATACGCGCATCGAATCCGACGGTCGAACACGGTGGAGCTTTGGCGGTAAACCGACTAAGTACAACGGCAAACAATTCTGGTGGTCACATCATCAACCGGGTTTCAAAGAACTGCTGGACACTCGAGGGCAAGCCGATGTTGCAAGTCCCATCGGGCACTGGACCAAAGTCGAATGTACCTGTGAAGGCCAAAAAGTCTCGGTGAAGATAAATGGTAACCTTGTAAACGAATGTTATGACGTATTTCCTTCGTCCGGAAAAATCTTGTTGCAAAACGAAGGCAACGAGATCTATTTCAGAAACATTGAACTGATCCCTATCGGAGCAACCAAATGAATGAGAATTATCGTAACGAACGCAATTCACAATGTTCAGTTGCTGGCAAGGCGACTCATCGGCGCAATTTCATTGCTTCGTCTGGACTGGTAGGGATTGCTGCGCAGGGTTTTGTCAGCCCTCGCATGGTGCACGCCGCAGGAAGTGACATGATAAAGGTTGGTCTCATCGGTTGCGGAGGCCGCGGAACAGGCGCGGCGACGAATGCTCTGCAAGCTGACC
>CAZVBC010000076.1:0-22551 GCA_964625155.1 uncultured Pirellulaceae bacterium
TTTGTAGTCCAAACCTACGAATCTGACTGGGTGAAACATAAATGTCGTCAGGGCAGGATAGATAATGGTGATTTGCGCTGCGCAAAAACCCAAAACCATCTGGCAGTATTTCTAACGTTCCCTCGCCATACATCAATCCATTGTTTTTAAGTCGCGATTTGAGGATTTGAAATATTAGGTCCCGTTTTGATAATCCTGCTCCTTCGGCCACTTTCTCGCTCTTGGCCACTTCGGCTAACTCAGCCATCGACATTTGATACATTTGGCTAAGAGGCACACAAGATGCCAGTTCGTTTGCTTCGGTCGGCAATTTGCTAACGTTGCGCGCTCCCGCACCACGTTCACCAGCAATCTCTTCAGCCAACGATAGGGGTTCACGATCGGCGTCAAGTTCGCGAATACGCCGCGCCAGATCTTCATCGGCCATGGGAGGTCGCTGGCGATTATTTGGAAACGGCCTACGAATTGGACGTTCCCCGTGCGGACGGGACGAACGGTGACCATTCATGGCGCTGAACTCCTGAAACTCAACATAAGTCAGATCGTCCTGACGACGACCACTGGGGAGAGACTAGTAATACAGGCGGGAAAGTGACTTGCAGGGCCCTATCAAAAAGAAAAGTAGATTTTCAGGCACTGCACCTTAGTCATAGTACACCTGTTCGAACTACGTGACAACTCACATTTTCTCGTTTCGCAAATGAAAATCATGGCATTGAATCCCGACACAGCTATTCGAACCGTAATACTCATTATTGCCAGTATGGATTGAGCGCACTTCCAAATTTCATCTTACGGATTCCGGACAGTTGCAGTTCTTACCTAAAGGTAAACTTTCCTCCATTCATTCGAGTTGTTCATGATTGTCGAGCTATTCACTAGATGTTTCATGGCCAGAGATTTTTCTGCGAGTTTTTTCAGAGTTTCCAGTTTGGCTCACAAAATAGAGTTGAAACACGAGCCACGGATTGCGGACACTTTGAATTCCATTGTTAGAATGAGATCGTATCGGCACCGATTTTGAGACTCTTAATGTGAATGCTCGCCGACCGGTGGCGGCATCGAACGCCCAACTTCATTGACACCTTGGACCAGGAGTTGATTGAATGTCAGGTAATTCTCCTGCCAATCCCAAGGATGCGTTCCCCGATCTCTACCGCCTCCTGAGAATTGCCAACCCGATTTCTGCAACGGAAACGCAAATCGGACAAGCTATCGAAACGCTACGGCGAACTGTCTCACAAAATGCTGATCCCAATTCTGTCGCATTTCGCCGTGCGACTCGGGTACTGGATTTGGCCACAAAACATCTTCTCGACCCAACTCGCAAAGCCGCCTACGATTTCAAATGGAAACAGGTCTACGGCACAAGCTCGGCCGCCACTCCCACCAAAGCCATTGCCACCACTCCTGCTGCCGCATCAATGGCCAATGGCTCGCAAGCTGGGATTTCAACTGCTGGAGATACAGAGGATCAGTTAAACACGTTATTCCCTCTCGGAGATCCGGACGAACCATTTAACCTATCCGCTTTTCGCAATCTGTCCAAAGTAGAGTTCCAGAATGATGAAGCCGAATATCATGCGTTGCTTGACTTCTTGAATTCGTCACCCAGGAATCGACTCACTGAGCAACCAAGTTCATTTTCTATGCCAGGGACGCGAGGAGGCACGCGACCGAGTACCTCACGACGAGTCACTAAGAGAAATCGAACTCACCGATCGCCGTGGCTAGGATTATTGGCG
Source organism: uncultured Pirellulaceae bacterium (assembly GCA_964625155.1). Classification (GTDB taxonomy): domain Bacteria; phylum Planctomycetota; class Planctomycetia; order Pirellulales; family Pirellulaceae; genus Aureliella. The sequence continues at coordinate 1,746 of CAZVBC010000076.1, forward strand.
ATTGCATGCGGAATTGCGGTGGTATTTGCATTGGGAGCTTACTTGCTGCAATCTCCACAACAAACGACAAACCAACTTCAAACCGCTGACGCTTCGGCAACTAGCAGTTCTCGGGTTTCAACCAACACTCCGACTGTACCTGGAGCTGAGCGGCGCAGTGGATTACCAGCTCCTGGTGCTGGCGAACCCGGCGACTTGGTTCCCGATTTTCCTAGTAACACACCTGCCGCTGTCGAACCTGCGTTGGCGATCACCCCACCAGCCACTCCTGATTCTGGAACACCAAAATCCATTGAAACCTCGAAGCCAAATGAAGATTTGAAGCCGACCGAAACTAAGACTAATGCTCCCAATTCGAATTTAAAAACAACTGAGGCGCCGACTTCTGAGCCTGGAACTAAAACCACTAGCGTCGCTAGCTCGAGTAAAGTGCCAAGCCAAAACGTCGCTATGGTAAACGAACGACTCACTGACGATCAAAGGGAAGCGTGGACTCGTGCTATGCTCGCTGTCAGAGTGCAGATTGGAAAGCAAGAGTTTGGAGATGCGGAATCCAAGCTAACAGATTTACAGGGTAAGGCGAAACTGCCTGCACAGCTTGAGCAGCACACTCGGCTCAAGACGATACTGACGCTTGTTCGGGAATTCCATCAAGCCATGTTGGCGGGAGTGGCTGGCTTGCGTGCTGCCGAGACAATCACAGTTGGTTCCAGCACGGTTGTTTCGTTTGTTAGTAGCAACGCAACTTCCGTGACGTTTCACGTCAGTTCACTGAACAAGAAGTACAGCTACTCCGCGATACCGATTGGGTTGGCTTATGCTCTAGCAGACTTGAAGTTGGATCGAGCGCATCCGAACACGCTCGCTCGCAAAGCGGCGTTTGCTCTCGTACATCCGTTAACGAATAACGAGGCGCTCGAGCGAGCTAAGAAAATGATGCTCGAAGCTGCGCAAGCGAACGCGATTCCAGCCGACATGATACTTGCCTTTGAGGACAACTTCGAGCTCCAACCATAGTTGATTGTTTGCAGTAAATCGAACATTGGAGACTACGACCCTGTCATGGGCCGTACGACGTCTCCTACGATTCCCCGAATGTTGATTGCCTTTCGTCCTTTGAACGCACCGGGGCTGGCGACAAACTTGACGACGCCTTGGATCTCAACATCTAACGGCGTATGGATATCTTTCTCTGTGCTGATGATGTCCCCAATTTGAAGCGCGAATAGGTCTTCGGTACGAATTTTGGAATGGGCTAAAGTAACGATAACTTCTGCATGGGCACCGTCAATTTGTTTGGCAATTCGTTCTTTGGTGGTATCAGAATACCTTGACGAAGCATAGCCCACCCAGCTATTCGCCGTCAGTTTGTTGCCGATGCGCTCAATGGTATTAAACGGGATGCAAAGATTTACCATACCGCGAATTTTGCCCATCGTCAGTTCGAAACTGACCAGAATGACCACTTCATTCGGAGGAACAATCTGCACTAACTGTGGATTACTTTCCACCCGTTCGACCACTGTTTTCAGTTCAACGGCATTGACCCAGGCACTGGCCAATTCACGCAAAAATACGTTGGTAATGCGACTGGTCAATCTCAATTCTATTTCGCTCAGCGGTCGTTTGGGAGCTGTATCCTGCATCGAACCGCCACCTAACATGCGGTCGATAATGGGGTACAACAGCGACGGACTTAGATCAAGTATCCAGTTGCCCTCCAGCGGTGTTGGTTTGAGCAGATTAAAGCAGGTGGGAATCTCCAAGCTGTAAACAAATTCGCTGTACGTTAATTGATCGACGCTAATGAGTTTAACTTCAACGATGGATCTAAGGAGGGCTGATAACGATGCGCCAAAGTTACGTGCAAAGCCTTCGTGCAACGATTGCAGGGCTCTCATTTGTTCTTTGCCTACCCGCTCGGGACGCTTAAAGTCGTATGCAACGACGCGTTGACGGGCTGAAGCTGGTTTCTTGGCAATCGCCTCAGCTTTGCTTTCGAGTTCGGATACGTTACCGGGCGAGCCGGCCTTGGGTGCTGGTTTCTTACCCAGCATGGCTTCAACTTGTGCGTCCAAGTCAGCTTCAGCGGGGGCTTTGGCAGCGGCAGGATTTGCCGAGCTTTTCTTGCCTAGCATCGCTTCGGCCTGTGCCTCAAGGTCAGCAGCACTAGCCGCCTTCGGAGCCGCTGCTCCCTTTTTTCCGAGCATCGCTTCGGCCTGTGCTTCAAGGTCGGCTGCGCTGTCGGAAACGGGAGGTGTACCCGACGCACTGCCACCGGGCTTACCGCCTGCGTCCATCGACTTTAGTAATTCTTCGACCTCATCGCGATTGAGCGCGTCGTCCGCCATAACATCACTCCTTCGAATTGGCAGTAGACTGCAAGTTCGTTAACTGCGCACGTGTCCCTTACCGATTACAACGTATTTGTAGGACGTTAGTTCTTTCAAACCACATGGACCGCGCGCATGAAATTTGTCCGTACTGATGCCTATTTCCGCACCCATTCCAAATTCGCCTCCGTCGTTGAAACGTGTGCTTGCGTTGACCATAACTGCACTGGAATCGACACCTGCAGTGAATTCCAGGGCGGACGAAAGGTCGTTCGTGACAATCGCATCGGTATGATGGGAGCCGTAATGATTTATATGTGCAATCGCTTGTGCCACGCTTGAAACAACCTTTACGCTGATGATTGGCCCAAGGTATTCCGTGTACCAATCTTCTTCACTGGCCGCATGAGCGCCAGTAACAAGTCGGCAAGTTGTCGCGTCGCCCCGGATTTCCACGCCCTGCGTTTGAAGCGATTTCGCCAGGAGTGGCAGCAATGATTCGGCAACTGATTCGTGTACCAACAAGCTTTCACATGCGTTGCACACACCCATCCGCTGGCACTTGGCATTATTGACAATCTCTACTGCCATTCTGGGATCAGCCGATTGATCGACATATACATGACAGTTGCCGTCAAAATGCTTGATCACAGGCATGCGAGCTTCAGCGGCTACTCGCTCAATCAGTCCCTTGCCTCCACGTGGAATAGCCACATCAATGAACTGGGGCAGGCCAAGTAACACTCCGACCGCTTCACGATCCGTGGTGCCCACCATTTGTACAGCATGGTCAGGCAAGCCAAGTTTTTTTCCTACGCGACAAAGCACCTCCACCAAGGCTTGCGATGAATGCAGCGCCTCTTTTCCGCCTCGCAAAATCACGGCATTGCCACTTTTGACACAGATCCCGGCAGCATCGACCGTTACGTTGGGACGAGATTCGTAAATGAAAAACACAGCCCCAAGCGGAACTCGCACTTTGCGAATCTCTAGCCCGTTGGGACGCACTCCTCCTTCGATAATCTCGCCCACAGGGTCGGGCAGCCCCGCCAGTTCGTCCAATCCGCGAGCTATCGTTTGTATGCGTTTGGGATCTAACCTTAGACGGTCAATCGCCGCCTCCGACAGACCAAAATCAGCAGCCGACGCCAAGTCTCGCGCATTGGCCATCAAGAGTTGCTCAACAGAATTCTGCAACTCAACAGCACTCAATTTCAACCATTGGTTCTTGACCGACGTGGAAAGTTGCGCCAATTGACGTGACGCCGTCTTGGCGTTTTGAGCAACCGTCTCACAATAGGATCTAAGTTGAAAATCTGTCGCGACTGCCACCCAATAACCTCGATTCTGAATTTATTTAGCCAGTTTCAAACCGCACACACACGGCATAGACTACGCCCACAACCGTAACGGTATCCAAGTAGTGCATTGTCACAGCTTTATTTTGGGGATCGGGAACGCGACGCTCCGGCTGAGCCAATTGAGCTGAGCCCTTTGAGTAGTGGCTTGGTAGGAACCTCGCTCTCCCGTTTCCTGCGAACCCTAATCCTTAGCTGTGACAAAGCACTAGTATCGTTTAAGCGTACTGCCGAGGTCAATGTCATCGAATCGCGACCAACGAGAATCTCTATTGCAGCCGCTTTACGAATTGTCCTCGCATCGAGCCAAATACCGTATCGAAAACATCGGCGAAATGATCGGCCAGAACTTCAAATCGTGACCAGCATTGATTGCTAGCAATCCCCGGTGAACCGAGATTTGTCGCCCTATCGGTTCCAGCTTTTCGCCGTTATTCTTAGCTATTCATAGCAGCTTTTTAATTGCCTCAAACAAGCATTGTCTCCCGCCTACTACTCGTACCAAACTTATAAGAAATCTGTGATAGCATGGAAATTGTGGTAACTGCAGTCGGTCCGGACAACGTGGGACTGGCCGATCCGATCATCCACGAAGTTACCGGCCAAGGTGCGAATATCGCCGAAATTCAGATGTATGATCACGATGAAGCCGCAGTATTTGCCATGATGTGTCGAGCACAACTTAGATCTGATCGCTGGGAATTGGTGCGTGCAAACTTACAACGAATCGGGCAAGACAAACGCTTGTCGGTGCGCGTATGGAGTCCCGATTATCAGCATCGAATGCCGCGTTTGGCAATTTGCGTTACCTATTTGGAAGACACGCCTCGCTCAGTCTTGTCTGCCATACGAGATGGCCGGATCAAGGCACAAGCAAGCGTGATGATCGGCAATCGAAAGAAATGCGAGTCACTCGCCGCTGAATTTGGAGTACCTTGGCATAATATCGGACGTGAAGATGGGGCAGCAGACGATCAATTGATGGTCGAATTGCTGGACCGATACGACGTGGATTACATTGTTCTGGCTCGCTACATGCGAGTGCTGCCCCCCGATACATGCTGGAAATTTGCGGGTGGACGAATCATCAATTTACATCACGGTCTGTTACCAAGTTTTCCTGGGTTGCGGCCCTATCATGATGCTTATTCTGCGAGAATGCTCACATTTGGGGCGACCTGCCATTTTATTGTTCCTGAGCTGGATGCAGGAAACCAAATCATCAACCAGTCTACGTTCACAGTAGCGCCCGGAACGAAACTGGAAGATGTCGTTCGACGTGGCCAGGAGGAAAACGAGCCGCGATGCTTGATCGAAGGAGTTCGCCGAGTCGTCGACCGCGAAGTGAAGTTGCACTTTCATCGGGTTATTGCCACCGCTCCACAGTCGTAAACAGACCTAAAGGGGAATCGTGCCCCTGTTCAATCAACTGCAATTTGTGCTCGTGCGTTTCGATGACGATTCCAAGTTCACGCGAGAGATCCATGTTTCAGGTAAAGATCTGTGGTGTCACTCGTCCCCAAGACGTTCAGGCGGTAGTTGACGGCGGTGCCGATGCAATTGGATTGAATTTCGTTGCCAGCAGCCCCAGACATGTTTCGCTCGTAGTTGCCAGCGAACTGAGCGAACTTGCTGAACGTAGGTTGTTTCGAGTTGGAGTCGTCAAGAACCCGACAGCTTCCGAGCTTGATGCGATTCTGAAATCAGTTCCGCTCGATGCCATACAGCTTCACGGCCAGGAAACACCAGAGATCTTGAAATATTGCGGAGGACTTCCTGTAATTAAAGCAGTCTCGTGGAGCGCGCAGAATTGGGAAGAGGATATGGTCTTGCGCTGGCGACAATCAGCGGAGAATTTGTTATTGGGGTTTCTGGTGGATGCTCCGGTTCCCGGCACCTGCGGCGAGATAGGTGGTGGTAGTGGCAAGACCGCAAAATGGGAGTTGCTCTTTCCACGACCTACTGCTTTCGGTTCTCTGCCAATCATCCTCGCGGGCGGTTTGCGCCCAAGCAATATTGGTCAAGCGATTGGTGCGAGTCGTTGTTACGCCGTTGACACGGCTTCTGGGGTCGAAACATCTCCAGGCGTAAAAGATGCAGACCTAATCCGCCAATTCACCGGCCTTGCCAAACGATCACTGGCGGAACACGCTCCAAGGGACTGAAAAAAGCAGCTCGGAATGAAAAGTCGTGAAATAAGCCTCCAATCACGCGTGTGCCAGCGAATGCTTACAGCGACCGCTCCGCAGCCAGTTTAGCTTGCTCAGTCTGCTCTGGATCGAAGAGTTCATCTAGTTGCGAACCGAGCATGCGTACTAATAACAAGACCCTTTCCTCGGTCTGCTGGACGGTACGAGCATGAAAAAAGGCGTGCCCAACGCCGATGGTGTGCGCATCTTCTGTAGCCGTGCAAATCAAAATCTGGCCAGGGATCATAACCGTTTCAAAAGCCAGCTCGTCGAAGGTGTGTTTTTTCCTCTCGAATTTGTTGCGCAGCCCGTGGTTGCTGAAAGCGATCGAGTGTTGTCGATCACCGTATTGTACTTCCGGGGTGAACTTCATTTTGACCTGCCCGTGATGATGTGGCAAAGCTCGCATATCAAATAGCAAGTTGGGACGATCGTAAGAGGCTCCCTGCAGTTGACCATCACGGCGATACACAATGGTCAGTGAATCTGACCAATCGGTGCGCACGTGTAAATCTTTCCTTTTTCCAGCATGGCACTGCATTCGCCGCGTATCACTGGATACTTCAGCTTCGAGTCCCAAGCCCTCCAGAGTCCCTTCCGATTTACCTCCAGCCAGTTCCTCCATCCGCGCTCGCACGATCTTGGGAAGTTCACCGACTAAAATTCCACATCTCAGCCCATTTTCGTCAAGCCGCTGACGCACTTTCAAATCCAGGGTGCTTTCGTCGAGGACATCCCAAATCGCAGCAAGTTCTGCCTGAGCTTCTAACGGAAAGCGTAACGAAACAGCTTCAACCACAACGCTATCTGGTGTCATTTTTGGCGCGGACAGCAACTGGCTACCACTGTTGGTAGGGTCACCTTTCCAATTCGCGCAACCAGAGAGACTGATGGTTCCCAAAATCCATATCAGTGCAGATAGACATAGTCCGGGCGCTGCAGAACTTTCCACTAGCTTTGTAAGTGCTAAAAATGGTTGGGTTCGCATAAACGCACACTTCCATGCAATTATTTCGTCCCGTAGAACGGGGATTCTCGATCCGAAATGTGCTAGCATTAATCATTCCAGAGACCATGCCAGCAAAGAAATGAAACAATTCGACCTAGGTCGGATCGCACATCGTTCTATGCACCCAGGTATGCTATCGAAACCCCAACTAGCGAGTCAATGCGATTCTACTCCGGGATTGGTACAATGAGACTTTGTGAAAAGTGCACGTGGTTAGGGAGATTGGGTTGATGTTGTGCCCCAACATTTCTAATTGGAACACTGCCCCGATTGTATTGCTCGTACTTGTGTGTGCTTGTCGGGGTTGGGCGGGTACTGCCGATGGCCAAGTGCCAGTCGATTTCGATCGAGAAGTGCGACCGATCCTCGCCGACCTGTGCTTTGGATGCCATGGACCTGACGCCCAAGCGCGCGAAGCAGATTTACGACTAGATATTCAAGAGGGACTGTTTTCCAAGACCGAGGCTGGTGCGCTGGTCGTTCCAGGAAACGCTGAACAAAGCGAGTTGCTGCGCCGTGTTGTGGCGGACGATGAATCGTTGCAAATGCCTCCTCCAAAATTTGGTAGGAGGCTGAACGCACAGCAAATCCAAACGCTGCGCAGGTGGATCGATGGCGGTGCCCAATGGCAAGCTCACTGGGCCTTTCGCAGGATCGAACGCCCACCATTGCCGAACTCGGCAAATCAAAGCTGGTCGACTAATCCAATTGATCACTTTTTGAGCGCCACGCATCAACGCGAAAAACTGCAACCGACCGAGCCTGCAACACGTACCACTTTGGCACGACGACTGTCCTTCGATTTGCTTGGCGTTCCTCCATCGATTGATGATGTGCAAGCGTTAGTTCAAGACGATGATCCTAACGCACTGAATGAATTTATCGATCGTTTGTTAGTCTCTCCTAAATTCGGTGAACGTCTAGCTATCGATTGGTTGGATGGCGCACGGTACGCAGATACCAGTGGCTACCAAAATGATGGGCCGCGGCATATGTGGCGTTGGCGCGATTGGGTGATCGACGCTCTGAATCAGAATATGCCGTTCGACCAATTCACCGTCGAGCAAGTCGCTGGCGATCTTATTCCTGGCGCAACTGTTGAGCAACGGCTAGCGACTGGATTCCAACGCAATCATCGAGGCAATGCTGAAGGAGGCATCGTGCCTGAGGAGTTTGCGGTCGAGTATGTTGTCGACCGCGTCGAAACAACGTCTGCCGTTTGGTTAGGTTTAACGCTGGGTTGTGCCCGATGCCATGACCACAAGTATGACCCAATCAGCCAAAAGGAGTTTTATCAGCTTTTTGCGTTCTTCAACAATATTCCCGAGACCGGCCGGGCAATTAAGGAGGGTAACTCTCCACCTTATTTGCAAGCACCAACTGCCGAACAAAGTCGAGAATTACGTATCTTGCAGGCACAATTAGAAAGCGCGCATGAAATCTGGAAACAGAAACAGATTGAATTGGACGCTCAACAAGCAAAATGGGTTGAGCAACTGAAAAATGAGCTGGCATTGGTTAAATCGCGCAGCAGTTTTTCAACGCAAACGTTCGAGCAAGATCAAGGTATAACCCTAGCCGCCGGACTACACTGGAGGCCGCAAATAGGCGTTTCATTGTTTCTCGATGGGACGCAGGATGTATTTGGGAGCCAAGCGGACGTGGATTCCAGTAATAGCCAATTAACTACGTGCGAAGGTCCGATCAATCAAGCCATCTCTTTCGATGGAGCCGAAGTGGTCGAGGCAGGGGATTTTGGCAAATTTGGATATTTTGACAAGTTCTCGCTGTGTGCCTGGATCAACCCTCAGCGCGCCAGTGGGACTATCTTGAGCCGCATGCCTGATGTGGCTCAAGCAGACGGATATTACCTGGTGCTCGATCAAGGCCATCTTCAGCTCAATTTGGTGAAGCGATGGTTGGATGATTCACTGCGAGTTCAGACACTTTCGACAGTCCCGCTCGGAAGCTGGACGCATGTAGTGGCGACTTACGACGGTTCACGCCGAGCCAGTGGTGTACGCATCTATATCAATGGAGTTTTACAGACCAATCAAGTGAACTTGGATCAGATCAACCAATCCTTTGCGTCGTCCCAACCGTTGCGGATCGGTAGTGGTAATGGACCTGAGAATCGATTTCTGGGAGCCATCGACGAAGTGGGTGTCTACGAGAGAGTACTTGACCCTGACGAAATATCGGCGTTATCGGTACCTCAGTCGATCGCGGCCATCGCTGCCAAGGAAAATCCACAACCGGCGGAGCGGCATAAACTTAATGCCTACTTTCGCGATTCGGTCGCGGCGACTGAACTTCGCCAAGCATTTCTTCGATGGTGGAACTTGCGCGAACAATGGACCCGGTACGTTGAGCAATTACCCACGGCAATGGTAATGCAGGAGCGTGATGTGTTGCGTCCGGCATTTATCCTTTCGCGAGGAGAATACGATCAACCGCGTGAAGCGGTTGCTGCCAACGTCCCTGGATGTTTGCCAAACCTGCCCGCAGATGCGCCGCGAAATCGGCTTGGATTGGCGCAGTGGCTCGTGCATCGAGATCAACCCTTGACGGCGCGTGTGATCGTCAATCGATATTGGCAAATGCTGTTTGGAGTGGGTTTGGTAAAGACCTCGGAGGATTTTGGGTTGCAAGGCGAACGTCCTGCTCATCCAGAACTGCTCGATTGGTTGGCGGTGGATTTTATGGAGTCGGGTTGGGATCTGAAGAGGTTGTTGCGTTTGATCGTCACCAGTGCTGCATACCAACAATCGTCCAGCGCTGCGCGGGATGCGTGGGCTCAAGATCCTGAAAACCGATTTATTGCTCGAGGGCCCAGATTTCGATTGCCAGCCGAGTCGATTCGAGACGCGGCGTTAACCTCCAGCGGCCTGATGGCGTCATTGATTGGTGGCCCCTCGGCGAAGCCCTACCAGCCGGACGGATTGTGGACTGAGATTGCTACGGACACGGAATATGTCCGAGCGCGTGGTGCGGATCTGTATCGACGTAGTCTTTACATCTATTGGAAACGGACAGTCGCCCCACCTGCAATGCAGACTTTCGACGCACCCAGTCGTGAGACATGTGTCGTACGCCGTGCAGTTACAAACACACCTCTGCAAGCGCTTTTGATGATGAACGAAGAGGGTTTTCAGGAGGCTGCGAGAGTCTTGGCTGAACGGTCGATTCGTGAAGTACCGACGAACAACATCGCTGGCCGACTGAATCATATTTTCCAACTTGTGCTGTCGCGCCAGCCTGACGAAGCCGAAACGGCAATGTTGGTAAAATGCTGGAATGATTTTGTACAGCGCTATCGAAGTGACCCGATGGCTGCTGCTAACATGTTAACCGTAGGCGATTCGCGCGCTACTGCTTCGATTGGCACTGCAGAAATTGCAGCTTACACAGTCGTAGCAAGCCTGGTCTTGAACTTGGACGAAGCGCTGACCAAGGAGTAATACGATGTATCAATTACTGCATGCGCGGTATTCACAGTTGAGACGACAGTTCTTTGGTCATTCTGGTGTCGGCGCCGCTGCTTTGTACGGCCTCCTGAATCAAGATGTTCGCGCTCAGCAAGCCGGCAGTCCGACGGGGGCCCAAGCAAGTATTGGTGCTCCAGGTTTGCCTCACCATATTGCTAAAGCTAAGCGAGTCATCTACCTATTTCAATCTGGCGCTCCCTCACAGCTTGACTTGTTCGATTACAAACCGGAGCTGGAACGATTGCGAGATCAGGATTTGCCGGCGGAAATACGCCAGGGCCAGAGGCTGACCGGCATGACCGCAACCCAAGAACGATTTCCGCTAGCACCATCGATTTTCAAGTTTCGTCAACATGGAAGGAGTGGCGCATGGCTCAGTGAATTGATGCCGCATTTGACAAAAGTGGTCGATCAATTGTGCTTTATCAAGTCGATGCACACAACCGCTATCAATCATGATCCTGCGATTACTTTCTTTCAAACTGGCTTCCAATTGGCGGGGCGTCCTAGTATTGGTGCATGGTTAGCCTATGGGCTGGGAAGCGAAAATCAGGATCTGCCTGCATTTATCGCGCTGACGTCCGGGACCGGAGACCAACCGTTGTACGATCGGCTGTGGGGCAGTGGATTCCTGCCGACTCGTTTTCAGGGAGTCAAGTTTCGCTCGACCGGAGACCCGGTGCTTTATCTTTCGAATCCGCCAGGCTGGACCAGCGGCGATCGTCGCAAATTCCTCGATCATTTAGGAGAACTTAATCGCAAGAAGGCTGGCCAAGTGCTTGACCCTGAGATCGAAACCCGTATTGCCCAGTACGAAATGGCGTTTCGAATGCAGACCTCGGTACCCGAATTGACTGACATTTCCAACGAACCACAGGAAGTGCTGGATCTCTATGGTCCTGACGTAACTCAACGAGGAAGTTTTGCTTTCAATTGCCTATTGGCCCGTAGATTAGCTGAACGCGACGTCAGGTTCGTGCAGTTATTTCATCGAGGCTGGGACCAACACTTGAAGTTGCCACGTGATCTGGCGAAGCAATGTTTGGCAACAGATCAGCCTGTAACTGCGTTGCTGGTGGATCTGAAGCGAAGCGGTTTGTTGGATGATACACTCGTGGTATGGGGCGGTGAATTTGGTAGGACTGTTTATTGCCAAGGTAAACTAACCCGTGAGGATTATGGTCGTGATCACCATCCACGCTGCTTTACGATTTGGATGGCAGGTGGTGGTATTCGGCCAGGAATTACACACGGCGCGACGGATGATTTCAGTTACAACATCACCGCCGATCCTGTGCATGTGCACGATTTGCATGCAACGATCTTGCATTTGTTGGGCATCGATCATCGGCGACTAACCTACAAGTTTCAAGGCCGGCATTATCGTTTGACAGATGTCCACGGGGAAATTGTTCGCCAAATTCTAACTTGAAAAAGCCCCACGACTTAATTGTTTGTGAATTGTGGCAAGTCTGGGGCACTTGATAAGCTATGAGTCACGCTGAGAAAAAACTAAACTTCTCCGCTCCCCTGGCCGATAATGAAGTTACCGGGCGAGATCCCCACAATTGTCAGGCGCTGGCGTGACTGGCGTGGGTTTTCGTCCGTGTGAGGGTGAGTTGATGACAGGTTGACGCGAGTCGCATGGAGGCGGTCGATGGCCCGAGCATACTCTGGAGTGCTGGGAACTGTCGCGCTGACCGTCGTGATTGTGCGCGGAATCCTGGCGCGCATGCTGCCCGACGAAGTTTTGACTGAGGCCCTTACGGCATTTGCCGTGTTCGCAGTGGTAGGTTATTGCATCGGCTATTTTGCCGACCGAACTGTGTGCGATTCGGTGGAAATTCGTTTCCGCAAGGAAATGGCACGCTTACAGTCGACTGAGGATAATGGACCACCCAAAAATGCGAACCTTGCTGAATAAAGTTGGCATGGATTCAAATCGGGGTACTCGCTAAAAGTTCGCCAGGCATGCACGTTCGCAGAAATCTCGAACCGTTGGTGGCTCTGCGGGTCGAGGCATGCTCATACACGCATTACGAACCGAGATTTTCATCGGATTTGTGGCTGCGCGATTGAGGCATCGACGCTAACCCTCGTATCAATTGCGCCGACACTGCCTGTTTGGTCATGGAGGATTGGATGGCAATGACGATCGCTCAAGAAGAAGAAATCCAAGAAGTCTGGAAGAAATATAAGGAAGATCCATCCAGCATCGAGCTCCGGAACAGGTTAATCGAACAATACATGCCACTGGTTCGCTACAACGGCGACCGGATTTGGCAACGACTACCGGATGGAGTCGAACTGGATGACCTCATCAGTGCAGGCATCTTTGGTTTGATGGACGCGATCGACGCGTTCGACACCAATCGAGGCGTCAAGTTCGAAACCTACTGCGTTCCGCGTATTCGTGGAGCCATGCTCGACGAATTGCGGACAATGGATTGGGTTCCGCGATTGGTACGCAGTAAAGCTAGCAAACTTGGCGAAGCCAAAAAGCAGCTTGAGACCAAATACGGTCGAGCACCAACTGACCGTGAGCTTTCCGAGCATATGGCTATCAGCATCCAAGAACTGGAAAAGATGCAGATGGAAGCCAACGCCGTGAACTTGGTCAGCTTGAATAAGAAATGGTACGAGACCGATAGTTACAAGGATGTGCGCGAGATCGACATCCTTGAAGACAAGAAGGGTGAAGATCCAACCCGGCGCATTCAGAAAAGCGATTTGATGCGGCTGGTGACCAAAGGGCTCAATCGCAATGAACGCCTAATCATCATTCTTTACTATTACGAAGAATTGACGATGAAGGAGATTGGGGCCACGCTTGATCTGAGCGAAAGTCGAGTAAGTCAGATGCATTCCAGTATCGTGGCCCGTTTGCAAGAGCAACTTGGTCGGCGTCGCCCAGAGTTTGGTACTTGAGCTTTAGCGACATCGCTTGTAGCACAACAAATCAATAAGCTCTCAGTGAGTGGGGAGTTTACGCGAAAACCTCGGCCGCCAATCGGGTTGCCGAGGTTTTCTTTTTTAACAAGCAGCGGAAGAGCTGTTGTCAGAACAAGTTATCGTGAACTAGGGAGCGATGTGGACGCTTTCTGCAAGACTGGTACCACCTAGGATCGCTCCGCTGGTTGCCGACGCACTTGAACTTCGAAAACCACCCGCTCCGACTGAATATGCACCACTGTTACTGCCAGCAAATCCACCTAGCAATCCCATCGAGTTGGCTCGACTGCGGCTGATACCGACTCCAAAGTCAACTGCGCTGATCGCCGTGCTGTTGGCTACTCCACGTCCACCTAAGCGTCCGCGAGCGATCGCCCCACTGTTAGCGATGGCGACGCCACCGGTAGTGAACGCACCACTCATGCTGCTGGCTGATGCATTACCTCGCGCTCTTGCGGAATCCACTGCAATCGCGGTCCCAAAATTTGAACCTGCAACAGCAGTCGAATGCGAACGGGCTCCCCATCCGCGAGCGTCCGAATTTCCATGTGCAATCGCAATGCCCCCGTGGCTGGAGGCGATGGCACTGCCGGTCGCGACACCGCCCCGCAATCCGGATCCGTTCATACGAGCTTCAGCAAATCCACCCCCTGAGGCTGATGCCATGGCGTCGATTCGAGTGTTGCCCACCCCCGATGCGCTCGAGCGAGCAACTCCGCCACTGGAAAAACTGCTCGACGTGACCTGTCCATTGACTAAGTTGGAGGCGAAAAGAACTAAGGTTAATGTGGTGAACGATGTGAAGCGTTTCATTGCTGGGACTCCCTGAAACTACGTGCGATTGACGATTTGCTCGCGACCAACCTAGTCGCGTTGCCACATGAATCTCAGCGAGAATCGCAAACAGTAGGGGACAAATTGGAAAAGATTTTTTTAAACAGTCGTCGCAATTAATCCGGACACGCTGAAGGGCACTTGAGGGCAGAAAATAACGATGCGCACGATTATTCCGCTTCGGGCAAATATTTCGGTCGTTTTGTGCCGATAACGAGGTCTGTAACGGATTTTCGGGCTCGTGCTGCACGCAAGAGGCTCGAGTGGTGGGGAAACATTTTTTAGCATTTGCTGCGTCACCTTTTGTTTGGATCTTGGGTGGCGCCTATCATTTGCCAATTGCTGCGGGAGAGGAATCAATGAGAACGCTCAGTGGTTGGAAACACTGGCTCGCGACGGGGCTGGCTCTCCTAGTAAGCGCCGGTCAAAGCTATGGTCAATCAGCGACACCCACGAAACCAGCTCAGGCAACTGCGAAGGCGAAAAACGCCAAACCAGTGCGAACAGCAGGCTTTTTCTCGAATCAAGACGCTGGCAATTACTTTGGTCAGGGTGTCCTGCCAGCTAGTTACATGATGGGTGAAGGTCCATCGAGTATGGCGTTTCCCGGTCCAGCTCCGATGGAATTGGCCATGACAGACGGAAGCGCAAGTGCATGTGATGCCGGTTGCTGTGATGGCTGCGGACCAGGTGGATTGGCTGGATTGTATGGTTGCGGTCCAAATTGCTGTGGCCCTAATGGCTGTGGACCCCTGGGCTGTAGTTGCGGAGTACCAGGTTGTAATGGACTGGGCTGCGGACTGCTGGGTAGCGGCGGCGGCCTAGGAGCAGGTTGTGGGTTTTGTAATGGCAATGGCTGCATGGGGTGCGGGTGGAATCAAGGAACCCTGTTACCAGGCGGTTTGATCTGCCGGTTGCTGGGACGACTGGCGCCCTACAGTGAAGGTGCTGCGGCACAGCGCTGGTTTGATGTCAGTGCAGGAGCTGTTGCACTGGCGCGCACTAACGATTTTGCGAATACCGTATTGTCGTCAACTGGCGTTGCAGGTCCTACAGCGCTGAGCACTGATCAGACGGACCTAAATAAGTTGCGATTTGGACTCGCAGTGACCGCTGCGTTACAAGTAGGACCGGCCAGCAGTATCGAGGCAAGTTACTTTGGGTTAAATCGATGGAATTCCGTCGTCACCGCAACCAGTAACGCAAACTTGTATTCGGTCTATAGCAATTTTGGTCAATCGCCAGCGACTGGTTTTGATGACACCGATCGTTCGAATAGTCACACCTTGAGCTATTCTTCCGAACTGCATAATGGCGAAGTCAATTTCCGTCGACGCTGGGCAGGCCCGGTATCATTCGTCCAAGGTTCCTTGTTAGCAGGCATTCGCTACTTCGATCTGGATGAACACATGAACTTCACCGCAATCGGGCAGAACAATAACGGTGCGGCGAACAATGGTCTGCGGTTCTTCGAACATTCAACCAAGACCCGCAATCAATTGACCGGTTTCCAAGTAGGTAGTGACCTATGGGTCAGCGTTATCCCCGGACTGTACATAGGTACAGAAGGCAAAATGGGAGTTTTCGGCAATCACGCTGAAGCTGAAGCCAACATCCGAGCAAATTCTATCGCTGGTGGCAGAGAGTTCATTCAGGACGGTCGCACAGCGTTCTTGAGCGATTTTTCGGTGTCCACTGTCTACCGTTTGACATATTCTTGGGCATTGAACGCAGGATATAAAGTACTGTACGTTGACAATGTCGCTCTAGCTCCCGAGAACTTCAATTCTCGCGATATCAGCAACCTGATCGGCAATGGAGCCTTCACGTCAGCTCGAGCAGGCTTTATCGACATGGATGGCGAAGTGTACTATCAAGGGGTCAGCTTTGGAGCTGAATACCTGTGGTAAGCCACGCCGACTCAAATCTCTAAAGAGGATGGAAAGCCGACCCAAACTAGGGTCGGCTTTCTGTATTTGTAGCTGATAGAATTCTCCGCCACTGATCTTTGTAATGGCAAGATATTCAGATGCAATTGAGAACAAGCCCACGGAACGCCGGTTACGCACCTTGATCACTGTTCCATTTAGGCTGGTCTGTGTCCGCGAATCCAATTCGCACGCTAAGTTTGACATGCGATAGTATGTTGCTTCCGCATGTCACCGTTTTCTATTTTGCGTCTTGGCGTAAGCAGCTCTCTTATTAGCCAGCCAGCAGTGTGAGACATATTCAAAAGAGTTTCTTCGATCCTGCGTCGCAAATTTTGTGGTTTAGCGCCAATCGAGCCCTTCAGGTAGGCGATTCAAATTGCGAGTTCCTTTCTCGGTTACGACGATCATGTCTTCAACGCGTACTCCGCCGTAATTCCGCGAGTAGAGGCCTGGTTCAACGGTGAATACTTCTCGATCGAGCAATGTACCACCTGCATCGTCCAAGAGAATTGGCTCATGGACATCAAGGCCAATTCCATGCCCGGTACCATGCGGCATGACAGGTTCATCACAGATCTGGCCGCGAGCAAATTGATAACCATAGTCGGACAGCGTTTGTTTGGTCGCCCCATGCACCTCGTCTGTTGAGACACCAGGTTGCATCCGCGCAGTTGCCGCTCGCTTGGCAGCGCAGACGGCAACGTGCATCGCCTTTACCGCGTCAGGAATATCCCCATGGACAACCGTCCGGGTACAGTCACCCCAGTAACGCGTCGACATATCCTGTGGAAAAATGTCGACGATAACCGCCTGTCCAGTGCGCAGTGGTCCATCACCCCGATCATGACAATCAGCCGCATGCGGCAGCGCAGCGACGATCGAATCGTGGTGGTTGGAAAACCCTCGCTCGAGCAGATAGACACTGATCGCCTGCCGCAGCCCTGGACTGGTTAAGGGCTGACCAGCGTGCATCAGGACTCCATCGCGACCTGCAGTAGCTCGCGCGATGCATTGACAAGCCATCAGAATTGCATCTTCGGTCACACTTTGAGCTTGCGCCAGCCAATCGAGTTCCTGTTGGTCCTTTTGCCTTCGCTCGATGACGCCCAATTCTGGAGAATACTCGATAGCAATACCTGCTTGAGCAATGTGCCAAGCATAAATGTACGGGAGCGACCGATCGGTCGTTACCAGCGTCACGCCGGATCTGCGCAACAACTCCGCAACAGACTGCGCTGTGGCTGTGGCACGATCGCCGGACAAACCTCCTTGCGGTGCAAAGTCCGCTGGACATGCTACTCGATCGACGCGCACCCTTTCGCGTGCGCGTGTCATCTCGATATCCCGCACGATAAAGACAGATTGCTGGGTAGTCGAACTCTTTAACAGAATCCAAGCGGTTGGATCACCCACTGCAAAACGAACACGATGAAATAGCGCCGGGTTCTCGATCGGAACTCCGGCAATCACAACTGCCTGTTCAAAACTATCCATTACGTTCTCACCAAAGAATATTACGTTCTCACCAAAGTATAAGGTGCTCGTTCAGTTCTGCATGCCATCCGCTCGGCAGCCGGACTGTGTATAAATTGCTCGTCGGCTGGATTCCACTGGATCGGTTGGCCAGTGCGTAAAGCAAGGTTGCCCAGATGGCAAGCGGTCGCCGAGCGGTGCCCAATGGCTACATCACAAATTGGCAATGCCCGCGAAGCGATGCAGTTTATAAAATTCTGGACGTGATCACGACTTTCGTACAGTTCGATCAATCCTGGAACTTTGCCAGGATCGGCCAATGCACCCGCAAGCTCGACCGGTGTTGTGGTCAAGCGACCTCGCGTCACGGAGATCTCGCCTTCTGAGCCAATAAAGCGCACGCCAACCTGAATGTCTTTCTGATTCTGCCCAACGATCATCTTGACCGCACCAGGGTACTCATACGTCAATCTGCAGGCCATCGAAACTTCGATCCAGCCCTGTGGATGAAATTGCCCGGTACCTTCCACACGAACCGGCCCGCTTTCGTCCATCCCCATACCCCAGTGAGCAATATCGATGTGGTGGGCGCCAAAATTCGTCATCTGTCCACCAGAGTAATCCCAGAAGAAACGAAAATTGTAGTGCACACGATCAACGTTGTAGGGACGCTGTGCAGCCGGACCTAGCCATCGATCGTAATCCAAATGCGACGGCGGTTGACTGTCAGCAACTGGATCACGCTTTTCGAAAGGATGGTTGCAACCTGGAATTCCTACATGCACCTCACGTAGTTTGCCAATTTTGCCGCTGCGTACGAGTCGACAGGCGATGGCAAATTTGGCGTCGCTGCGCTGTTGCGATCCAGTTTGCACAATGCGTTTGTGTTCGCGGGCGGACTTAACCATGTGCGCGCCTTGAGCGATCGTCAAGCTGAGTGGTTTCTCGCAATAGACATCTTTTCCAGCCTTGCAGGCATCGACTGTGGCCAGCGCATGCCAGTGATCGGGCGTCGACACGACCACGGCATCAATGTCCTGCCTGTCGAGGATTGTGCGATAATCGCGCGTCGTGCTCACCGAGCCTCCAGTTCGCTGATGTATCGACTTTGCAGCCGCTTCTGAACGCAAATCATCAACGTCGCAGACCGCCGCTGGGCTGGTTCCGGCTTTGATGAATAAGTTCAAATTTGCGTTCCCCTGACCGCCGACACCGATATGTGCCGTAACAATGCGGTCATTCGCTCCAAACGCTCGGCGCGGAATGATCGTCGGCATTGCAAAGAGGGACGAAGCGACCGCCGTCTTGCGAATGAAATCACGTCGCGTTGGTTGTCTATTGTTCGGCATGGAATACCTCCCGTTTCGGATGGAACCTCGGTGAGCTTTGTGGGTTTATGGGGCCATTTGTTTTGTGGGCGGCATGACGTCGACAAATTTGGCGTCCGTTCGACGCAGTTCAGCGATTGCTTTTTTTCGCAAATCCGCCAATAAATTGGCCAATTCGGGGCGAAGTGCCAAGTTCGCTAGTTCCAGTGGGTCAGACTCAAGGTCGTAGATTTCTTCCATTTCACCGGCGATCAAATTACGAATGTACTTGTACTTGCCAGATCGAATAGCAATCCAACGGGGCACGTTGCTATGGTAGATGCGATCATCGGCCGGAACATCGTTTGTCTCAGAACCGTACTGCTGCCCCATGTTCTCGTACAAGAGCACATGTTCGCCTGGCTCTCGTTCGGGCTCCGCCAGAATCCCTGAAAGGTCTCTTCCGTGCATTTTCCATGGCAGAGGTATTTGGGCGACGGCGAAAAAAGTGGCAACCAAGTCTGGCCCAGCAACGGGCGTCTTTGCCACCTTGCCGGTCGGCAGATGCTTTGCCCATGAAACAATCAAGGGGGAATTGTAGTTTGCTTCGTAAGGTGCCAATTTAGCGCGAAATCCATGCTCGCCCATCGAGAACCCTTGGTCCGCTGAATAAATCACTAATGTGTTTTCGAGCTGACCACTTTCGCGTAGGGCGGAAATCACTTGGCCCACACCTTCGTCCAGTGCCATGGCACATTCATTAACTTGATGGACCCAGTCCGTATATTTCTTACGCGAATCGCGATTCTCATTGTCACCGAATCGTTCGCCACTGCGACCAGCATAAATCACCCCATCCTCGCCACGCTCCCAAGCCTGTGTGGCGTCGAGATACTTCGGCTTGGTTGGGCGCGGTCCGATAATATCCGCAGGGATGTCGACGTTGTATTGAGCCTGTTTGCCGAGGTGACGCGGGGCTGGAGTGGTAGGTCCGTGAACGGCACCGTAACACAACCACAAATACCATGGTTTGTCAGCTTCGCGGTTCTTACCTCGAATATAATCGCACGCCCACTGTGTGTAATTATCTGTAGAGTACCCGTCGACCGATCGCTCGACTCCGTTAAACGCAAGTATTTGGTCGCTGTAATAATTGCCCGCATTGTCAGGATGTTTCGGGCGATTCCATACAATTTGGTAGTCCCAATCTCGCCCAAACCCAGTATCGGTCCCTGTGTGCCATTTTCCGATCTGTGCCGTATGGTAACCATGCTTACGAAAGACGCTGGGCCAAAAAGGGCATTTCGCTGGATCGTAGGTGCTGCCTGGATAAGTCCCTTCCATCGTCATCGATTCGATGGCGTGAGGGTAATGCCCAGTTAATAAAGTGGCTCGCGAGGGCATGCACCAAGAACCCAAATAACAATGCTTGAAGCGAATTCCGCTACGAGCCAAGGCGTCGATGTTAGGTGTTTGGACGCCACTCCACGCGTTCTCATAACAACTGAGCGTTCGCGTATTCTGGTCATCAGCATAAATGAACAAGATATTGGGACGCTGCTCCGCTGCGTCGAGAGGGGTTGGCAGCTTCAAGACGATCGAAATCAGCAGCAGAGCAAAACCCCAGGTGCACATACAAACTCGACGCTTCATAAAAGTTCTCCAAGTTGGCCGTACAATTTTGTTGCTGCGCGAGTCAAAGTTGATGACTATCGTGCAGAATGCTCGTACTAGTAATTGAAGCGATTATGCTTCCCTAAAAAGTAGATGCGTAAACCGCCAGATCAGCTTTTGCGAGCAGACATGATACACCAGCTTCAGTCACGTCACCACATTGTCAGTTCGTGCGCCAGCTTCGCAAGCTCACAGTATGCGAATAGGTGGTGAAAATCGATATCGATGGAATAATCCATGCCAACAATTTGACACGAC
>CAZVBC010000077.1:0-22406 GCA_964625155.1 uncultured Pirellulaceae bacterium
CGCTGTCGCTCGCAGTTCTAAACCCGCGATACGCGACTGAAGTTGAGCAATTTGGTCTTCGAGGGATTTTGCGTTGGCCAATTCAGCTTGGCTGTTTGCCAATTCACCGCGCGCTTGAAGTACACGCTTGCGTTCCACTGCAATCATCCACTGCAATTGTTTGGATTTCAGTTCATAGGCCAAGTTGGGATTGCTCAATCGCGCCAACAATTCCCCTGCTTGAACAGGTTGGTTATCTTCAACGAAGACCTCAGTTAGAAAACCCGGGGCATTGCTCCTCAGAACTTGAGGTTCATGAAACGATACGATTCCCGGGACCGAACGGTGGATGGGCGATGGTAGGTTCAGTAGCAGCGCAGTTCCGGCCATCGTGGTGGCAAGACCAATTAGCGTTTCTCGGCGATTGCGTGCCACAAGAGCCGGATCTTTCTTGGTTAGTTTGGACATGCGCCAGCGTCGAAAAATTGGGAAGACAAGCCAGTTGTAGATAGCCCAGCCGACGAGCAGCACGCCTACACCTTGCCATACGTATAGGGCCCACCAAGCTAACGTGAGCATCATGAACACGCGGTAAAGAAAGCACAGTAAACCGTAGGTCGCGAGCAACCAAGTGAATCGCCCAGGGTGAGACCGCCAAGGCCAGATAATCGTGCGTACCATTTTTAATAAGGCAATTTGCGCTTCGTTCCAAAGTTTCGGCCTTCCCAATAGATCACTCATAATGAAGTATCCGTCGAATTTCATTAGAGGATTGGCATTGAAGACGATCGTCGTCAGAGTTCCCATCGTTGCAACGGCAGCAGCCACGTATTGGATGGCCTCATGGTCGACGCCCAGAGCAATGATCACCGCCACTGCAGCGACGATGATCTCAAACAAGATTCCGGCTGACGAACACAATATTCTGTGCCAGCGATTCGTTATGCCCCACAAGTCTGTCATGTCGACATACGGAACAGGAGCAAAGAATAAGAAGTGAAGCCCTGCAGATCGAATTTGACTGCCGACCAGCACCGCCGAAGTGGCATGCCCCAGCTCGTGTACCGCCTTGAGTACAAACCATGCCAGCAGCCACCACAGTTGAGCGTCTTCTACGAACAGAAAATTGCCGATTCGAAACACTTCACCGGGTTTTTGTAAGATCATCATCACGGCCATTGTCACCGTGATAAGGCTCAATATGGCGACCGGCCACGTAAACAAAAACGAGCAAGCACGAGCCACGCGCTCCACCAATGACCCGGGGAGTAAGGGTACCTTGATGAAGAATGGATCAACTATTTGCGCCGGATTGGTCCCGCCGGCAGCCAAAGCGGTTGGTTGCGCATGGCGAATTAAGCCCTGAGTCGCGATCCACGAGACGACCGAACAAATTTGATCTCGCTGGAATTTGGCGTCTGGCTGCGCTTGAGAAACGACAGCTTCGACTTCGGAAAGAGTACGTTTTCCATCTAAGGCATTGGCTACTAAATACTCCGTTCTGCCAAAACGGAGAAAGCGACCAGATTGCGGCTCTTCCAAAGCGTACCAGATGCCGTCGATGTCGCCATGAGTTAT
Source organism: uncultured Pirellulaceae bacterium (assembly GCA_964625155.1). Lineage (GTDB taxonomy): Bacteria > Planctomycetota > Planctomycetia > Pirellulales > Pirellulaceae > Aureliella. The sequence continues at coordinate 1,558 of CAZVBC010000077.1, forward strand.
GAAACGTAAATCGGACCGAAATGCGGGGAGTGGTTTTTCGGGTTGCCCAGTTGTTTGCTCTACCATGCTACCTTCTTCATCAACCATTGAAGTGGGCGGAAGAACAGCAACCAACCGATCGTTTTCTCTCCGGTATGGATGCGAACGGTTCCTTTTGCGCCAGGTCGCAATAGCAAGTTTTCGTTATTCACGGTCATTTCTGCCACGAACACCGCTTGGTCGTCAACGATGCGCGCATGTGGTTCGATCCGTTCCAAATTTCCGGTCCAGGTCTTTCCGAAAGCGGAATCCACTCGTAACGTCCCTGTTTCGCCCACAACGATTTCGGCCAGATCGTCTGGCTGCAAGTGTGTTTGAATAGTCATTTTGTCTAACGCGGCGATCTCAAACAGCGTACTTCCGCGTTGCACTGGGTTGCCTTTACTGCGTGACCAATCTCCTTGAACGATTGTCCCAGCCATGGGACTGATCAATTCCAAACGCCGTAGGCTGTCCTGAATCATGTCGATGCGAGCTTGAACTTCTTGCCGCGTATATTTCGCGATCTGCGCATCACCCGCAGCACCATTGGCCAAAGCGGTCGACCGCTTGTGCCCCGATGTTTCTAATTGAGCGCGCAGTGAGGAGAGTTCGAGTTGCAGTTCTTCGTCGTGCATTCGAGCCAACAATTGCCCCTGCTTAACTTGATCTCCAGGCCGCACAAACGATTCTTTGATGCGCCCGTCGATGGGACTGGCCAAGTACTGACGAACGGCCGGTTCGATGACGCATTCGCGTCTGGGCCAATAGGGAACTTGGATCACCATCGCAGCCGCACCAAACAGCAAAAAGGTGGCAACAATTTTGGCTTTCTGAGTTCGCCAACCAGTAATCCATTTCTTCCACAGGGCGACAGACGCTCCCGCTTGATGGAGCAAGAAAGCCTCCATCCAGGGTGATACTTCATCAACCAGTTGCGTAAATTCGTCGACTGCAAGTTGAAGGCACTCGCGCGAACGCGTCACGCGAGGAACAATGACCAGGCCACCGCGCAGTTTTAGCAAGGGAAAACTCAGGGCTCCCGCAAGTGCGCAATCGGCGCCAATGTCGCGAGCCAACTGGGGCAGGACATTGGACAATCCTCCACCATCTGGACTAATCACCGTCACCTTCGAAACGGTAGATTCCAATAAGCCACTGCGAATGGCCGACGGCAATCGTTTGTTCTTATGCCAGTTCGGAGTCGAGCAAAAGACCTCACCCAATTGCCCGACCATCCCCGTCGTGCACATGAATACCGTGGCATCGAACCTTGCCGACAAAACGCCGAGCAAAGTTGGGAGAGAATTCGGGTCGCTTGGACGGAGCACATTCCAATCAAGTAAGCGTTGTGGTTTGGGTGCTTCGGCCGGTTCATTAGGCGGAGGACCAGGCAGCAATAGAGGGACGGGGCTCAGATGAGTCGAGCCCGTGTCCGGCATGAGTGTCGCTGCGATTGTCACAATACTTGCCCTTCCTTAACGCCAGCCTGCCTCCTGCATCGAGCAGTGACTATTGCACGACAGACGGCTCAGTGTTATCAGCTTCAGGCTCAAGGTATTCCAACGCGAGTGTGCATCGTGAGCCAATATTCTCGCCACCCGGGTTGTCGATCAGTACGCGAAACTCGAGCAAACCACTCTCACCGTCTGCCACCGGCGCTAGATAATCCACTTGCGCATCAGTGATCTGGCCGTTAGGTAACGTGACCTTGACCTTGGTGCGTCCAGCAATCTGTTTGACCTCTTCGTCCATCAGGAAGAAGCTGGCCTTTAGTTTGGACACATCCGCCATGCGCACGACCTGCGGTGAGTTGGGAGCCACGTGCTCGCCAAGCTCGCGATACAGTTCGACGATGACACCGGGTATCGGTGCATAGATCGTCCTGTCATGCAGTTGTTGCTTGAGCTTTTCTACCTGCATCGCGTAAATACGTCGATCTTGTAGTTCACTTTCCAGTCTTCCCTGCGCCATGCTCAAATCCGCGCGTGCTTTTTCCAGCTCAGCCGGGAAGGCGTGATTCCTTTGAGACATTTCCTCAAGCTTGGCAAGTTTTTCCTGATTAAACCGAACTTCCGCTTGCGCGGTCTGAATGCGCCCCGCCGCTTGAGCTTGTGCCTCTGCCATCCGCAATTGAATGTGTATGGAATCACAATCCAATTCCGCCAACGGCTGACCTAAAGTGACTTTGTCACCCAGCTTGACCAACATCTTGACGAGCAGCCCCGATTCAGTTGTTGCCGCTTTGCTTTCGCGCCAGGGCTTGAGCACGCCATCGGGTGCTGGTTGACCGGATAATGGTAATCGCGAAGATTCCACCTGTGCGATCGCGTTACAGACCATGCATAACGCAATGGTACAAGTTGTAACGGTAGTATGAAAACTTAGACGGCGCATCATCAAATCACCTTTGGTCAGTCGAACACAGCCATTCATTACATGGCAAGCATGCACTACGATTCAGGAAACCCTGCGAGTTGTCCTGACAATGTGGCCAAGCTTAGATTACTGGCACATCCAACCATAGGACTTGATAAGCAGGATCAGCAATAACTAGAGTTTATTGAAGGCACTTTCCGCCATTCTATGTTCCGAAAATGCACTCCATTCCGGTATTAACGCTTGCTCCAGGTGAAGCAGTTGCGACGCAGGGGCCGACAAAGCAGGCTTAGTACCGGCCATTGTTGTGGCAATGTTACGATCGCACCGAGGCTTTATGCCGAGTCTTTTTGGCTGGACGTCGATCGGCAAAATTTGTTGATCGTGGACGCCGAGAGTGCAAGCGTTCGATACAAATTGGCTGACCGGCAACTCGAATTCCAGATAGCGAGTTGAGCAAGGTATTTGAAAGTCCCGAGGGCAAATCGATTGTGCTGTGATCATCAAAAATTTGAATCCGCCCAATCTGTTCAGTTGGAATGCCAGCTTCGTTCGCCAGAGCCCCTACAATATTCCCGGGCTTAACTCGATGCGCATGTCCCACCGCAATGCGATAGGTGCACAAACCACCTTCTTCGGCCGAGCCGGATGGTCGGCGGCCTCGACTGTCGCGCTCCGCCGGAACTCGCTCGCTTGAGTGTGGAAATCGATTCCGAGGTGACGACGCGGAACCTCGCGAAGATTCACGCCGAGCGGCGGTATCAAATTGTTGGGGCGCGAACTCTTCTTTCAACAGCAACGGCTTGGTGCCGTTACTGATCGCTGCCAGCGCGGCTGCGATCCGCTCAGCAGGCACATCAGGAAAGTCTCGTCGATATTGCTCGACGACCGATAAAAACGTATCCAGTTCGCTGTGGGCCAAACCGGCCGAAATGCGTTCGTGGAATTTCTTAACCCGAGCCTTGTTGATCACGCGGTTCGATGGAAATTGCATCGGTTCAATCGTTTGCCTTGTCGCCTGCTCGATACGCTTCAGCTTAGCACGATCGCGCGGTCCGAGAAATAGAATCGCTTGACCACTACGGCCCGCGCGACCCGTTCTACCAATGCGATGGATGTACGCTTCGCTGTCAAACGGCATATCATAATTGATTACGTGGCTGACGCGTTGTACGTCCAAGCCGCGTGCTGCGACATCGGTCGCGACCAGGACGTTCAGTTTGCCCGATCGGAGGTTATCCACGATGCGTTCGCGTTGCTTTTGCGGCATGTCGCCGTTAAGCGCCGCAGCGCGATGACCGACATGATTGAGGAATTCGGCCAATGGTTCGGTGGTCGTTTTCATCTTGACGAACACGATCACGCCATCGATTGGCTCAGCTTCCAGGATGCGTGCGAGTACATTTTCTTTATGAATGGGGCTGGCAACAACATAGCGCTGGTGGACGGTATCGGCGGTAGCCATCCGCTGGCCGATAGTCACTTCCTCTGGATTACAAAGGTAGTTTTGCGCGATTTCGCGGATAGGCTGTGGCATCGTTGCGGAGAACAGTGCAATTTGACGCTTCTCTGGCAACTCGCTTAAAACCCACTGCACATCCTCAGCGAATCCCATGCGCAACATCTCGTCCGCTTCGTCCAAGACCAAACATTGCAAGCCAGTTAGTTTGAGCGAACCACGGCGCATATGATCCATGATCCGACCAGGCGTTCCCACCACCACGTGAGCGCCATGATCGAGTTTGCGGAATTGAACCATGTAATCCTGACCGCCATAGATCGCAGCCGAACGAAATCCTTTTAAGTCTGATGCGTAACGATCGAATGCATCCGCAACCTGGATCGCCAGTTCGCGAGTTGGAGTTAAAACTAATACTTGCGTCAAATCGGATTTGACGTCCAATCGCTGTAACAATGGCAGCGCAAATGCCGCCGTTTTCCCCGATCCCGTTTGAGCTTGTCCCAAAAAATCTCGGCCAGCCAAAAGAATAGGAATGGCCTGCGCTTGGATAGGTGTAGGTTGAACGTAGCCCGATTTGCTAATTGCAGCCACCAGGTGCGGTTCTAAACCCAAATCACCAAACGGCGATGCCGTCTCAATTTCCGATACCAATTGTGTCATATATTGCCCGAGTCAAGAAATTCACAAAATGCTGATACTGCTAATGCAGTGTGATCGAACGCGTTTTGTGTATGCCGCAGGGCTTCCAAGGACGTGAAACCCTGGTACTCCACTGAAGCTGACCCGAAAAGCATCCAACAGCAAAGACTAAAAATTGGAACTAAATGCGATCCAATCTTCGATACGCTCCTAGATTAACCCTTTTTTCAAAAAGTACAAATGCAAATCTTCAGGACTTTGCGTATCCATTGTCCCATTACCCAGTCCAGCTCAGTGAAAACTACTGAACTTTAGCCAAGCTCGGCTCCGTTCTTTTCAGAGGGTGGGGCGGTAAGCAATTCAGCGAGGATTTGCGGGCAAGCTGCTTCCAGCATATCTATGACTCGATGAAATCCATCTTCTCCGCCGTAATAAGGATCGGGGACTTCGCGCGGCCACGTCGAATCGAGGTAGTCGGCCAACATCCGCACGTTTGAGATAGGTTCCTGACCCAGCGCGGAAACTTCGCGAAAGTTGTTGCGGTCCATGGCGATAATAAGGTCGAATTCACGCAAATCGCGAGCGCTGACTTGGCGCGAGCGACTTGTAAGGTCGTAGCCACGCTGTTTAGCAGCTTCGCGCATGCGCCGATCCGCAGGTTCGCCGATATGGTAGCTGCTCGTTCCGGCTGAGTCGATGCGAATAACTTCTCCCAAATGCTGGCTGGTTACCAAATGCTGCATGACACCTTCCGCAGCCGGCGATCGACATATATTCCCTAAACAGACAAACAGAACACTTTTCCGTCGCATCTTTGTTTCAACCGCAGCCGGAGGTTCAATTGCTGGAATTGGCCACTTCCAACAACCATTTGCGAGGATTTTCGTATAACAGTTTTTGCCGAATATCCAAACTCTCCACGACATTTTCTGTTAACCAACGGTCTGCATCGACCATCTTGGAAGCTGCGCCCACAAAGTGCTGGCCGTCGGGACTTCGCGCACATCGATCGGCGCCGATTTTCACTAGCCGTGGTCCTAGTTGATACTCGCCCGGCCCCAAGCCGGCGGCGCTGATCGCGTCGGATACTACCGCCAATCTGTCCAGCGGAACCATGGCCAACAAGTTATGGACGAGAAAATCCGGCAAATGCCATCCATCGGCGATAAATGTATATCTCAGTCTCCCCGCCAAGCTGAGCGCACGTTGGATAATGTTGTCATGCCGATGAACTTGCATGGGGCATGCGTTACCAATGTGAGTAAATAGCGTCAGCCCTTTATCGATACATCGATTTAGTTCCTCGAGTGACGCGTCGGTGTGCCCGGCCGCAACCAATATTTTGCGGCTGACCAATTCTCGAGTCATTATGGCATCGCAATCGACTTCGGGAGCGAGCGTCACGTACTTGACCCAGGGACCACCTGCGTCGAGTAATCGCTCAAGTTTGCGCACATCGCAACCTTGCACGTCCTTGGCGGGATGAGCGCCAATGTATCCACTCTTGGGGCTTAGAAACGGACCTTCAATGTGCATTCCATTGAATAGCTTTCCGGCTCGGGCGTCTTGCTCGATCGCAGTGCGCACGGTCTGGATACACTGGCACATCGCATCCAAGGGCCCTGTGATAAAGGTTGCTAGGGCGGTTTCCACACCGTCAGCTTGCATGGCTTCAGCAGCCTTGCATACCTGCTCCACAGTTACGCGAGGGTCGTTGAAATCCACCCCCATATAACCATTGATTTGCAAATCCACGTACTTTCCGACCAGTCGTTCGGCCATATCTCTACTTCCCAATCTCGGAATTCTCATTGCGATGCGCTCGCATTGCTGCCTACCATCCGCACGCTAACCGACGCCAAAAGCGATCGTCACACTTCACTGATTCTTTTTAGGCTTGATCTTATAACTTTTCAGGCAAACACGGCGGGTTGAGCGCCAGCAAACAAGTGTGGCTCCCATCAAAGTTCGGATCGCGGCAGCGGTTGAGGATGCACGTTGACATTCTCGGTAATTTCGCCCCACTTGCACAGGTTCGTGACCAAAGGTGTCGTAGAAATTTCGTAGAATTGCCAGCATGGGAGATGGGTGCTGACGGAGCATTCAGCAGAAGGGATCAGTGGCATCAGGATTGAGGGAAGGAACGAGCATGCCGGATCTGCCAAAACGCGTTTTTTTGGGCTGGAATAGCCCTGTCCTTCAAAAGTCGGAGGAGTTTCTTTGGGAAACTTATGCCTCTGAGCTGACTTGGGACATGCGCGATTTATTGATCATCCTCCCGAGCAGCTTGGCCAAACGTCGCTTGCGCGAGCGGTTGGCATTGCGGGCCGAGGCCGAAAAACGAATTCTTTATCCTCCCAAAATAGAAACGGTGGGGGATTTGCCGGAACACTTGTACAATGCCAAGTTTCCGTTCGCTAGCGACTTTGTACAGATCCTCGCTTGGTGTGCGGCCATTCGCTCACTAGACCCCAACCGGTTACGTGGTGTATTGCCATTACCCAATTCTCCCGCTGGCGAGAATTGGTTGGACTTGGGAAAGATGCTGGCTGGTCTCCATCGAGAGTTGGCCAGCGATCGCCTCAACTTCTCTGATGTCGTAAAAACCCTGGGCGAGCACCCCGAGTCGGAGCGTTGGGAGACGCTCGCCAACATCCAGCAACAATATTTGGCTACGCTGGATTCGTTAAAGCTATGGGACATTCAGACCGCTCGCGTCGTAGCACTGAATTATTGCGAGCCGAAAACAACTCAGCGCATTATCGTAATTGGTGCGGTCGATCTCAATCGGACCCAAAGGGGATTTTTGGAACAAGTTGCTGGACAGGTCGAAGTCTGGATTGCCGCTCCTGAATCTCTTGCGGACTTGTTCGATCCATTTGGTTGTCTGCGCAGCGAAGCTTGGGACGATTATCAAATCGATGTGTCCGATGAGTCGTTGAGAATTGCTGGATCTCCTCAAGATCAAGCCAAACTAGTTGCGACTTGCCTAGCTGAACTGGGACCCCGATACCATACGGGCGATGTAACGCTGGGAATTCCCGATGCCAGCTTGATCAGCACTCTACGCCAACATCTAGCAACTTGTGGCGTTGGCACACGCAATGGCCCCGGCGTTCCTCTGTCCAGCACCGAACCGGCGCAGCTATTGCATCGTATCGGCGAATTTTTGCGGAGCAGAACCTATATAGATTTTGCGGCCCTGGTGCGCCATCCAATAGTCGCAAATGTTTTGGCGAGCCACTGTGAGCGCTTGCCAGCAGATTGGCTTGGGCAATTGGATGCGTATTATCATCAAGCGCTGCCCAGTCAGCTCGATGGTTGGTTCAATCGTGATAGCCACGAAGCTCACGTGGCCGCAGCAGTAATCTCGGCAGTCAAAAATTGGTTAAAGGAATTGATGGTTCCCGAACGCCCATTGTCGGACTGGCTGGAACCGCTGTTGGAGGTTTTGCGAGATGCTTACAACAACGAGTTGTGTGATTTGAATGATGATACACAACAGAGTTTATATGGAGCTTGCCAAGCGGTTTGTAGCAGGCTCGCTGAACTTGGTGAATTGCCCGCTGCGTTGCAGATTTCCTTAACTGCATGGGAGGCCATCGACTGGCTACTCCGTTCGATGTCAGGCATGTTGGTGCCTGAACCTGTAAATCCGTTGGCCATTGAGATGCTCGGCTGGCTCGAACTGGCTCTCGATGATACACCGATCTTGATCTTGACCGGCCTGCATGACGGTGTCGTACCCGAAAGTGTCAATGCCGACATGTTTCTGCCCAATCAATTGCGCCGTCAGTTGGGCATGATGGACAATGCTCGCCGGTATGCACGCGATGCCTTCGCACTTGAAGTGATGCTCAACTCTCGCAAGTTGGTGCGGATCGTAGTTGGAAAGTCTGGAGCTGAAGGTGAGCCGTTGGTGCCCAGTCGATTGTTGCTGGCGTGCGGATTAAAACGCTTACCATCGCGCGTGCTTAGATTAGTATCCGAAGACAGTAGCGATCAACCCAGCGAGGTTGTTAAACACTGGCGCAGCGTGCGGGGTGCTAGCCGCATAGACATCCCACAGCCCGGCGGAATCGACGAAGTGCTCAGTTCGATTTCGGTAACCGCCTTTCGCACGTATCTGCACTGTCCTTACCGATTTTATCTCAGACATGTGCTCAGGTTGCAGAGTGAACATGACTTAGAAGGCGAGCTTGATGCGGCAGGGTTTGGGAATCTATTGCACGGAGCACTTGCCAGCCTGCTGGATTGCGAAGCAGGTCAGTCGTCAGATCCCGACGTCGTACGCAAACATTTGGTCTTTGAGTTGAGAAAAATAGCGGCGAGCCAGTTCGGCCCACATCCTCCTGCGGCAGTGGAAATTCAACTGGAGCAAGCCGAAGAGCGGTTGGTTGCCTTTGCAGAAAAGCAAGCTGCACACGCGGCGCAGGGTTGGATTATTCGGTATGTGGAAATTGGTTTCGACGCACAGCGCGCAATTCGAATTGGAAGGGGCCGCGAGTCATTAAACTTGGTAGGACGTATCGATCGCATTGATTTCCACCCTCGCGACCGCAAGTGGGCCATTTGGGATTACAAGACCAGCGATACCGCTCGCAAACCCGCAGTTGCTCACTATAACCGGCAGCAGGGCTGGATCGACTTACAACTGCCGTTATACCGCAATTTATTTCGGTCGCTGGTCTCGAACATCGAGTACCCTGGCGAGCCATCGCTCGGTTATATCTCGCTTCCTAAGAAAGCTGAAGATTGCGAATTCGCGGTCGCAGGTTTTTCCAGTGCCGAGTTAGCGGACGCCGACCAAAAAGCAGAAACTGTGGTGTGTAGCGTGCTGGCTCGCAGGTTCTGGCCTCCGACTGCCGAACCGACTCATTTTGACGATTTCGCGCGAGTCTGCCAAACGCAAGTCCAACGCACTCTGGCCGATCGTCCCAGCTCCATCACGAGTCCTCGACGCGCGATTGAGTATCCGCAGGTTTCATCGGCTGTGGTGGCCGCAGCTACGAAAATCATCGCTGCTGCGAGTAAACATACGCGACCCGCGCCGCCCCTTGTGCCTCAATTAATTCGTGCTTCGGCCGGAACCGGTAAAACGTTTCAATTGAGCAATCGATTATTGCAAATCATTCTGGCTGGACAAGAAATCGATTCCATCTTAGCCACGACCTTTACACGCAAAGCCGCTGGTGAAATCATGCACCGGGTGCTCCAGCGCCTAGCCCGAGCGTGTGTCGACTCCAATGCCTTAAACGAACTTGCTGCACATTTAACGCAAGTCGAAGTCACTCACGCAACCTGTTTAGCTGCCCTGCGACGACTGACCAAAAACCTACATCGATTGCGAATTAGTACTCTAGATAGTTTTTTCGCTCAAGTTGCCCGCACATTTGGTTTAGAGATGGAGCTGTCGCCGACATGGTCGGTTATCGAACCGGTTCAGGAACGATCGCTGCGCATGCAGGCAATTCAACGAGTATTAGATAACTGCGACCGCACGACTTTGGTCAGCCTGGTAAAGATGCTCAATAAAGGAGAATCTCAGCGGCGCGTGGCTGACCAGATTGCCGACACCGTCGAGGCGGGATACGAAACGTTTCGCATCACCGATCGCAGTGCTTGGAGCTCGCTGAGGGTTCCCCATCCGCCGACCGAATCACAGATGGAATCTGTGATTCAAATCCTTACTGCGCTCGACTTGCAGCATGATTCGGTCCGTAAAGAAATGCGGAAATTGGCTGACTTGGTGTCCGTTGGCTTGTGGGAACGTGTGGCCGAGCATGGGCTGGTGAGCGCATTGGTGAGTCCTCAGCGAACTTATTACAAACGTGAGCTACCCGACGAATTGTGTAGCGCTCTGATGATTATGTTGAGGCGATGCGCCGCAGAACTGTTACCTGTACGACGCGCCCAGACCGAAGCTAGTTACGATTTGCTGAAGGCTTTTGACGCAGAATACCTATCTCTACTGCGCAGGCAACGTGCACTGACTTTTGCTGACGTAACGCATTTTTTGGCGAGCTGGTTAGACGACATCGATCGGCGCGAGAATTCAACGGACTCAGCCGCAGCACCGTGGCGCGAGCATGCACGATTGAACTGGCGGTTAGATTGTGGCGTCTCTCACCTGCTGTTGGACGAATTTCAGGACACTTCCCCCAGCCAATGGCGCATCATTAAATCGTTGGCATGTCCGTTGGGAGGAAAACCGTCGCCAGACAAGTCTTTCTTTTGTGTGGGTGATACCAAACAAGCTATTTATGGTTGGCGAGGAGGTGTCTCTGAAATCTTCGATGCGGTTTCAGCCAGTATCGCTGAGCTGCGCGAAGAGCAATTGAATCGGAGCTTTCGAAGTAGTCCCATGGTTATGGATGCAGTCAACCGCGTCTTCAAGAATTTGTCACGGCATACCGCGTACGGTGGCAGCGACAGTGTGGCTCGCGAATGGTCGTCCAATTTTCCCGACCATGCAACGACGAAGACCGATTTGCCGGGCTACGTCTTGCTGCAGAATCTTCCCAAGTTCGATCGAGATGTTCCTAAAGAAGAACGCAAACGCAACGAAATGGAATTCGCTGCGGACTTGGTTACTGAACTTGCCCAAAACTCGCCCAATTGTGGAATCGGTATCTTGTTTCGTGGGAACGATGGCGTCGCCGCCATGATTGAATTGCTTAAGGCACGCGGAATCGCGGCCAGCCAAGATGGCGGCAACCCACTGACCGATTCTTGTGCCGTGGAGTTGCTACTGTCTTTGATACACCTGGCCGATCATCCCAGCGATACGGTTGTTCAATACCACGTTTCCCATTCGCCATTGTTAGCCGACCTGTGCGCGGCCGGTTTGGGAGACATGTCTTTACACGGTGCCGATATGCTGGCGTACGAATTACGTCAAATGATCAGTCGTAAAGGATTGGGACGTACGATTAGCTCAATTGCCGAACATCTACAAAAGAGCTTGAATTGGTGGGATCAACATCGGCTGGAGCAATTTGTGGAACTTGCCCACAAATTTGAATCGCAATGGACCGGTCGGCTACGTGACTTTGAGTTGTTTGTGCAGGCTGAGCGCGTGGCGTTGCCTGCCGAGTCGCAGGTTAAAGTCATGACCATTCACAAAAGTAAGGGATTGGAATTCGACGCCGTCTTTCTCCCCGACTTAGAAGTTGAATTAGTCGGTTCGCAACCACTGTTGGTGGCCCGAGGCGAAGATCCTTGCCAGGCTCCCGACGGTGTACTGCGTTACATGAATGCGGCACTCCAACGACTGTTGCCTGAATCTTGGCAACAAGCTTTCAAAAAGTGGCATGACCGACAAGTCACCGAAGCCCTCTGCCTGCTATATGTGGCCATGACTCGCGCAAGGTCCGCGTTGTATATGTTGACAAAACCGCGCAGCAAAGAGGCCGTTCAGGAATTGGGATCAATCGTGCAGTCGACTCTGGGCGATGGAGAATTGGAATCTGAGGGTGGCGTGCGCATCTTAGAATTAGGGGTGCCAAATTGGTTCGATGCCGTGCGCAAGCCAACAACGCACAAGCCTCAAGCGATCCAATTCGAACTGCCCTTCGAACAGTCGATTGCTCTGCGAACCAGTGCTGCCCTAGCACCTCGCCGCAACTTTCGTGTCGCTGCACCGTCGGGGATGGGGCAAGCGATCGAAATACCAGCGGCCAGCGCATTTACAAACACCGAGAGTCTAGGTGCATCAATTGGAACTTTGATTCATGCATTCTTTGAACAGATCCAATGGCTGGAGGAATTCAATATAAACGACGGTCATCTGCGCGAAGTGGCAATTCACGCACTGACGCCCGAGCAGTTGCAACATCTTTCGCTAGATCAACAGATTACGGCTTTTAGAAGAATGTTGCACATGGAATCCGTTCGGCAAGCAATCAGTCAAGCACGTTATCACGCTGGTCGATTTGGCATCACTACGGACCATGTAACGGTGGAGAATGAACGCCCTATTAATTTAGTTATGGATGACCGTCTGATTGCCGGTACTATCGATCGGTTGGTGGTGTTGTGGCACGACGGGCGACCATTTGCTGCCGAAATTATCGACTACAAGACAGACTTCCGGTCGCCGGATATCCCGATCGAAACATGGACGCATGAAAGAGTGGAGCATCATCGGCCACAATTGGAAATTTACTCGCAAGTCGTGTCTAAATTATATCAATTGCCACTCGAATGCATCGAATCTTATTTAGTCTTGTTGAGTGGCGATCGACTTGTCAGGTGCAACCCAGCCAGCGTCCCGTCGCCCCATGTTTTTTCTCGATCCCCAGCCAGCGTCCTTTGAGAATTGTAGTATGGCCAACTTTCGCTTTATTCACGCAGGCGACATCCATCTAGATAGCCCACTAGGGCAATTAAGAAGCCTAGATCAAAGTGCCGCAGACGCAGTCGCGATGGCCTCACGCGTGAGCTTTCAAAAAATCATTGATCTAGCTGTTGAACGCGAGGTCGCAGCTCTGATCGTTGCTGGGGATCTGTTCGATGGGCCAGTCCGAGATGCATCGGGAGCCTTGTGGGCAGACAGCCAACTCAAAAAACTTGTGCGTGCCGGTATCGAAGTCATTCTCATTCGTGGCAATCATGATGCAATCAGTGGAGCGGGTAAAGCAAGTCGCTGGTCCCACGGAATTGTTGAGCTTGGATCAACAGCGCCACAAACGCATTTGATCGATCGAGTTGGATTGGCCGTTCATGGTCAAAGCTTCGGAGCGCGAGCTGTCACACAAGATCTTGCCGCGAATTATCCCCGCATGTTGAATGGTTATTTTAATGTTGGCCTGCTGCACACATCTTTAGCCGGCTCGTCTGCCCATGAGCCGTATGCTCCGACTACGTTGTCGGTGCTCGAGAGCCTTGGATACCAGTATTGGGCGTTGGGCCACATTCACAAACGCTCTGAAATCTCGCTCAGCAACCATTGTTGGATCGGGTACTGTGGTAATGCACAAGGCAGACACATTCGTGAGTCAGGCCCGAAGGGATGTTACCTAGGCCATGTGCAAGATGGAAAGTTGTGGAATGTGGAGTTCGTTTCCACCGACACAGTGCGCTGGTATGAAGTGTGTGTGGATGTCAGCACTGCCAGTCGTTTGAACGATCTAGACGATCAAGTGTTCTCGTCAATCGGTGAGCTTGCAACACAAGCCAACTCGCGGCATCTGGCTGTGCGAGTCACGTTGACGGGCCACAGCCACTTGCATGCCACTTTATCGGATCCGTTTGTAGTCGAACGCCTGACGACCACCCTGTCCGATCGCGTGCATGAATTGGGAAATGTTTGGCTTGAGTCAGTGAAAATCGCTACGGAAATGCCTGAGGCTCGCTCATCGTCAGCAGACATTGACTTGCCACTTCAATGCTTGCGGGATGTCGTGGATGATATCCGACTTGCCGCTGGTCAGCAGACTCAATTGCACAAGTCGCTGGAAGAACTGTCGCGAAAAGTTCGTGGAGAATTGGAGACCGTTGGTTGGACGCTGTGGGAAGAAAACCACCGGCAGGACGAACTGGAGCGTCTACTGGAGCAGGCGGCAGATTTATTGCGATCGAGAATTCACAATGGAGCAGGAACGTGAAGATCGATTCTCTTATTTTAGAAAACTTTGGTATTTACGGGATGAAGCAGTTTTCACTGGCCAGCGATTCGCTGGTGCTGATCTATGGCTCCAACGAAGCTGGTAAAACAACAGCCTTAAACGGACTCCGGCAAGCTCTATTTGGGTTTCCGGTCAAGTCTCCCTATTTGACCGGCAAGACCATGTCGTCAAACGTGCGAGCGATCTTGCGAGATGGCCAACGTATCGAATTCTCGCGACGCAAGAAACAAGTCGATGCCTACTCCGGAAAACGCAATGGCCAAACGCCACTCTCTGCCGAGGAACTTAGTAGTATTCTCGGCAACTTTGATCTCAAAGCATACGAGTCACTGTTTGGTTTCTCACTAGACGAACTCCGCAAAGGGAACGAAGCACTCAAGCATTCCAAACTTGCCGATGCGCTTGCGGGAGGTGGCTTAGGTGGATTGGATCGACTAGTTTGGGTGCAGAGAAACATCAGCGATTTCCTGAGCGAAACGCTCAAAAAAAGTGGCGGTAGTGGACGCATTAATGCGAAGCTCGCGGAAATCCGCGATGTTCAAAAGCGGCTCGAGTCGGTTGAAGTTTCGCCAGCTATCTTGGAAAGCTTGCGGCTGCGCATGGATGACGCCGAACGACGTAGCCGATCATTGACATCGCAATTGGAGCAACTGCGTTCAGAGCTGTCGACTTGCGAGAGCCTCGCAGGTGCCCTACCCATGTTAGCAGAGTTGAGCTCCATCGAGCGGTTACTGCTGGCCAAACCAGTACCGGCAGTTATTGACATCGCGTTTTGTCACCAGTGGATGGATCTGAAAGAGAAGCGTGAGAAACTGGCAGCTCAGCTCGACGCAGAAACGAAGAGCCTTGAAGAGAACCAGTTGGAACAATCGCGAATGAATGGTTCCAGTCAATGGCTAGACCAGGAAAAGGAAATTGAATCGCTCGGTTTCCAGGCGGGAGAGATTGCGGCCCTGCGCCGCGCGGAAGTGAGTTGGCAAAGTAGTAAATCGGAAGCTGAAAATGAATTGTCTCGCCTTGAGTCTGAATTGTGCCACGAACTGGCTGAGGCACATGATTCTTCCGGAGTCTCTGTACCGCCAGTACGCTCGGAATCAGCGACGAGCCTGGCTAAGATCTTGGACTTCCAACTGACAGCTTCGCACCGACAGCAACTCGATCGCATCCTTAATCGATTCGCAGTCAACGAGAAACAGCACGAGACGCTCAAGCTGAGTTCGGCGGCCGCGCAGCAGTTGCGAACCAAACTCGGTCAGCCAAGCACTTCAACGATTCTTCCGGAAAACTTGGATGAACTGGAACGTTGTACTGGTGAAATCGAATTGGCCGCCCGAGATCTCGAGCGCATGCAAGATGCTGAAGCGATCGAGAAAAATCAAAAGTCTCTGCAAGATATCGCCGAGCGACTCGCACTGCGGCTGGGTGCGCCAGGATTGGACATCGGCTGGAAGCCGCTTGCTGGCGAGGAAATAGAGCAGTATGTGGTTAGATTCTCGGAGGCCGATCGTGAACTAGCCAAACTCCGTCGCGAACAAGAACGAATCAACAACGAGTTAGTACGCACAATTGCCGATCTGAATCAGCACTCCGGGCAATCCTCCACTTTGCCTTTGGACGAACTGCGCAGTGTTTGGTCGCGACGAGACTTACGTCTTACAAGTTGGCGAGACGATCTACAGATGCCCCTTCTGGCAGCCACTATCACCAAGGATGAACAACTTGCCCGGCTAGCTGAGTTACAGGAATTGGCCGTGCAAAACGACATTTTGATTAGCCATTTGCTGGAAGCCGCCGACGTTCTTGCCACCCTCAACGAAAAGAAACGGCTGGTTAAGCAACTCGAAATCGAACAAAAGCGAGTGAACAGTACTGTCGAAAAACTGCAACGTCGCCAGAGTGAATTGGCTTCGACCTGGCAAGCTCTGTGGGCACCAATTTTACACCCGTTACCTCCAGAGCAAATGCTCGTTTGGAGCCAGGAGTTTCGAGCTTGGAAGAGCAAACAAGAAAAGTTGATTTTGGCTAAACAGGAAATCGCTGAAAAGCAATCCTTCCTAGAGGAAAGCCTACGTAGCCTACAACTTCGATGGCCGGCTGAATTAGTTCCATTTCCGCCGATCGATTCACTGAGCTACCAAATTCATCGTTGGCGCAGCCAGGCCAGCCAGCAACAGCAATTGGCCCAGCAGGCGAATACTCTGCAAAGTGAGATCTCGCAATTGGAGTTAGAACTTGGCCAATGCCAGAGTGAATCGAACACCTGCCGCGAACAATTTTCCAATTGGCTCAGTACGACGCACTACCCACCGCATTGGAAATTGGAGAATATGCCAGTTGTACTGGGGATCTTGGATCGAGCGCGGCAGTCATACGCGGCCCTCGGGCGAGCGGACCGCTGGTTGCAGGAGAGTCATATACAAATCCAACGCTTCGAACAGCAAGTAATTGGTTTAGCACAGAGATTGGCGTTGGATTTGGAGCGGCATGTCTCGGCTGAATTGCATGTGGGCGATTGGCTCCAACGTCTGCGTTTAACGCGACAAGAGCACGCGCGGCGCTCACAATTGATCGATGCACAGACCAATCAAAAACAGGTCGTTGCCGGTCTACTTGGCAAACTGCAAGCCTGCGACGCGGCTATCGATCACATGGTAACCGCTTGCCAAGCTGAGGGGAGATCGCAAATTGATCATTGGCTGGAACAAGCTGACCAAAACAGCGAACTGCATCAGCGGAAATGTCAGCTCGAAGTTGGGTTACAGGCGGTCGCCCGCGATCAATCGTTGGAATCGCTCAAGCAGACTTTAACACAACATGATGCAGCGACCCTTTTGCTGCGCAAAAACGATTTGCAGCAGATGATCCGCCAGGTTGATCAACAGCGTGCGGAGGCTGAACAGGAAATTGGTGCGCTCGATAACGAACTGCGCCAGCGTCAATGCGGCGACGAAGCACTTCGACTCGCACATTTTCTCCAGCGTTTGCGGGGCGAATTGTCGGAGTTGTCCGAGCAGTGGATTATTCACAAACTTGCGGATCAATTATTGGCGCGGACGATTGATCGCTTCAGTCGCGAACACGAACCCGAGCTGATGCGACAATTGCGGCGCCATTTGACCAAATTGACTGGCGGTAGGTACACGCGAGTAGAACAAATCCCGGGCAAGAATGGTGGCTTCTTAGTGCGCGACGTCGACGGAGTTGCTACTGAACCAGACAAACTGAGTACTGGCGCGCGCGAACAATTGTACTTGGCGATTCGTTTGGCGTTCATCGATCATTATTGTGCTCACCATGAACCTTTACCTGTAATCATGGACGATTGTTTTGTAAACTTCGATGATCAAAGGGCGCGTTTTGCCGTCGAAGCTCTCCTGAATTGGGATACCGATATTCAGACAATCCTGCTCAGTTGTCATGGCCGCATGCTTCAGATACTCGCTGATTTAGCACCCCAGGCGACAGTTATTTCGTTAGATCACGACCAAATCACCACCGCCAGAGCCTTGATGGACCAACAACTAATCGCCCTTTAAGTTTATTTAACGGAACGACGTATACGCTTTGAATCTCTTACACGAAGAACTTGAAAATATTTGTGCCGCGCGATCGAAAGATCTTTTCGCCGACGAGTCTCAAGCAAGACGCAATCGGCTGGTGGAATAGTGCTTGCAATTGGAGCAATTGCCAGAAACATTTGCTGGCATAGCTCGTTATGATGCGTCGCTAGCGTTCGATTCGGGTGAAACCTCGCTCCGCCGGAGCGTTTCGCGCTCGATCATTCTCACCAATCGGAATAAGTTCCCAGATTCCGACGGACGAGTCTATTTCCAAGGAATTCTTTACCTATCTTGATGAATTGTAAAAATAGCGAATCCTTGCTGGCGAGTAATTAGCGGATCAAGCCCCTTATCTGAACCAGCCGATTCAATCCGCGTCGACAGTACTCGACCCGCAAAACGAGTCGCGACAGCGTTTTGTCATCAAGAGAAATCTTGGTGACATTTCCCAACCGAAGATCCCGCCTCGGAAGGGCTGAACCTTGCAGAATTTTAACCGCACAGGGTGGTACTGGATGGTTTTTTCCATTGCCACCATTTGCCTTGTTGCGCCTGTACAAACACCAGCGCAATCGGCTGATTCGCCGCGCTTCACACGAACCGTTTTGGCGATCAAAGCTGCTGAACCAGCAGTAGTGAACATTGAAGGGAATAAACCATCGGCAAGTGGAGGAAATTCGTCTGGCGAGCCGCATCAGGTCAACGGCATGGGGTCCGGCGTAATCATCGATGAGAACGGTTATATTCTGACCAACCAGCACGTCGTGCAGGACGTCAGCCGCATCGAAGTGACGCTTCACGATAACACCAAGTACATTGGCAGGATAATCGATCATGACCCCAGTAGCGACTTGGCTCTGATAAAAATCAGTCCTCGTTCGCCGCTGAAAGAGATTGCGTTTGGCACCTCATCGGATTTGATGCACGGAGAGCCGGTGATCGCGATAGGCAATCCGTTTGGTTATCACCATACCGTTACTGAGGGCATAATCAGTTCATTACATCGAAATATCCCAGTGAACGGTGCACAGGAGTACCGCGATCTAATCCAGACCGATGCCAGTATCAATCCGGGCAATTCGGGCGGACCGCTCCTGAACGCCGAAGGCAAGATGATCGGTATCAATGCGGCCGTACGTGTAGGTGCTCAAGGAATTGGATTCGCAATTCCAGTTGACAATGCGATGGAAATTGCTGCCGACCTGCTTGCCAACGTTCGCCGAAATCGGTTGGACGATATCGTTGAAGTAAGGACCGAACACAACGCGAGTACCAGTTCGCTTAAAGTTGCTGCTGTTACCGCTGCGAGCAAAGTATTGTCTGGAGAATTGGCCGTTGGAGATGTCATAACATCTATCGGTGGCCAGAATGTCACCAACCGCCTCGAATATGAATTGGCGCTGGCAAACTCAACCGCCACTGACTCAGTTGAATTGCATTACCTGCGCAGTGGCGTGGTTGGGCAAGTGGCGTTGGATCTAAAGCCGTTGGCTAAGCTTGTGTCGATGGCTTCTAATAAGACCAGCAAACCTGAAGCGAACGAAGTTGAAGAACGTGTTTGGCGCCAACTTGGATTGCGGCTACAGACCACTGACCCACAACGCGTACTGGAAGTCGAAGGCAACTACAAAGGTGGCTTAAAAGTGTGGCAGGTGCGTGACAATAGTCCAGCCGCAAACGCTTTGATTCGCAACGGAGATATCCTAGTCGGCCTAATTAATTGGCAGACGCCCGACTGGGAGGATTTGGAGTGGATTATGAATTCAAATGAAATGAAAACGCAATCCAAGGCCAGGTTCTATATCGTTCGTGCTGGAGGTTTGTACGAAGGGGTGTTGGAGATGCCCAAAGTTCAGCGGAACAAAACAGCATCGGCACAACGCACCCGGCCTCAGAATTGATGTTGAGTCTTTCGATCGGATACGATCACAGAGAAAACACCGCACCGTGTGCCTTGGAGAACAAGACAACTACCGGGAGGGAAGTTCGGGGAGGAGCGTGTTCGACCCAGCACGCTTCCTCCCCAGGCCCAGGTGTTTCGGCTTGATTGGACTCAAGCGAACTTCGAAATACCTGGTAACGCAATTGCTGGAGTCGCGAGTGGCCCCCATTCGTATGCCGGTGGAGATAGATCTTCTTGCGAGTTCATGGCCGCCTCCCAGGTGATGGACTTGCCTGTGTACGTTGCCATTCGTCCCATGATTGCCAATAGAGTGCTCTTGGCCATATACTCGCCATGGTTCACCGGCTCGCCCAGTCGAATGCTTTTGAACAAATCGTCGTGTTCGGTCTGATAAATGTCGTTTTCCTTTTTTCCGAATACCCATTTGGCGTTCGCATCGATCACGACTCCTCCCTGTCGTTCGTTCAAGCTGGCTCGCCCTTTCGAACCTACGACCTGCGCGCTCATGTCTCCGGCACAGTTTGGCATTTGGCGCGTATTACTGAACAGACGAGCACCACTAGCAAACTCATAGATGACGCTGTGGTGGTCGTAGATGTTGCCAAATTCTTCTCCGGAGCGCACGGTACGGCCACCCATGCCGATGGCTTTGACTGGATATTCGTTGTTCATCATCCAGATACAAACGTCTAGAAAATGAATGTGCTGCTCTACGTTAAAATCACCTGAGAGCCAAGTGAAATAGTACCAGTTGCGCATTTGCCAGTGCATATCGGTCCATTCGGGTTTGCGAGGCTTGACCCAAATTCCTCCGCGAAAATCGTTGGCTTGCAACGTATGGATTTCACCCAATTCCCCTGCGTGGATTTTATCAGCAGCTTCTTGAAAACCTGCGTGATAGCGTAAACACAATCCGGAGACAATCGATAGCCTCTTGGCCTTCGCTGCGCTGCAAGTTGCCAGTACTTTGCGCACGCCTGGAGCGTCAACGGCCACTGGTTTCTCGGCAAACACATGCTTGCCAGCGTCCACAGCAGCCTGCAGATGTAATGGTCGAAAGTGAGGAGGCGTGCACAATAGAACGACATCGACGCCGCTTGCAATTACTTGTCGATAAGCGTCGAATCCAACAAACTGACGCTCCTGTGGGACATCGATCTTGTCCGCTCCCTCGGCTCGCCTCTTCAAAGCCTCGAGACTCAGTTCCAAGCGGTCTTGGAAGGCGTCCCCCATTGCCACGAGTTTTACGTTTGGGTCAG
>CAZVBC010000078.1:0-22237 GCA_964625155.1 uncultured Pirellulaceae bacterium
CATGGTGCCTGCCGTCACGTGTCTAGTCTGCGCCACTCAGCTTTTCGCGTCACGTTTAGCGATTATTTCGCTAGCCTCGGTGATGGTGGCTATTGCCTGTGGGCATGCTTTTTTGGGCTTAGTACAAACTGTGGCTTGGGATAAATGGACTTGGCTGGACATGCCCCATACTTCAAACTTCAGTACCTTTGTATCTCGCAACTCAGCTCCGCAATACTATGCGTCGGCAATTGGTGCGGCACTGACTTTGCTAGGTATTTCCATACGTGACCAACGCAAGAATAGATCTTCCAATTATCAGATAACTTATCCATCCGCAGATATACTCGCCCGCATGCGCCGCAGAATGGAGGACGTGTTGGTAGAGTTGAGCCCGATGAGCATCGCGGCGCTCACAGCGATCCTCATTCTGAGCATTGGAGTTGTAGCGGCGAACAGCCGTGGAGGGATGATCGCTCACGTAAGTGCTGGACTCGTGGTGATGGCCATCGTCTTGGGTAAGAAAGCAGGGTTTTTGCAGACTATTTTGGTGGTTGCCATCTTAGGTTCAGCAACGATGGTTTTTACTTCCTTTTTTGATTTGGATGACCGAATCTCCAATCGGTTTGAGAGCTTCGAAGAAGATGTTATATGGGGTGGCAATGTTCGCCTGCTGTTGTGGAGTTTGGTGCTGCAAGCGCTGCCGACATATTGGCTGTTTGGTAGCGGGTTGGGTACGTTTCATTTTGGAATTCTCCCGTTTCATACCATGGAACCTGACATGTGGTTTTACCATGCCGAGAGCATTCCCATGGAACTTATCTTTGAGTGTGGCATTTCTGGCTTGGTTGTCTTGATCTTCGTTATGACGTCTATTTTCAGGAGATTATTGCGAGAGCTCGATCGCAAGAAACATAAGAATTCAGTGTTAGTGGCCGTGGTCTACAGCTTGACTGCGATCGGTATTCAGTCGTTAGTCGACTTCAGCCTAATCCTGCCCGCCGTCTTTATACCGCTGTTGGCTTTATTGGGAGCGTTCTACGGCGAGAGCCAGCGACTGTCTGCCGAACGTAGCCGAGGACATGATCGTGCTGCAAGCAGTCGACGAAGCAGGCCAACCAGTTTGCCGAAGCACGTTGCCAGCTACGCAGCCACAGCCGTGATATTGTTGTTAGCAACTTGGAGTGGTTTCGATGCACTGGCGGGTTATGCTGCGAGTGAACAATTTGCTTACCGCGCTCAACTAACTCGAACCAATTCGGAGAAGGAAAAGGGGGACAATAGCGAACAACTTACTCCCGTGCAGATCGGTACTGAAGCGGTTAGCCTGCTTGAACGCTATCCCATGCACCCTGAAGCATTGGTTCAATCGTCGCGAGGTTTGCAGCATGTTTGCCAACAACGAGCAATCGAAGCCTGGGATTGGGGTGATGTACCGCTGGACAAACGCCAGGATTTTACAAATCCGCGTTTCGTCGCATCGGCTGTGCGTTATCCTGCTCAAGTTCCGCTCGACTTCAAACAACTGGTCGAAGCCGATCCCGTCAATGCCAAATATGCGAGGAAAATCCACGAGGGCTATCTTCTGGCATCACAGTTATCTCCGCAGGATTGGCGCAGCGCCGTAGGCGTTTTTCACAGCGACTTTGCATGGATGAAACCACGCGAACAAATTGAAACTGCGGCGCGCGTTTATGTGCTCGCCGGACAGAGACGCGAGATTGCTGTGGATATCGCCCATTTGTTAGTGCTCGAGCAAAAGAAACGGCCGGGTATGGAAATGCTCAAAGGTGTGGTTGCGTCTGCACCTCGTCGGCTGTTTCGAACACTTTCCAGCTTGGCCTACCATTTACCTGCCTCCGAGCTGATGCAATTGCTTCCCCAAAACCTGTCGGCAAGAGCCGCAGCGTGCAAAATTCTGGCTGCGCACCCCAAGTGGCGAGAATACCGCGCAACGCTGCTGCCCGAGTTAGTCAAACAAATCGAAAGGATCGCTTCTCCAGATTGGGATGAGAGTATCGAATATGCGTGGGTCGCTCGTGAAAGTGGGCATTACCAGCTCGAAGCCAAATTGTTGCGCATCGCAGTAACATTGCGTGCAACCCGCCATGATATTCGATTTCGGTTGGCTGTCGCGCTGATGGACATGGGAGATCTCAAGGGTGCACACCAAGAAATTCAAAGCTGCCTGAAAGACGACCCCAAAAATGGTGAATACGTCGCATTTGAGAAAAAAGTTGCTGCGCAACTGGACTCTGACGGCAACTAAGTTAAAATTCGACATCACCCTGAGCAATAGGGGCTGCTCGATACTGCGGGGCAATTTACAGCGACTGTGCAGTCTGTAGTAATTGACGGAAGTATTCTGAGTGGTAGCCATGAATTGTTGGTAAAGACACCTGTCGATTTGGTACAGCTTTGCCAATAGTTCTCTATAATCTTATGAAACAACTTGTGAGTAAGGTTGAGTGAGCTTAAAGGACTTGGGCTCTCCATTCGCCGGGAAGCCAGGCTTGGTTGTTTGAGTCAATTACAAATGGCAGGTTTGCCTGCCTTTAGTCCTTAAAGTCTTTGAAAGTAGCATCAGCCATGGAAATGCTTTCGAACGGTCCTCGCCCTTCGGACAATACTTCCCAAATCGGCGCGGACAATGGATTCGACATAGTCAAAGTGTTGTGGCGCTGGAAGTGGCTGCCGATTCTGGGAACAGTTCTCGGACTGGGATTAGGGTATTTGTTCTTCAAGCAACAGACTACCCAATTTGCCGCAACCGCACTGATTCAAGTGGTTAACAAATTTCCGGCGTCAGCCATTCGATTGGATCCATATGGACGCGACGACGGTTACAACGTCAATCGCGCGGACGAATCGAAAGTCGTGGGAAGCCAAAAGATTGTTCGCAGGGCCGCAGAATTGCTATTGGTCAATGAAAATATCAAAAGCGAGTTAAACGAATTAATCGGTGATGGGGCCGGTTCAGCCGACGGTGTGGCCGCTTGGATTAGGCGCCCAAAGATGTTGAAGGTCCAGCCGGGTGATAAGGACATCAACACCACTCTGATCGAAATTACCTACATCTGTGAAAGCCAGCAACTTTCTGCTTCGATCGTCAACGCAATTGTGAAAGCGTATAACGATCACTTGACCGAAGAGGCGCAAGGAATAAGTACCAAACTGATCGAAGAAATCAGTAAGGCGGCTGAGCAAATTAGTTCTCGGCACGCTGCGCATTCTGAACGTTCGAAAACGATTCGCAATAGGCAAGATGCTCCAGTGTTGTTCTACGGTGAAAACGGTTCGCGCACCGATCCGTTTACCAAAGCCTACGAAGCGCTCAACACAAGAATTAGTGATGTCATACAAGAGCGGACCGAAATGGAGAATATGTTCGAGACTATAGTGACTGGCGAAAAAGCTGGCCGGACCCCGGATTCTTTGTTGCACATCATCGCTAGTCGTGACCCGAGATTGAGCTTCACGCAAGATGCGAATGGCAATTTAGGCTTGGTCCCTCCGACGCTCAACCAGAATTCGAACTCGGAAATGGCCCAAACTAGATTGATCACCCTCCAAAGCCGTCTCGAAATCCTGCGCAAAGGTGGAGCAGGTGACAATCATCCGGACGTTAAAAGCCTTACGTCAGAGATCGAATCAACCAGGACTCTGCGAGTTCATTTAGCCAACGCAGAAAAACAGGCTCAATTGGAACTCGAAAGGAAGATGAAGGAATATCGAGCAACGTTGCCAGCGCAATCGGTTCCTCTATCTTCTGGCCAAAGATTGGCTTTGCTTAAAGAGACAATCGTTGGTTCGATCGATACGTTGAAGAGTTTGGAGCTAGCCTATCAAACGCAGGCTGCAGAACAAAAGAAGAAAGCCAAAGAAATCGAAGATTACGTCGACACGGTCGAAAGCTTAGACGCGGAACGGCGCAATATCGAGTTGCTGCAGCAGGCCGTCAACAAGAAGCTTGAAGAAATCAGTGTTCTCCCGCTGTCGAACCAGCGAGACCTAAAAGAATTGGAAATGCCGCCGACTGGATATTTATATGGTCCCAAATTGTTGCCATATTTATTTGGTGGTGCCGCATTGGGTTTCGCTTTACTTGCTGGCATCGCCGTTCTATTGGATTTCGCGGACAAGAGTTTCCGAACCCCAGATGAAATCGCCGGGGAAATGGGAGTTCCGGTGCTTGGACATATTCCTGCGATGGAATCTTTGGGAGGCGTAAAGAAGGCAAATGAAGCAATCGACGCGTCAATTTGCACGATTCATCATAGTAAGGGACGTGTAAGCGAAGCCTACCGCAGTATCCGGACAGGATTGTTCTTCAGCAATCGTAGTGGTGATCTGAAAGTTATCCAAATTACCAGCCCTGTACCGGGCGACGGCAAATCGACATTGTCATCGAACTTGGCGGTTACGATGGCTCAATCAGGCCGTCGCGTCCTGTTGATCGACGCTGACTTCCGGCGCCCGCGTATCGCGAAGTTGTTTGGTTTCTCCGGTGAAATTGGTATGGCGACGGTGGTCGCAGGTACAGCAGAATTGAGTGACGCTATCCACGAGAGCATGGTACCGAACTTGTCAGTGATGCCTGGAGGTAAACGGCCAAACAACCCCGCCGAATTGCTCAGTAGTCAACGGTTTGCGGATTTGGTCAAGGTGCTGCGTGAAAAGTTTGACATCATTGTGATTGACACGCCACCATTGTTGGCGGTCAGCGATCCAAGTGCGGTTGCTGCCGTAGTTGACGGAGTGGTTCTGACCATGCGACTGCGAAGGAATGTAAAGCCACTTGCTAACCGAGCGGCAAAAATCCTGGAATCGGTTGACGCCAATGTGCTCGGCGTTGTTATCAACGGTGTTTCCGCAAACGCTGGCTATGGTTACTCTTACAGCTACAGCGACTACCGGTATGCATATCGTTACCGCTACGGAAATAACTACTACAGCGGCGGTTATCGCGGTGGTTACGACTACGGTGCCAAACAATATCTCGAAGAAGGGCATGACGTCGATAACCAACACATCATCGCCCCAAGTGTCGAACGGAAAGACGTTTAATATCCGCTTGTAATGCTTCATACACCTACCGCAATCGATGCGTGTAGGTCTGGGATAGGGCAATTATCGACACTTCTCGCTAATCGCCATTAACACTTGAAAATCACTTGTCGAATCCCAGGTCTATCCTGCGCATCGCCGGTTTGTTAGCTGCAAATGGGGCGTTTCTCAACTTCTGCTCGGTTTGTGGATTTGGCGGACGCACATTCGCAGGCCGAGCAAGCGTTTAATTTTAAGCGCGTACCCATCGGGCCGCTCGTGCAGTTTCCACTCAGGCTAGCAGCCATCGGTGATTGGCCGAATTTCGCCTGAACAACCGAGTGGCTCGCGCCGGCTGGGCTGCAAAAAACTATCAGCAAGTAATTGGCATTAAGCGCGGGCTGACCGGGGTGTTCTTGCCTGCCCTCCCCTAATTGTCCTTGAGTTCCGAGCCCACCACCTACGTTGTCCATCACGTCAAATGCAAGGCCTCAACGGTTTGCGTCATTCGACGGTCTGACGAAGCCTGCAAGAATGTAGTAGAATTCTCGATTGTCAAATGGGCGTGACTGAGGTCTGGCCAAAGTGGGGATCACAATGGAAACGGAGATGATTCTCTGGATTGTTGGTGCTGCTGTGGGTGCAGCCTGCTTGCTTTCCATGATGCGACGACGCCAACTCTTTCTGATCGAATTGTTAATGGAATACATCAAGCAGTATAAAGAGCGAGCCCAAAGGCTAAGCCGGGCGCAAAGATTGATGGAACGTTCTGACAAGATTCGTGCAGGTACGAAGAATAACGAGATGTGACAAGCGTTGTCGCGAGCGTTTGCAATAATTCCAAATCACTGAGTAACTAAAACCTCGTAATTGTAAGTTTGATGACTGACCGCAAGCAATTCAAACGGCTGTACATAGAAACTGCCGGTTGCCAAATGAACATTCTGGACAGTGAAGTCGTCGTTGCTTCGTTGCGTCGCCAGGGTTACGAGCTAACAGACCGTCCAGAGTCCGCAGATACGATTTTGTTTAATACTTGTAGTGTTCGCGAGCACACTGAAGAAAAAACTTACAATCATCTTGCCCTGCTTAAAGATTTAAAGCTACAGCATCCCGAGAAAATCATCGGTGTTATGGGTTGCATGGCCCAAAAGGATCAACAGAAGGTGTTTGACAAAGCACCTTATGTCGATCTTGTCGTTGGTCCAGGGCAATTGCACACGATTCCCGGGTTATTGGAACAGATCTCCGCTGGGTCTGGTAAACAGATGTCGGTCAGTCTCGGTCGGCGGGACGGAAGCCAGGAAGAAATCCGCCGCAGTCATGAGTCGTTCGATCCATTGCGTGATCCCACGATGCGTCCGACCCCGTATCAAGCCTATTTGCGAATACAGTACGGTTGCGACAAGTTTTGCACTTACTGTGTGGTGCCGATGACTCGTGGACCCGAACAGGGCCGTGCACCGGAACAGATCTATGCTGAAGCACGTCTGCTTGCTGCGCAAGGCTGCAAAGAAATTGTGCTACTCGGTCAAACGGTGAACAGCTATCGTTTTCAGCATGGCGAGCGTACGACCCGCTTGGCCGACCTGCTGGAAGTAATTCACGAAATCGAAGGTATTTGCCGCATCAAATTCGTGACTAATTATCCCAAAGATATGACCGTCGAATTATTGAGAACTGTTCGAGATTTACCCAAATGCTCGCCATACCTTCATGTTCCTGCGCAAAGCGGCTCTGATGCCATTCTGGCTCGCATGAAGCGTGGATACACCGTCAGAGATTACTTGGACATGATGGAACGTATCGAAACCACGGTTCCTGAGGCTGCGGTAGCAAGCGACTTTATTGTGGGTTTCTGTGGAGAGACCGATGATGATTTCCAGCAGACGTTGCGTCTCGTAGAACGCTGTCGTTTCAAGAACAGCTTCATTTTTAAATACTCGGTGCGAGAAGGTACTAAGGCCGCGCAACTACTCAGCGACGATGTGCCGGAAGCCGTTAAGCAGCAACGCAACGTTGAACTCTTAGAGTTGACCAATCGCATTGCCGAAGAGGCTAATCGTGGTTTTGTGGGGCAGGCGGTTGAAGTACTTGTGGAAGGGCCTAGCAAGTTATCTCTCCGCCGAGACGATCCAGGTCCTCAACGCCAAATGACTGGCAGAACTCGCTGCGATAGAATCGTAGTTTGGGAAGGTGACGAACGGCAGGCGGGAAACCTGCTGCCAATTCTGGTACATGACGCAAATTGCCATACGTTATTCGGCTCGCCAATCACTCAACATTTTACTCCACATGTTTACGCGATGCCTGTCGTGAATAGTCGATAAACTCAAAGGACCTATCACGTAATTTCTAATGACCTCGAAGTTCGAGAGCGCGCAGAAAGTTTAGTCGATGAATTGGACCGACCGCGTCGACTGGATAATCAATGGACTTAAATGGCCAGCGGGTTTGGCAGCGCTCGTTGCGTTTCCATTTGCCGCATGGGCACTGGTTCTATTGTTTGGAAGGGTTCTCGCGGATCCAATTCCCTTGATTCCTTTTCTGCTCGGCATGATAGTGTTCTGGGCAATTTGGCGGCGCTGGTTGGGGCGCAGTTCTGTAGGTCGCTGGTTGATCGCGTTGGAACATGAGTTGACGCATGCCATCTTTGCAGTGATTACTGGTCATACGATTGTTGGATTCCAAGCGTCGCTGCGCAAGGGGAGTGAAGTTCGTTTCACCGGTAAAGGGAATTGGTTGATCACCTCGGCTCCTTATTTTTTTCCCACGGCTGCCTTGCTGTTATCGTTGGTGGCGTACATCATGCCCTTTTCTGGCCTGCCGTGGAGCGGTTTGCTGTTGGGGGTCGCGTTAGGCTACCACATTGTCAGTACCTATCGCGAAACTCATTTTCATCAAACTGATTTACAGAAACTGGGCAGACAATTCTGTTGGATGTACCTGCCCACGTCGAATTTGATGGTACTTGGATTCTTGATTGCATTTGCTCAGGGGGGCAGCAGTGGCGTCAACGCTTGGGGCACAGATGTTGTTAGTTCCATAGGTGATACAACACTGTGGATTGTCGAGTTGATTCGCATAAAATCCAGTCCGCGCTAGTCGGAATGGAGCGGCGGTGGCTTTTCCTGCCTAAAGACCAATGAAAACACAGCTCGTTACCGACCCGATTCAAGCTGCGAGGATTATTAGTCGAGGAGGCGTAGTGGCCTTCCCCACTGAAACCGTCTTTGGACTTGGTGCCGATGCAACCAACCCGATCGCAATCTCCAAATTGTTTATTGCCAAGGGGCGTCCTAGCGATAATCCATTGATCGTGCATGTACCTGATATTAATCACCTGGATCGCGTCAGTCGGCATGTCCCATTCTCCGCCCGACAGTTTCTTGACGCATTTGCTCCGGGACCAATTACTGTGGTCGTTCCCAAACGACCAGTCATCATTGACGCGGTCACCGCAGGTTTTGACAGCGTTGGTGTTCGCATTCCGCAACACCCACTCGCGGTCGAGTTCTTACGCTACGCTGGTGTGCCATTAGCCGCTCCATCTGCGAACCGATCTGGTAAGCCCAGCGGTACCAGCGTCGAAGCCGTCGTTGAAGACTTGGATGGATACATCGATGCAATTCTTTGTGGTCAAGTGTCTCAAATCGGAATGGAATCAACTGTCGTCGACTGCACGGTCGATCCACCCCAACTATTGCGGTCTGGGGCGATAACTTTAGAGCAATTGCGATCAGTTGACGCGACGATCCAGTTGCCGAACCCAACAAACTTCGCTGTAAATTCACCTGGAATGCGTTACGCCCATTATCAACCACGAGCTCGCGTGCAGTTATTCGACGCGGTCGAAGAAGTTCAAGCCGAGATTGCCTGTGCCTGTTTATGTGTTGCTATGCATCCCAATAGCAGTCAAATGGGATTCTATCGACAGTTCGACAGCATCGAGCAATACGCCCGAGATTTCTACGAGTCGCTGCGGCAGGCCGATCGCTTGAAAATGAAGCGAGTCTATTGTCAGCGAGTCGCTGAAGAAGGGCTTGGCCGCGCGCTAACCGATCGCATGCGCCGCGCCGCTGGAGAGTGATCACAGCCGAGCAGCGTTATCTGAAAGTAGTTCGTTCGCGTTAATTCAGGCGAATCGCCACCTGTCAGCTTGCATACCAGATGGCGAGGCGTTCGAGTTCTTCACCAGCGGCGATCGCGGTCAAGCGACGGCGATGCAGGAGTCCAGTGAGTGGTTGGTAACCTTGACTGCGGTCAAGCGCGACAACGATATGCAACATGTCATCGACCGTCGGGTCGCGGCCACGTGCAACCCAGCGCAAGAGCCACAATCCAACGGGAAACAGTATCGCCAGTCCACGCAGGCTATCGATCACAGGCCAGGCTTGTCGATCCGCTGTTGCAAATAAATAGGATGCCGCAGTCGTTTCAAAGTATCGTGTTAGCGGGTGGTAGATTTCAGGCCGCATTGCTCCGTGAGCGGCCTCAAGATCGGAAAATCTTACGGCAGGAAAAAAATCACCGATACGAGGCGACTCGCCGACACCGCTGAGTGTTTGCCAAGCCGTTCTCACCAGCTCCAATCGTGCGCGCCATGTCGAAGTGTATCGACATTGGGGATGGAGTCGAGCGCAATTGACGGCGACGGTGCGAAAGAGAATCTTGGAATATTTTTTCGGTGGACGACGATCGGCAAACAGTGGCTGCGATTCTTCCGGAACGAGTTCCGCGAGTGTGTGAGCCAACTCTGCAATCTGTGTGTCGGACAGGGGGCGTGTTTTGGCGGCTGAAAAGTAGCCAGCGAATTGCAGCAAATGAACGATGCGACGGACGGTAGGAAACCGCGCATCTTGTAGGAGCTGGACTGCCGAATCAAGCACACAACTAATGGTCTTCCAATCTCGATATTCGCCATGCTTTAACAATGGTGGAGCAATTGCATCTGCCTGGATACGAGAATCTCGCACGAGCTGTTTCACGAATCGAAGCTGAGTTGAAATGTCTGGTCCACGGTCGGCGGCTGCCGAGGGGCATGCACGGCGAACTGTCAGTACCGCAGTTCGATCGCGCGGAATTAATTGCAGAGGAAATACCTGACACACTGTAGGTTTGGCAGCCGCACCGAACTGTTCGTGAATACGACAGCGTCCCGCAGGGGTCAAGAATACGCATGTTCCATCGGCTCGATGAGCCAAGCGATATGAACTGTTTGCGGTGCGGTAAGGGACCATGATGCGTATTTCACGAAAATCCGGGTGTTGATCCCAGCGCTGGTCGGCGAGTCGATCGAGATCATTTCGCTGCAAGGGAATCAGACTGGACCGGCAACAATATCCGCATTGGTGGCAGTCCCATTTCTCATGATTTTCCAACGTCACAATTGGCAGCGACATACGGGTGCGATCGATTAAGTGTGTGAGTAGATCATTGTTGAACAGACAAGTTGGCTCGGCCGCCGCGCAAGATGAATTTCTGGATTTTCCCGGTCGCTGTCTTGGGAAGCTCCGCCACGAATTGAAAATCGTGTGGAACTTTGAAATGCGCCAGTCGCTGGCGGCAGAATTGCTGTAAGTCATCCGCCGTCACACTCGCGTCGAGCTTGAGCACGATAAATGCTCGCGGTGTTTCGCCCCATTTTTCGCTCGGTACACCAACCACTGCCGCCTCTTGAATATCAGGATGCCTCAACAGCACACCTTCGACCTCAACCGAAGATATATTTTCACCACCACTGATGATGACGTCTTTCCATCGATCGCGAATTTCGATGTAACCGTCGGGATGTACGACCGCAGCATCACCACTGTGAAACCATCCACCGCGAATAGCTCGCTGTGTTGCTTCCGGATCATTGTAATAACCAGCCATGACGGCATTGCCACGGATAATGATCTCGCCCAAAGCCTGGCCATCGCGTGATACTTCTTGTCCGAGTTCATCGACGACACGTACTTCGGCGTTTCCTAGATACTCGACTCCCTGTCGAGCTTTGATCTTAGCTCGAGTTGGCAGGTCAAGTTGCGCATGTTCTGGTAACACTTCGCTGATCGTGACGATGGGAGATACCTCAGTCAGCCCGTAAACATGGATGATGTCCCACCCCAATTCCCCCTCAATCCGCTCAATCGTAGCTGCCGCAGGTGGCGCCCCAGCAGTGTAAACTCGAACTCCCGGAGGCGCTAAACGACGAATCTCAGCGGGAGCGTTGGCCAAACTAATCAACACCGTTGGGGCAGCACATAGCAACGTAATTCCCTCGCGCTGAATCGTTTCAAAGATCAAGCGTGGATCGGCCTTAGGAATACAGACATGGCGTCCACCTACGGCAGTCATCGTCCACACAAATGTCCAACCATTTGCGTGAAACATGGGTAACACCCAAAGATAACGATCACCACTGGTGATGCGATTGTGCATCAGATGGCCCATGATATTCAGCGCAGTATTGCGATGAGTTACTATCACTCCCTTGGGGTTAGCCGTGGTACCACTTGTGTAGTTAATTGCAATCGGCTGAGTTTCCTCGATCTCGGCAGCGTTGAACTGTGGCGAACTGCCAGCCAGCAGTGTCTCGTAATCGAGCCAGCCTTCTTTCGTACCTGAAAGAGCAACAAAAAACTCGACGCTCGTCAAGCTGCTGCGGATGCTGTCGAGCTCATCCAGAAACTGCGCATGTGCGCAAACGACCCGTGAACCGCTGTGGTTCAGAATATAAACGAAGTCTGTCGTACTGAGTCGAAAATTGATCGGGACCACAATCGCACCAATCTGAGGAACTGCGTAGAAAAACTCCAGGTGCGCATGTGTGTTCGGCGAAATACTGGCGACGCGATCTCCAGCCATAACTCCCAACGACTGTAAAGCAGCAGACCAGCGATCGCAACGCTGGAAGAATTGTGCGTAACTGTAGCGCTGGTCTCCATCAACGACTGCTTCGCGGAGTGCATACAAACGACGCGCTCGACGAGCAAAATCCATCGGAGTCAAAGGAATTTCCATGAGTCTTCTCAACTTGGTAGATCACGGTCAATGTAACTACTCAATAACAGGTGCACGAGCCGAGTTCATCCTATGATCTTGCAAGACAAATGACCAATGCGAAAATCCGATGCGCCTGGTTATTGAGCAGTTACCGGTCAATCATATCTGGTTTGCCAATTGAAAAATTCAGGGCTGTGCGACAGGGATCATTATAAGAGGCTTGGCGATTCATTCTGTCGCCAAGGCGAATCGGCCCACATAAATATTCGCTTGTCCTTTGGAAAAGCCAGTTAGTCCAATTTCCAAGATTGCAGAAGTTCGTATCCGCGAGCGCGTGGATCGGTTACGCTATGGTTATTGCCGCAGAGACTTCGCAGATGGCATTCGCTGTAGAATCGCAAAACTTTCAATCTTGATGAGTATTGTTAATGAACAAGTTCTTGATAGCTGCAACCTGTGTGGGTGGATTGGCTGTGACTTTCGTGACCATGCAGAATTTCGGCGACCGTCATACATTTACTTTTTATAATCCAACGTCATTGAGCGAGCCGCAAATTCAACCTACATCTGCTCCAGCCAATGAATTTGCAGCCGAAGATTGGCCGCAATGGCGCGGGGTGAATCGAGACGGAAAATCACCGGCAACTGATTTACTGGAGATGTGGCCTGAGAATGGACCGACACTGCTTTGGTCGTCAAAGGGTTTGGGCAAGGGCATGTCGACGGTCTCAGTTGCTCGCGATCAACTGTTCACTCTGGGCGAAATAGATGGCCAGGTTCAGTTAATCGCCCGCCGCGCGGATAGTGGTGAGCCGTTGTGGGCAACTCAGTTCGATACCGATGGAGAACCCACCGGAACGCCGTGTGTGTACGACGACTATGTTTACGCTGTATCCTACAAAGGCAAGCTCGTGTGTGCCGAGCGTGGGACGGGAAATGTAGTATGGACCAAGGACTTCGTTGCCGACTTTGGAGGAAAAGTACCGACTTGGGGTTATTGCGAATCGCCGTTAATCGATGGACGCATGTTAATCTGCACTCCCGGAGCTGAAGACGCGTTAGTCGTCGCGCTTGATCGAATGACAGGCAAGACTGCTTGGAAGTGCCCCACGCCGCCAGAAATGAAAGGGCAAGGACACGATGGTGCCGGTTACTCCTCAGTCGTTGTCAGCCATGGGGCTGGTGTGCGTCATTATGTTCAATTAGTAGGTCAAGGTGTGATTGGAATCTCTCCTGCCGACGGCTCATCTTTGTGGGGCTACACTCGTATTGCCAATGGCGTGGCCAGCATCCCAACTCCTATTGTGCATGGCGACTATGTTTTTGCTTCGTCAGGTTATGGGGCGGGCGCTGCCTTATTACAGTTATCTAAGACGAAGGCAGGTATCGAGGCGCGCGAGATCTACTTCCTTGCCGGCAACAAACTGCAAAATCACCACGGAGGGATGATTCTAGTCGATGATCATATCTACCTGGGGCATGGGCAGAATAATGGATTGCCGGCGTGTATCGAAATGGTTACCGGCAAAATCAAATGGGGACCTGTGCGCGGCCCTGGAGCGGAGTCGGCAGCAATCACGTACGCGGATGGCCACCTTTACTTCCGATACCAAAATGGCGTGATGGCGCTCATCGAAGCCACACCAGATGCCTACAAATTGAAGGCGTCGTTCAAGTTACCATCTCACTTGGGTAACAGTTGGCCACATCCGGTAATCGCGCATGGACGGTTGTACCTGCGCGATCAAGACGTGTTATTGTGTTATGACTTGCGCCATAGGTAAACCTTTGAGATACCACAACCTCCTCATTCGACTCCCATTTCACGCAGTAGGTTACCTGCGTTGTAAACGCTTCCGGTAATCCAAAGGATGTAGCGGATGTCGACGCCTATTGAGCGACTATAGTCCTGATTCCATGCAAAGTCGTTGATGGTCGCTTCAAATGCTCGATCGAAATTTACTCCAACCAAATGGCCTGCGTTGTTTAAGATCGGACTGCCCGAATTTCCACCCGTGGTGTCCGTGTCGTACAGCAATGCAACCGGGATTTCACCAAGTCTGGGGTGCGCAAAGTTGCCGAAATTGCGCTGCTTGTACATGCTCAATACAGGCTCAGGAGTTATAAAAGGCGCAACGCCCGTGGATTTGTCGATCACACCTTTCAGCGTGGTGATGGGTAACTTGTAAATAGCGTCCTCGGGAGAAAATCCTCGCACGTTACCGTAAGTCAACCTCAGGGTTGAATTCGCATCCGGAACGAATCTTGACGCCAGAAAACTCTGCTTGACCTCCGTCAATTTACCGTAAAGCTGATTGAGTTCGCCGTCCCTTTGTTTTTCGATAGCTCGGATGTCCATCAATTTTGGATAGCACTTGGCGATCAATTGAATGGCCGAGTCAGGCATTCGGTCCAATTCGTCCGGCGAGGCTGAAAAGCAAATTTTCAAAAATTCAACATCTGAGATGCGCGTTTTGGCAAAAAAATTATCGATGAACTTGTCCAGCTCTTGCGGGTCTCGCAGTTGAAGAATCAACGATTCATACGATAGCGGTGTGTTAGGCTCGACGGATTGCCGTTGGCTTGCCGATGGCGAGTTCACTGTTAACTTGACGAGTCTTTCCAGCATACCGCGTAACATGAGTCGATCCGTTGCTAAGTCCAGATCTTGTTGGGCCAAAATAAGCTGCTGGCGAGTCAGGTCAATATTCCGGTCCATGTAGGCACTTTCCCGTTCGACATCTGGTTTGGCTCGTTCGCGAGCAGCATCGTAGACGGTGAAGGCCAATGATAGACTGCGACACGTTACGGGTAGATTATTGAGCGTCAATTCCCACGGTGTCGAGTCGCTTGCACGGGCATAAACTTGCCCGATCTGGTCTAGTATGTTGTGATACCGTTGGCGGCGACTGGGGTCCTCTTCGATGAACTGCTGAAGCTCTCTTTCTTGGAGTTCGCGGTTTTCGACCAGACGTGCGCGGTGCAAGCCTTTCAGTTGGCCACGCGATCGCTTTTCAACGTTTGCAAGGCTCTGTATGCGGCTGGTGTGTTTGAGTGCAACGCTGCGGTCCTGTTGGCCAGCAGCTTGCATAATACCAATCTCCCACTGGTAAAGATCGACGATGAATGGCAATCGAACATCGCGTTCGAATCTTAGGAAATGGGAAGTCTTGTGACGCCCGGTCCGACCTGGATACCCAAGCAGCATGACAAAGTCGTTTTCGTCGACTCCACGCTGATCAATCTGAATGAATCGTTTTGGTTTGTAAGGCACGTTCTGCGGCGAGTACTCGGCCGATGAACCGTCTGGAGCAACGTATGCGCGCATAAACGAAAAGTCGCCGGTGTGGCGAGGCCATTCCCAATTATCAACATCACCTCCGAAATTCCCAACTGCGGCTGGGGGCGCGAATACCAAGCGTACGTCTTTCAAATAGGTGTACAAGAACAGCATGTAAGACTTGCCGATGAACATTTCGGCCACTTCCGCGCGCAAGCCCGGGTTTTCGTTCTCAGCAATTTTTTCCAGTTCTTTTTGACGTTTTTCGATCGCTTTGGTTCTTTCCAGAAACGGCATCTCGGGATGTGTCACTGCGAGTACTTCACGACTTACATCGCGGAATGATTCAGTAATGCGCACTGTATATCCCTTCGACGGAATCTCGTCCGACCGCTGACGAGCTTGAAATCCTTCAGCCAAATAGTCTGTTTGGGCTGTACTTGCAGTTTGAATGGCTCGGTAAGCACAGTGGTGATTGGTAATTATCAATCCGTCAGGAGACACAAACGAACCCGTGCACGTATTGACTCGACAGATACCGTCGACCAAGCATCTGTTTTTTGAGCTAAAAATCTCCTCGGCAGACAGTTTCAAGCCTGTCGCGCTCAAATCCAGGGAACCAATTTCGCTGATCGGGTACATGCCCTCCACAGCTTGCGCAAGCGGCGCCATACACTGCCATGCGAATATCATCGCGGCACAGTGAATCCACTTCACACAAAGTTGGAAATGTTTGCAATGAAGAGACATTTTTTTAGCATGCATAGCGGATCCTGGATTTTCATCAATGGCCAAGCAATAGGTGGACAGTACAACTTTCGATCAGCCCAAACGCAGTAGCGTCCAATATTATTCGCGAAATCAAAGAAAACCTGGAGCTAACGCGTGCCGGCTAATTGTTTCGCCATAAAACCTCACTTTATCGAATGTGGCACTGGCGAATATATCGAGCAACTTGCGCTAAATACTTACTTTTTAGCGGAACCGGCGCAAGCCGTCCGGTGTCACGGTAAATTCTCAATCGCCGATTGCCTTACCGAGAACTGTCGGACACATACCAGCAAACGTCTCATTGTTTTCGTTCCCCTGCTACCCCAAGTCAAGCAGAGGTTCGACGTCAAGCAGAAGTTCAACCGAGGGTATTGGACGCAGGGACTATGCAGCAACCGCAGCACTTTGTTTAATGTCTTCCTGGTTTCCTCCTTGAAGTTTAGGTTTATTGAGCGGAAGTGCTAAGGGCAGCGTGAAGTATCGTTTCATAGACAATGATAACGAGTTATCGCAAGTGCGGTCGGAGATCGGCAACGCAGGCGTAATAGGGTTAGACACGGAGTTTGTTGCTGAGGATTGTTTTCGACCGGATTTGTGTTTAGTTCAAGTCTCCACCGTCGATAGCATCTACGTTATCGATCCGCGCACAATTTCTCAGATGTCAGAATTCTGGGAGCTGTTCGTTACGCCTCATCGCACGGTGATTGTCCATGCTGGCCGAGAAGAGATTCTGTTTGTCTTTCGGCAAACGGGACGGACAATTCCTAAATTGTTCGATATTCAGATAGCGGCGGGAATCCTTGGAGGCGAATATCCAGCATCGTACGCGAATTTGCTGTATCGCATGCTGGGTGTGACTTTAAACAAGGGCGAAACGCGGACGGATTGGCGACGTCGCCCTCTGTCGACTGATCAACTTGAATATGCGGCTATGGACGTGTCAGACTTGCCTCGACTGCATGGCATGTTGGTCCAAGAACTTGATGCTCTCGGGCGATCGCAGTGGATGGAGGACGAAATTCGCCTCTGGCAACAGGATTTGATTACCAGTTTCCAATCCGAGGGATGGCATCGCATTGGAGGCGTCCAGTCAATGCGTGGCCGTCAGTTGGCGAT
Source organism: uncultured Pirellulaceae bacterium (assembly GCA_964625155.1). Classification (GTDB taxonomy): domain Bacteria; phylum Planctomycetota; class Planctomycetia; order Pirellulales; family Pirellulaceae; genus Aureliella. The sequence continues at coordinate 17,183 of CAZVBC010000078.1, forward strand.
TGTTAGAGAGCTGTGGCGTTGGCGGGAACGTGTGGCGGAACAGCGCGACATGCCGGCGCGACGCGTTCTGCGCGATGATTTGATTGTCGAATTGGCCAAGCGTGGGTCGGCTGACCCAAAGAAAATTGGCAATATACGTGGATTGCATCACGCAGGACTACAGCGCATGATTCCTGATCTAGCCAAGTGTGTGGCGGACGGCTTGATCGCGTCTGAACCTCGCTTGCCTTGGTCCTCAACATCCAAGAAATACCGTTCCTCTGCTCTGCTGCTGCAATTCCTGAATGCGGCGATGGCTTATTTGTGTCGTTGCAACAAGATCGCGCCGGCGATTGTGGGGACTTCCGACGATGTGCGCGAGTTGATTACCTATTGGCTAAACGCCAAAGAGGATTCCCAGGCACCGTTACCCAGCTTGCTGGTCGGATGGCGCGGCGAACTGATCGGCAGGCCACTACATGAAATCTATACCGGCCGCAAAGCTCTCAGGGTTAACTGTCCCATGGACGACATGCCATTGGAACTGTGCGAATATTCGTCGAAGGATCAATAGAGAATGGATCGTTGAGCAATTCACTTAGCCGAACTGTAATGGCAAGGAATAGTATATTTTTTGCCTTGCATAAAAGCCGGACGTTGCCGATTCTTTTCAGACCACCTACATTATCCTCAACTACAATGTCCGTTTAATGATGGACAGTGGCGACAACGACGACCCAAGCTGCAATTGACCTAGCGATCATATTTACAGGCGGTGCAAGGTTCGGGCGAGTGACTTTGGAATTACATTGAGTTTAGAAATTCGGAGAAACATGATGGCGGTTGGCTTTGGGATAATCGGATGTGGAATGATCGCCAAGTTTCATTCATTAGCGATCCGCGACATTAAAGGTGCAAAGCTGGTGGCCTCATTCGATGTCGCAGAGGAGCGAGCTCAAGCAATCGCCAACGAGTTTGGTGGTCAAGCATACTCAAACCTTAACGAGATGCTAAAGCGTACGGATCTGGATGTCGTTACCATTTGTACCCCCAGCGGTGCTCATATGGAACCTGCCGTCGCCGCAGCGAAGGCTGGTAAACATGTGATCGTCGAAAAGCCGCTCGATGTTACACTCAAACGGTGCGATGCCATCATTGATGCGTGCGACAAAGCAGGGGTCAAGCTAGCGACGATTTTCCCATCTCGATTTCATCAGTCCAGCCAGTTATTACGCCAAGCGGTCGAGCAAGGTCGGTTTGGAAAGTTGGCTCTCGGGGATGCGTATGTAAAGTGGTTTCGCACCCAGCAGTATTATGACAGCGGTGCGTGGCGAGGAACTTGGAAACTGGATGGTGGTGGTGCGCTGATGAATCAAGCCATCCATAGCGTCGATCTGTTGTTGTGGTTGATGGGGCCAGCTTTAGAAGTATCGGCTTATGCTTCAACCTTGGCGCACGAGCGCATTGAAGTCGAAGATGTGGCTGCCGCTACCGTCCGTTTTGCCAGCGGAGCGTTAGGTGTGATCGAAGCCACCACTGCGGCCTACCCAGGGTCGCTTAAGAAAATCGAGCTGTCTGGTTCTGAAGGCTCAGCCGTACTCGAAGAAGAGAGCATTATCAAATGGGAGTTTGCTAAATCCACAAAGAAGGACGACAAACTGCGAGAGGAGATGCTCGGGCGAACCAAAACTGGTGGCGGAGCATCTGATCCGTCCGCGATTGGACATCATGCGCATGCGGAGCTATTCAAGGATTTCTTGAAGGCTATCAAAGATAACCGCGCACCGGCAATCGATGGTCGAGAAGGCCGGCGGAGCGTTGAATTGATCCTGGCGATATACAAGAGTGCACAATCCGGTAAACCCGTCTCACTACCACTGAAGTCCGATCCAGTCATGAAATCGGCTGCAAAAAAGTAGCAATCTGTGGGTCGTTGCAGAATGATCGCCGTTAGCTTGAAATACGAAAGGGGACTGAACATGCGCAGGTTGATGTTTTTATTTATCGCGATGGTGGTGGTCAATTTGGTTGGCGCACCAAGCGGACTTTCCCAAGAGATATCGTATTTCAGGCACGATTATGGGGTTGCTAAGGACAGCCTTGCCCTACCCGCCGATTTCAGCAAGGATGCGAAACAGCTTTGGCAAACGCCTTTGCCCCCAGGTCATTCGACACCCTGCGTGTGTGGCAATTCGATTTACTTGACAACTTATCGTGCCGACGTGAAAGAACTGGCCACGGTCGCTCTGGAGCGCGCCACTGGCAAGGTGCGTTGGACTCGTAAAGTCCCCACAACAACCATTGAGGCGGTGCATGCTACAGGCAGTCCAGCATCGGCAACGCCAGCCTGCAATGGCTCACAAGTCTTTTCATTTTTTGGCAGCTATGGGATGTTGTGCTATGACTTGGACGGAAATCTGTTATGGGAAAAGAAAATGGGGCCGTTCCAGGACGAGTTCGGTGCCGCCAGTTCACCAATTTTGGTTGATGACAAGGTGATTCTCAATGAGGATCACGACATCGACAGCTTCATCACGGCGATCGACCAGCGGACCGGGGAAACCGCTTGGAAAGTTCCGCGTCCGGATTCGACGCGCAGCTACTCGACGCCGTTCATATTGGAACGTGACGGCAAGAGAGAGGTGCTCATTGCCGGTTCACTCCAGTTGGCTGCTTACGATCCGGCCACTGGTGAAAAACTCTGGTGGTTTAACGGTTTGTCGCGCATCGTGGATTGTACTCCCGTGGTTCAAAATGGTTTGATCTATGTTGCCACGTGGACACCCGGTGGAGATGCCGGTGAACGGATTTCGATGGAACCATTTCCCGAGGCGCTGACCAAATACGACAAGAATAAAGACAACATGATTGCCAAAGAGGAACTTCCGGCCGGTTCGCCGGTTATGGATCGTTTCTTCCGTATCGATCTGAACCAGAACCAGAATTTAGAAGAGGAAGAATGGAAACGGCATGCAATCGTATTTGAACGAGCTCAAAATGTTGCGGTTGCTTTGGAGCCAGGCACCCGCGGTAGCTTGGCGCCCCAATATGTGAAATGGACTTACAATCGAGGCTTACCCACCGTTCCCAGCTCAGTGGTCTACGACGGGCACCTGACTATGGTTAAAGACAGTGGCATCGTTACGATCTTGGATATCGCCAAAGGAGAAATGGTGCATCAAGGTCGCGCCGAGGGACGAGGTAACTATTATGCCTCGTTGGTCGCTGGTGATGGAAAAGTTTATCTGGTTAGTGAGAATGGAGTGGTCACAGTATTGAAGTCTGGTCGCGAAGGCAAGGTACTCTCGACGTACGATTTTGGTCAACGGATCATGAGCACTCCAGTAATTGCAGATGGGGTCATTTATATTCGTACGGTAGAAGCTTTATACAGCTTTGCTAAAGCGGCAGGTTAAGTTAAGACTGGTACTAAACCGGTATTGGTCATCGGTCGTCGTTCATCGATTCCTCGAGCAGCTCTTTTAGTTGATTGCGCGCGCGAGATAATCGGCTGCGCACGGTCCCGATATTGATCTCAAGAATCTCTGCGATTTCTTCGTAGGACATGTCTTGCATTTCTCGCAGTACAAGTATCGTTTTATGCTCGTCGCTTAACCGATCCATGGCGATGCGCACGGCGGCAATTCGTTCTTGTCGTAGAAGCGGTTCGTCGGGTGCTTCATGGCGATCCAATGGCTCTTTACCGGATAGCTCTTTACCAACATCGAGCGAGATATCTGCTTTGCGGCGACGGCGGCGACTGAGCGCGTTGTTGAATGCAATTCGGTACAGCCAAGTAAAAAAACGACTGTTTCCCTGAAAGGTATCGAGCTTTATGTACGCCTGAACAAACGAGTCTTGCACTACGTCCTCGGCCTCATCAGCCGAACCGACAATGTGCAGCATGGCACTGTACAAGCGATCTTGGTAGCGAATAACCAGTTCGCCATACGCTTGACTGTGCCCTTGTAGGGCGTCGCGAATCAATTCCTCTTCTGTTCTCACTACGCCGCAGCCTGAAGAATTATCAACTCGTAAAATGGGCAGCTTACTTTGCACACTTTATCGTGACCGGATAGAAAAGGACCGATTTTGTACAACTTTCCACCATCTGCATAGAACAGCGAGCTGAATAACCGTTGCGCAGAAACAACGCAATCCAGTTCCCATATTCCCGACCGGTAGTAGTAAAGTCAAACCACCTAGTTGATTAATTCTTTGTGAAACCCGAGAAGCGCAACGAGAATTCTCAATGTACCGATTGGGAAACCCATGTTGTCGCCAAGAATCTTGGTCGCAGCCTTGCCTTGCGATCCAAGTGCGCTAGGATGGAATTGGCTCAAGCACGGCTGTTTTATTTCAGGACGAGAGAGCTCACGAGTTGAATTTAGGCTAGGTCGCCCGTCATCGATTGATGACTTTAAGGAATCTGCAAACGTGGCGATATGCATTCAACTAACGGATTAAGGTCCGAGTGGTGGCTAACAGCAGGGAATGTTCGAGCACCAGTATTGGTGATCTTCGCGATTGTGACGTTGGGTAAAGCAATCAAATCAGCTTTAGCTCAGCTCACAATGTAACCCTCGGTTATGCAATCTAGGTGGGGGTTCACTATGAAAGCTGCATTGCATGCGCTAAATCGATCGACTTGGTGTCTAAGGCATTCGATGGGCTTGGGAATCCACGTTGGCGTTGTGTGTATAGGTTTCCAGTTCTTTTTACCGCAACTGAATTCTGCCACACCTTCACTGGTGAGCTTAGATGCTCCTGCGGTTTTAATTGCCGAGCCGGTCAATCCCAACGTTGTTGATTTGCCAACCACCACCGGCAGCCTCATGCGGTTGCAGTTCTCGATTTCTGCGCAAATTGCTTCGGAATTCCAGGGCAAGGTTACAGAATACGTAGTTGAGCTGGTTAATCCGCACCGTTCAATGCGCGTGGTGGAACTGTGGCCTCGTACCCAAGTGTACAGCGACATCGACGGGGATATTGCTGTCGAAAACCGGCTGCAAAGCGACGCTACGTTAAACTTCGCCGCCTCAGGAGCTTTCGAGCCGTTTGCGCGCGGCAAGATTG